>VBFG01000157.1 GCA_005882635.1 Chloroflexota bacterium | reverse complement strand
GGATTCCGGTCTCTCATGCGTCCGGATCGCGGTTTGTTGCCGCTCTGCCCCCGGAGATAGCAGTGGCGGTGATATTCGCGGTCGCTAGGCATGGCGCGCCGCCTCGAACCGGTTCAAGGCTCAGCCTGGCAGCTCGCCCTCACCCTTCTCTGGCTCACCGTGGCGCGTCGGCAGTCCCGCCCGAGCCCAGGCGGTCGTGCCGCCCTCGACGTTCCGGACGTCGGTCCAGCCGCCCTGGAGCAGGAACATCGTGGCAGATGCCGACCGGCTCCCGGACTGGCAGATCATCAGCAGCGGCCGATCCCGTGGCAGCTCGCCGTGCCGCGCGGCGAACTCCGAGATCGGCGCGAGGACGGCGCCAGACGCCCGCTCGGTGACGAACTCGTCGCGTTCGCGGACGTCGACGAGGAGCGGGCCCTTCGGGTCCTCGCGCCCGGCGTCGACCTCCGCGGCGGCGTCGCGCGGCGAGATCGACGGAATCCCGGCCGGTCCGCTCATCCAGCCCTCCTCGGCAAGGCCGGCGCCTCCACCGACCCGTCGGACGGATCCGCGGCGAGCCTCGCGAGCCGGTCGTCGATCGACGCGACGAGCGCCGCCACGTCCACACCGGACGAAGCCTCGGCCCCGGTACCAACCGCGGCAGCGAGGCGTTCGCGAGCGCCGACCAGGTTCCGGGCAATCCCGGCGGGGTTGCCACGGACCCCGTGGACATAGGCTGCCGCGAGCTTGATCAGGCCCTGGTAGAGGTCGCGCTCGGCGATGTCGTCGGTGCCCATCCAGGCTGGCTCGAGGATCTCGTGGGCCTCGAAGAAGTCGCCCCGCTCATACGCGGCGAGGCCCGCCTCGAACGCCCGCCGACGCTCGTCCGCTGGAAGCGGCCGATATGCCTTCTGTCGGCCGCCCTGGAGAACGGTTCCACGCGAGCCCGTCGCGTCGCGGATCACGTCAGCTCGGCCAGCGTCCGGCGGCCGCCGAACCCGTCGCTCAGCTCGTGCCACCAGCCGATGTCGTCCTCGCCGAGCCGCCAGCACAGCCAGATCTGGCGCCCGCTGGCGAGGGCCGGAAAGTCGATCAGGCCGGTCTCGATCTCGCGGAGGGTGATCCCCAGCTCGTCGATCCGGACGACGCCCGCCTGCATCCGATCGATCACGCCCTGCATCCGCAGGCGGAGGATCCGGATGTCGGTGTCGATGGCGTCGCCGGCCGCGTCGTCGGACGGGCCCTCGGACGGCGTCTCCGATGGCGCCTCATGCGGCCGCCGGCGGCCGCCGCCCCGGACGTTCGCCTCGGCCGGCGCGTCGCTCCGCTCCTCTTCGCTCGGTGCCTCGTCGAGCGCGCCTTTGGCGAGGACCTCGTCGCGGAGCCGGATCAGCTCGGCTCGCTGGTCGCGCAGCGATTCGAGGATGGTCCGGACCTCGGGCAGGGTCCCGTTCGCCTCATCGAGGTCGAAGAATCGGGTCACGCGGGAAGTCTAGCCCGCTCCCGCGGAACGGGCGGCAGTACCGGCCGAACCGGCGCAGCGGCAGCGAAGGCCGGACCGACGGGACGGCGCCATGAGCGGACCGCGGAATCCGGCGCGCGCCAGCACCGCGACGAACCTACACTGCAGAGCCCCTCCAAGGAGAGACCCATGCGACTTGCCGAACGCATGAGCAACATCGGGACGGAGACGGCGTTCGAGGTGTCGGCCCGCGCGCGGGCCCTCGAGGCGGCCGGCCGCGACATCATCCACCTCCAGATCGGTGAGCCCGATTTCGACACCCCGGCGAACGTCCGGGACGCGGCGAAGCGCGCGCTCGACCAGGGCGTTACCCATTACGCGCCGTACCCGGGCATCCCGCAGCTCCGCGAGGCGATCGCCGACGACGCCACTGCCCGCAAGGGCTTTCCCGTGACGGCAGACCGCGTTTTCGTCACGGTCGGCGGCAAGGGCGTGATGCTGTACGCGATCCTCGGGCTGGTCGACCCGGGCGACGAGGTCCTCGTCCCGGATCCCGGCTACCCGATCTACGAGTCGCTGACGCGGTTCGTGGGCGGGACGCCGCTCCCGGTGCCGATCCGGATGGAGCACGACTTCCGGATCGACCTCGACGAGCTCGCCTCGCTCGTGACGCCGCGGACCCGGATGCTCGTGATCAACTCGCCGGCCAACCCGACCGGCGGCGTGCTGACGAGGTCCGACCTCGAAGCCATCGCCGACCTGGCCACGCGCCACGACCTCGTCGTCCTGGCCGACGAGATCTACGGCCGGATCCTGTACGAGGGCGAGGAGCACGTGTCGATCGCGTCGCTGCCCGGCATGGCCGAGCGGACAATCGTCCTCGACGGGTTCAGCAAGACGTTCGCGATGACCGGCTGGCGGCTGGGCTACGCGATCGTGCCGCCGTCGCTCATCCAGATGTACGGCCAGCTCGTGATCAACACGATCTCGTGCGCGCCGACGTTCGCCCAGGTCGGGGCGGTCGAGGCGATCCGCGGCCCGCAGGGCCCGATGGACGACATGGTCGAGGAGTTCCGCGCTCGCCGGGACCTCGTCGTCGACGGATTGAACGACATCCCGGGCGTCCGCTGCCTGTCGCCGAAGGGCGCGTTCTACGTCTTCCCCGACATCGCCGGCACCGGGTTCACCGGCAAGGAGCTGGCCGACCGCCTCCTCCAGGAGGTCGGCGTCTGCGTCCTCGCCGGCACCGCGTTCGGCGGCGTCGGCGTGAACCACATCCGGATCTCGTACGCGAACTCGCGGGCGAACCTGTCGAAGGCGCTCGACCGGATCCGCGACTTCGTCGGGGCCCGGTCGGCGGAGGCCGCGATCGCCGGCTCGGCGCGGTAGCCCGGCCATGGCCGGGAGCCCGAAGGTCTTCGTCGCGCGGCGCATCCCCGAGGACGGCATCGAGCCGATCCTCGCCGCCTGTGACGCGCGGGTCTGGGAAGACGACCTGCCGCCGCCGCGAGCGGCGCTCCTGGAGGCGATCCGCGGCTGCGACGGCGTCCTGACGCTCCTCACGGACAAGGTCGACGACGAATTCCTCGACGCCGCCGGGGCGCAGCTGAAGGTCGTCTCGAACTACGCCGTCGGCTTCGACAACATCGACGTGCCGGCCGTCACCCGGCGCGGCATCCCGGCCGGGAACACGCCGGGCGTGCTGACCGAGACGACGGCCGACCTCGCGTTCGCCCTGCTCATGGCGGCGGCACGGCGGCTGCCCGAGGGCGACCGCTACGTCCGCGCCGGGAACTGGAAGACGTGGGGCCCGCTGCTGCTCCTCGGTCCGGACGTCCACGGGGCGACGATCGGGATCGTCGGCTTCGGGCGGATCGGCCAGGCGATGGCGAAGCGGGCGCGCGGCTTCGGGATGACGGTCCTGTACCACGACGTCCATCGCGCAGATGCGGCCGTCGAAGCGGAGCACGACGCCACGTTCCTGCCACTCGAGGAGCTCCTGCCGCGGTCCGACTTCGTGACGCTCCACGTCAACCTGACCGACCAGACGAAGGGCCTGATGAACGCCGAGAAGCTCGGGTGGATGAAGCCGACGGCGGTGCTGGTCAACACGTCGCGTGGCCCGGTGGTCGACGGCGCGGCGCTCGCCACTGCCCTCAAGGCCGGCACGATCTTTGCCGCCGGCCTGGACGTCACCGATCCTGAGCCGATCCCGATGGACCACCCGCTGGTCGGCCTCGACA
This sequence comes from Chloroflexota bacterium, assembly GCA_005882635.1. GTDB lineage: Bacteria > Chloroflexota > Limnocylindria > Limnocylindrales > CSP1-4 > CF-46. The sequence goes on along the minus strand of VBFG01000157.1, from coordinate 1,922 downwards.
ACTGCCTGATCGTGCCCCACATCGCCTCGGCGTCCCGAGCGACCCGCGGCAAGATGGCCGAGATGGCGGCGGCGAACCTGCTGGCCGGCGTCCGCGGCGAGCGCCTCCCGACTCCGGTCAATCCCGAGGTCTACGACCGGGCCTGATCGATGGCCGACTTCACGCTGCGCCCGATGGAACCGTCCGATGGGCCGGCGATGGACGTTCTGATGCGGAACGAAGCGCACACGACGGCGATGTCGATCACGACACACTACCGGCACGATGTCTACCAGGCTCTCGTCGCCGAGCATCCGAGCCTGTTCGGCGTCGTCGCGACCTCGGCTGGCGCCGAAGGCCTGGTAGGCATGGCCACGGCCTACATCGACGAGGTCGCGGTCAACGGTCAGCTCCGGCCGAGCGCGCATCTGGCGAACCTCAAGGTGCGCGAGGACGTCCGCCGGGAGGGCCTGGGCTCGCGACTGGCCGAGTGGCGGATCGGAGAGGCCCGGCGCCGCTTCGGCGCCGAAGGCGTCATCGCGACCGGGGTCCAGGTCACGAACACTGCTTCGCTCGCGACCGCCCGTCGGTGGTCGACCCAGCTTCTTGGACCCGTCCGTGTCGTCATCGCCCGCGCGCGACCCAGGCCGCCTTCAGGTCGCGGCGTCGAGGTTCGCCCGATGGCCGGGGACGAGGCCGAAGCCGTCGTCGCCGGCGTCAACGGCTTCCTCGACGGATACCAGCTCTTTCCGCGCCAGACGCCGGCGACGCTCCGCGCCTACCTGGCACCGACGTCGATCGGCGTGATCCGCCAGTACCGCGTCGCGGTGGCCGACGACGGGACGATCCTCGCCGGCGCCGCGGTCGCCGAACGGTTCAAGCTGATGGAGGATCACATCGAGCGTGTGCCCAAGCCGCTCGAGCTGCTCGCCAAGGTCGTGCCCATCGTTCCGCCCGACCGGGTTCTCCGAACGGTCGAGTTGAGCCTCGTGTGGCATGCGCCGGGCCGGCTCGCCGCAGGACGGTTCCTGTGGGAGGCGATCCGCTACGAGTGGCGCGACCGGGCGACTCATTTCGCCGGCCAGGCCGACCCACGCGGGACGCTGATGGACGTCCTCCACGTCGGCCCGACCCTGGTCCCACGAGTCGAGATCATGATCCCCGTCCAGAGCCCGGTGCCGCTCGAAGAGGACCGCCCGGTCTATCTCTGGCGCTGACCGGGCAAGGGCCTCACGCGCCGCGCAGATCGAGCGCGCGGCCCCAGCGCAGACCGCGGACGGCCAGGAGGACCCCGAACGCGGCCAGGATGAGGATCGCCGCAGCCGCGACCGAGGCGTCGACGTCGCCGGCCTGGAACTCGCCGTAGACGACGAGCGGGAGTGTCTGGGTTCGGCCGGCGAAGTTGCCGGCGAACATGATCGTCGCCCCGAACTCACCGAGCGCTCTCGCCCACGTCATGACGATCCCCGATGCGAGGACGGGCGCGGCCAGCGGGACCGTGATGGACCAGGCCACCTGGCGCTCGGTCGCGCCGTCGACGCGTGCCGCGTCCTCGTAGTCGCGCGACACGCCCACGAACCCGGCCCGGGCCGCCCGGATGAAGAAGGGCGCCGACACGAACATCTGGGCGATCACGACCGCCACGGTCGTGAACGGGATCTCGACGCCGAGGGTCGCCAGCGGCTCGCCGATGACGCCGCGCCGCCCGAGCGCGAGCAGCAGCGCCAGGCCGGCGACCGATGGCGGCAGGACGATCGGCAGGTCGACGATCGCCTCGACGATCGAAGCGCCCCGGAACCGCCGTCGCGCGAGGAGATGCGCCAGCGGCGCGGCGATCGCGATCGTCAAGGCCAGGCTGATCGCCGTCGTCCCCAGGGAGAGGAGCAGCGCGTCGACGACCGGGCCGCTCCCGAGGGCCACCGCGAGTGACCCGCCGAAGACGG
>VBFG01000028.1 GCA_005882635.1 Chloroflexota bacterium | reverse complement strand
CGCCGCGATCAAGGCCGAATGGGCGATGCCGGACGTGCCACCCGAGGCCGAGCTCGTCGCCCATCTTCGGGCCCACCCGGCAGCCGGTGAAGAGTGGGATCCGCCCGTCGACGAGACGGCCGGCGACGTCGAGGCGGCCTTCGGACGAAGCGACGTCCGGGTCGAGGCCAGGTACACCACGGCGTACGTCGCCCACGTTCCGCTCGAGGGACGCTCGGCCCTCGCGACGTGGGCGGCCGACCGAGTCACCGTCTGGACGGCGACGCAGACGCCGTTCTCGACCCGGGTACAGCTCGCGGCTGCCCTCGGACTGGACGAGGACGACGTTCGTGTCATCGTCCCGCCGATGGGTGCCGGCTTCGGAGGGAAGCACGGCGCGGGACCCGGCGTCGCTGCCGCGCTCCTCGCCCGCGCCTCGGGGCGGCCGGTCAGCTGCCGCTGGCGACAGGCCGACGAGTTCGTCCGCGGCCACGTTCGCCCGGCCGCGGTCATCGACGTCAGAGCCGGGGCCGCGGCCGATGGAACGCTCCTGGCGTGGGACTTCCTGGACGTCAATGCCGGCGCGCAGGCCATCCGACTGCCCTACCGCGTCGTGGGTCGCCGACTCCGCTACCAGCCGGCGGCGTCGCCGCTGCCCCAGGACTCGTACCGCGGCCTGGCAGCGACCGCCAACACGTTTGCGCGCGAGACCGCGATCGACGAGCTCGCCGATGCCCTCGGTCGCGACCCGCTGGCGTTCCGGTTGGCCAACGCGGACGACGACCGTCTCGCCGAGTGCCTCGCCACCGCCGCCGATGCCGCGGGCTGGACGGCCGGCCGCACGGCGAGGGCCGCCACGGGAAACGAAGCGAGGCGCGGGCTCGGGATCGCCGGATCGATCGAGAAGGACGCCCGCGTCGCGACGTGCGTCGAGGTCTCGGTCACCGCCGACGGCGTCGTCCGCGTCACCCGGATCGTCACGGCCTTCGACTGCGGCGAGATCGTCGATGCGGCCAACCTCACGAGCCAGGTCGAGGGCGCGACGGTGATGGCGCTCGGCCCGGCGTTGTTCGAGGCCGTCCGACTCGACCCGCACGGGATCGCCAATGGCTCACTCGGCGCGTACCGCGTCCCGCGCTTCAGCGACGTCCCGCCGATCGAGGTGATCCTCGTGGACCGAGCCGGAATTCCATCGGCCGGCGGCGGCGAGGTACCGCTGATCGCCGTCGCGCCGGCCATCGGCAACGCGATCCATCGGGCGACGGGCCGGCGTCTTCGGGCGATGCCCCTCGTTCCCACCGGGTTGGTCAGCCCGGTCGAGCCGTTGCCGGGCTGATCGAGAGAACGAAGCAACGCAGGCATCCGCCGCTTCGGCAGTGACTTGGAGAATAGTACGAGGCCGGTCCCGAAAGACCGGCCTCGATGCTGTCCCGGTGAAAGCCCGGCGAACCGGGCGCCCGCCACGCGCCAAGGGCATCTATCACGTCGGCTGCACCGACTACCCTGACCCTACCTACCCATGACCTTGGTGCTGGGGCAGCTTGGCTGACTCAGCAGCGCATCACGATGCTACTCGTGCCCCCTCGTGCGCACAAGAGTTTTGATGCAGGCCGTGGTGTAAATTCCTTAACGTTCGTTACGGGCACATTACGGCCGCGTTCGCAGCCTCCCCGAATCCAGCCCGATTCCTGCGGCGAAGCCCGTCAGTCGTCGTGAACTGTGATGCCGGTGATCGCAACCGGCTCGTCGGGCAGGTCGCGGGAATTCCGCGGGGCCGACACGATCGCGTCGACGATGTCCATCCCCTTCGTGACCTGCCCGAACAGCGTGTAGTTCTTCGGCAGCCGGCCGGTCAGGTCCTGGTGGCAGATGAAGAACTGGCTGCCGTTCGTGTTCGGGCCGGCGTTCGCCATCGCCAGGGCACCACGGACGTAGTCGCCCTTGACCGGCTCGTCCTCGAACGTGTAGCCCGGACCGCCGGTCCCGACGCGTCCGGCGTTCAGCGACGACTTCTTGCCGTGCTGCCCGTCGCCGGCCTGGATGACGAAGCCCGGGATGACTCGGTGGAAGACGACGTCGTCGTAGAACCCCTTCTTCGCGAGGTCCATGAAGTTCTTCGTCGCCTTCGGCGCGTCGGACGTGAAGAGGTCGACATCGATGTCGCCCTTCTCGGTGGCGATCGTGATGCTGGTCATGGGGTTCCTCCGCTCGGGCTAGCGCCGCCGGTCAACGGCGGGCCGATCGTGACCTTGTCCATCGCGATCGGGTTCGCCGGATTTTCCTGGCCGCCGGCGGCCTGGTAGATGGCATCGACGGTCTCCATGCCCTTCGTCACGGAGCCGATGATCTGGTAGGTGTTCGCGCTGGCGAGGACCTCCTGGTCCTTGTCGTCGAGGACGACGAAGAACTGCGACCCGACGGAGTTGGGCGCCGACGTCCTCGCCATCGCCACGGTCCCGCGGATGTACTTCGCCGTCACGGGCTCGTCCTGGATCGTGTAGCCCGGGCCGCCCGTGCCGGTCCCGGTCGGGTCGCCGCCCTGGATGACGAACGGCGTCCCGTCCTGGAGCGTGGCGATTCGATGGAACACGACGCCGTCGTAGTAGCCGCACGACGCGAGCGTCTCGAAGTTGCCGACGGCGATCGGCGACAGGTCGGCGTCGAGGGTGATCTCGAATGAGCCCTTGGCGGTCTGGATCGTCGCGACCCGCTTCTCGCCGGCCGGCGCGGCCGGCGGCTGGCTCGTCGGGCAACCGGCCTTGGCGCCGCTCGTTCCGCTCGCTCCCGGTGAGCCGCTCCCCAAGTTGACGTTGCCGCTCACCGACGAGCTTGGGGATCCTATGGGCCTCGGGGATCCGCTGGCTGTCGCGCCGCCGCCCAATCCGCCGGGGCGGAGGACGAGGAAGGCGATGACGGCCGCCACGATCGCGGCGCCGGCCAGCGTGGCGGGTCGCGTCAGCCACGATCCGCTTCCTTTCCGGGAGCCGCGCCTCGCCGAACCGGGGCCGACACGGCCGCCCGGCACCCGGCCGGCTCCAGCCGCGCCCTCGGCGACGGCCGCATCGTAGCGGCGCCGGCGGGCCGGATCGGCGAGCCAGTGGCGGGCGATGTTCAGCCGCTTCAGGCGGGCCGTTGCCCCCGGCCGATCGCGGGCCGCGGCCGTCCGCAGCCGCCGATCGAGGGCGGCGATCGCCTCGATGATCTCCTGGTGCGTCGACTCGCGCCGAACGCCGAGGATCGCGTACAGGTCGAACGCCGGGATCGGACCGTCGGTCGCGCCGCTGCGGCTGGCGTTGCCGCCCGGGCGGCGTCGGTCGTCGGTCATGCGGCGGCCTCCAGGGCTGCACTGAAGTCGATCGCCCCGGAGAGCAGGGCCTCGCCGAGGATGATGCCCGCGATCCCCGCGTCGCGCAGGCGGCGGATCCCGTCGAGATCGGCGACGCCGCCGGAGACGAGGATGTCGATGTCGGGACGGACGCCGAGCGAGCCGAGCGCGGCGAGGTCCGGCGCGCGGCCACCATGGGCGAGGACGAACCGGACGACCCCCCGATCCGCCAGCTCCCCGACGACGCCGGCAAGGGTCGGTGGGCCACCACGCTGCCAGGGATAGGCAGCCAGCCGTTCGGGCCGTGGGTCCAAGCCGACGGCGAGCCACGAGCCCGCCACCTCGAGCGCGGCCGCGAGGCCATCCGGGTCGTCGACGATCGCCATCGATGTCACGACCCGCGTCGCGCCGGCCGCGAAGGCGAGGCGGATCCCGTCGGCGGTGTCGACCCCACCGGCGAGCTGGAGCGGAACGGCGATCCTCGCCGCGATCGCGCCGACGGCCTCGAGGTTCTCCGGCCGGCCAGACCGCGCGCCGTCGAAGTCGACCAGGTGGATCAGCCGGGCGCCGCCTGCCACGAGCTGCTCGGCGATCCGCTCCGGGCGATCCGTGGGCGCCCCGATGCCGGTCGACGCCCCCGGCCAGTAGACGACGCGCGAGCGGCCGCGATCGAGATCGATCGCCGGGATGACCTGCACTACGTCCGAGCGGCCCGCGCGGCTCCGCTGCCGACGTCCCTGTCCGGGCCCTCGCCTCGCGCCGCGTCGCGGGCGAGACGCTCGCGCAGGAGCCGCCGGTGGAAGCTGATCGGCAGCGACCCGTTGCGCAGCAGCGTGTCGTGGAACTCGCGCAGCGAGAACGCGCTGCCGAGCCGCCGCTGCTCGTCGGTGCGGAGCTGGAGGAGGAGCACCTTCCCGAGGAGATACGACAGTTGGTAGGTCGGGGTGTAGGTGTAGCGGCGGACCTCGGCCCGGGCGTTGGCGCGTTCGAAGCTGGTCTCGCCCGCCAGGAAGGCGATCGCTTCCTCGATCGACACCTCGCCGCGATGCATCCGGATGTCGAGGATGATCCGGCAGGCTCGCCAGATCGCATCGGTGTGCATGTTGAGCCGGAAGTTCGGCGCGGCGTCGAACCCCTGCTCGCGCATCATCTGCTCGGAGTACATGCCCCAGCCCTCGACGAACTCGGGCGCGTCGGTGATGAGCCGCGTCAGCGACGGATGGCTGTTCGCGACCGCGAGCTGGAGGTGGTGGCCGGGATACGCCTCGTGAATGCTCGTGTTGCTGATCGAGCTGAAGTTGTGCTCGCGCATCGCGTTCGGGTCGTGATCGACAGACGGCGTGACGATGTACAGGCCACGCGGGTTCGGGTCGAATTTGGGAGGCGAGAAGTAGGCCGCGAAGGGGACGACCTTGCTGAGGTACTCCGGCGTCTCGATCACCTCGATCCGCTCGTCCGGCGGAACCGTTGCGATCTCGTGGTCGATCAGGTGCTGCCTGGCCCGAACCATGACGGTCCGATACGCCTCGAGGGCTTCGGCGAAGGTCGCCGGGTGGTCGGATTTGAGGCCGTCGATGACGGTCGCCTCGTCGGCCGTATCGTCGATCTCGGCCGCGGCCCGCCGGCGAGCGGCCTTCTGGGTTTCCAGCTGGTCCTCGCCGATCCGGAGGATCTCGTCGGCGCCGAGCCCATCGAAGGCGCGGAGGTTGACCAGCTCGTCGTAGCGCTCCCGCCCGAGGCTCCAGTCGTCGGTCCCGCGCGCGAGCGATTCCTTGAGCCAGCTCCCGTAGTCGGCGATCGCGGCTCGGGCGGTGTCCGCCGCGCGCTCCAGTCGCCGGCGCTCCGGGTCGGGGAGGGACCCGGCGGCCGCCGTGATCTCACCGAAGAAGCTCGGCAGATCGGCGGCCGACTCGATCTCGAGCTCCTGCCAGGCCCGGACCTGGGGCACGGCCGCACGGGTCCGCGATTCGGCCAGGTACTGGGGGACCGCCTCGAGGCGGCTGGCGATCGAATCGAGCCGCACCGGCAACGGCGCGTAGTCCTGGGCGAAGAGGAGGAAGAGGCCGTCGCCGATCAGGTCGAGGGCGGTCGACCGCCGCTCCCAGGTCCGGATCTCCGTTGTGTCGAAGATGCTCCGGCGGGTGTTGTGGACCTCGAGATCCCGTTCGAAGCGGACCTCGGGCGAGAGGCCTTCGTCGTCGAGCGCCTCGATCGCGGCGAGGTGGCGTCGCTCGGCCTCCAGGTCGCTGAGGACCGCATCGCGACTTCCGTCGCCGAGGCGGTGGTCCTCGGTGTGGATGCCCAGATACGTCCCGAGCAGCGGGTTCTGCCGGACGAGCGCACGGAAGTGGGCTTCGACGAGGTCGTAGAAGCGGTCGTCGAGGGGCCCGGCCGACTCGGCTCGGTCGGGACGAGTCAGGACGACGTCCTGCAGGGTCTGCGTCACGAAACCTCCTGGAGCAGGCGGATCGAGTGTCGCCGACGCGCGCGTTTCTTGCCGGCGGGCGGCGTCAGGACGGCACCGCCACGCGGGCGCCGCGCACCTCGGCGAGCGCCGCGGCGATCACGTCGACGGCCCGATCGACATCGGCTGCAATGATCCCGTGGTGGGTCACCGCCCGGACCTGGCCATGCGGGTACCCGTCGAGGCGGACCCCGCGCGACTCCGTCGCTGCGAGGAAGGCGGCGCGATCGGCGGCCACGCGGAACAGGACGAAATTGGTCGTTGCCCGTGCCGGATCGAGCCGATCGTCGCCTCCGGGCTGGGCGATGTCCCCGGGTGAGCCGACACCGGGCACCTCGGCGAGGCGCTCGGCGAGCCGGCGGGCGTTGGCGTGATCGTCGGCGAGCCGGGTGATCATGCCGGCGTCCCCATCGCGCAGCGCGACCAGCCCCGCCGCGGCCAGGACCCCGGCTTGACGCATCCCCCCACCGAGGAGCTTGCGGGCGCGGCGGGCCCGGGCGATGACGCCTCGTTCGCCGACGACGACCGAGCCGGCGGGACAGGAGAGGCCCTTCGACAGGCAGAACGTCACCGAGTCGGCCGGCGCCGCCAGCTCGTCCGCCGTGACCTCCAGGGCGACGACCGCATTGAAGAACCGCGCCCCGTCGACGTGGAGGGGCACGCCTCGCCCGTGGGCGACCGCGGCGATGCGCGCCGTGGCCGCGATCCCGATCGGCTGGTTGCCGGAGTGGCTGTGGGCGTTCTCGAGCGCGACGAGGCTGGTGATCGGCTCGTGCGGGTCGCTCGGGTCGCGGAAGGCGCCGGCGATGTCGTCCGGATCGAGGGTCCCGTCGGGCCGATCGCGAAGCTGCAGGACGCTCGCCCCGACGACGACGGCGTGGCCGGCGGCCTCATCTCGGACGATGTGGCTCTGGGCGCCGGCGATGACCTCCCCGCCACGCGGCACGTGGGCCATGAGCGAGACGAGGTTGCCCATCGTCCCGGATGAGACGAAGATGCCCGCCTCCTTGCCGAGGAGCTCGGCGGCGCGCTCCTCGAGGGCGTTGACGGTCGGATCCTCACCCCAGACGTCATCGCCGACGTCGGCGGCCGCCATCGCCCGGCGCATCTCGTCGGTGGGCTGGGTGACGGTGTCGGAGCGGAGGTCGATGGTGTTCACGGGCGCCGAAGTATAGGGTCGCCCGATCGGGCGACAACGGGGGTCGAGCCTGCTATCCTCCGCACTCGCCGCACGGACCCGTGGTGTAGCGGCCCAACATGCCAGCCTGTCACGCTGGAGATCGCCGGTTCGAATCCGGTCGGGTCCGCCATCGAGCACATCCCTCACGCCCCGTCCGCCCGCCCGGACGGGGCGTCTTTCTGCCCGGCTCCCGGTCGGGATCGTCGTCCGTGCGGCCTTCGACCGCATGGCATCCTTCGGCCGTGAAGCGCCTCCCCGTCGTCGCCGCCGTGGCGGTCCTCGCCGTCGCGCTCGCGTCGGGCGTCGTCTGGAACGCCAGCCGCGGTCGGCCCGATGCCTCTTCGGGGGTCGCCGTCGCGCCGTCGCAGCCGTCGAGCGCGTCGGCCGGCTCGCCGACGGTGTCGCAGCAGCCGACGTGGAGCCCGTCGCCGCTCGCCCCGGCCAGCGAGCCGCCCGTTGCCACCATGCTCGCCGACGTCCCGATCGTCCCGGTCGCCCAGTTCCGGACGACCGTCGAAGGGATCGGTGGCGACGACGTTCGGGCTGCGCTCGCGGGCACGAGCCCGCGATGGCAGTCGCTCGAGCTGGTCGAGAACGAGGCGGACGCGATCCTGGCCGGGCTCGGCGTCGACCGACCGGCCGGTGACGACGGCTTGGTCCTGACACCGGATGCCGCCTCGCTGATGAGGGACCTCGCCAAGAACCGGAAGCGCCTCGGCGTCCTCCGGGCAGACGCCGTGGGTCCGTCCGTCCGGGCGCTCGGCTGGGGCGGCCGGTTCCTGTTCGGCGTCGGTGCGGTCAAGACGACCGCGGCATGGAGCCTGACGGCCCGCCTCCCGCAGCGGATCGACACGCCGGTCTTCGATCCGGGCGCCTCGTGGACGCTCGTCGCCGGCGGCGACATCATGCTCGACCGGGGCGTGGCGCAGACGCTCAAGATCCGGGGCAAGGGCGCCGACTTCCCGTTCGACGGCGGGACGGCCGAGATCACCGGCCATTGCAAGGACTGCTCGCCGCTCGGCTGGGATTTGCCGTACACGAAGCGGACCGGGAACGCGGGCGCGGTTCGAGCCCTCATCCACGGCGCCGACATCGCCATCGCGAACTTCGAGAACCCGGCCCCGAACGTCTTCCGGTACCACACGTCGGGCACCGTCTTCTCGGCCGACCCGAAGCTGATCGCCGGGCTCGCCCACGCCGGCATCGACTGGGTGGGGATCGCCAACAACCACATCCGTGACGCGGGCGGAGTCGGGATCCTCCAGACGATCGCGAACCTGAAGGCGCACGGAATCGCGGCGAGCGGCGCCGGCAAGAACCTGGCCGCTGCCCGGAAGGCGACGATCCTGGCCGCGGGCGGCGTGAAGGTCGCCTTCCTCGCCTACGACACGATCGCCAAGGGTTACGCGGCGCGTCCGGATCGGGCCGGCAGCGCGCAGCTCTCGTCGAAGGTCGTCAAGGCCGATGTCGCCGCGGCCCGCACGGCCGGGGCCCAGGTCGTGATCGTGTTCCCGCACTGGGGAACCGAGTACGACCCAACGCCGTTCGCGGGCCAGAAAACGCTCGCCCACGCGGCCATCGACGCCGGTGCGGACCTGGTGATCGGCAACCACGCCCACTGGGCCGGGGCGATGGAGGTCTACGAGGGCAAGCCGATCTGGTATGCGCTGGGCAACTTCGTCTTCGACCAGACATGGTCGGAGCCGACGATGGAGGGGATCACCCTCGAGCTGACCTACCATGGCGCGACGCTCGTCCAGGCCCGGATGCACCCGCACGTCATCCTCGACAAGGCGCAGCCGAACTTCCTCGACCCGGCCGGCGACGGGCGGGTCGTCTTGGGTCAGATCTACGACGCCTCCAAGGGAATGCTCCCTTGGTAGGGCTGTCGCGGCTGGACGCCGACGCTTCGTTGCGCCCTGAGCGCGTCGCTCATGCCCTCTGACGTGCGCCAGGGCACCGGCTGCGGGTCGCGGACCATCCCCCACAGGGTGAAGTCGCTGCCGGGCACGACCCCCTCGATCGCCACTCGGTAGCCGCGCCGCTCGTAGAACCGCACGTTCTCGATCGTGAACGTCTCGAGCCAGACCCGCTCTCCGGCAGCATCGGCCGCCTCGTGTCCCGTCGCGATCAGGCGACTGCCGACGCCCGTCCCCTGGTGGGCCGGATCCACGCCGTAGAACTCGAGCCGCCAATGCGGGCCGCTAATCGCCCGGGCGTGCTGGTCCTCGAGGAACTCGACCATCGTCGACATCCGGGCGGCCGCGTCCGGCACCGCCGCCACCGCCGCCTGCAGGCCCGACGCGTCCAGCTCTTCCTCGGTCGGCGTGTCGTGGCCGGGCGGCACGAAGGTGGCGACGCCGATGACCTGGCCGTCGGCGACCGCCGCCGAGACGTGACCGAACGGCATGGCCCATCGGACCACCGGCGCGAAGAGTGCAGCCGTCGCTCCTGGGCGTCGCGACGGATCCGGCTCGACGATCACCGCGCCGGGATCCTCCTGGAACGCGCGCGACAGCACCTCGACCGCGTCGCCGACCTCGGTCGCCTCGAGACGCCGGATCTGGATGGTTGGCCCCGTCGCCACGCTCAGGCGAGGCCGGCGAACAGGTCCGTCTCCGGGGTCGTCATCCCGTCCAGCCGCGTCTCGCGAAGGATGAACGACTCCTTCGACCAGAACTCCTTCCAGCCGTCCTCGCCGAGGACCATGAAACCGTTGTCCGGGGCCATCTGGGTGACGTGCTTCCGGATCGCCCGCCACTTCCGATCGAGGGGCTCGCCGGCGATGTCGATCCAGGTCGTGATCGATGCATCGGGGACGAGCATCTTCGCGGCGAACGCCTCGAACTCAGCCTTCTGCTCGTCGGTCGCGTCCTCGGGCGGATCGAAGAAGGACGGCTGTCCGGCCTTCTTCATCGCGTCGCGCATCGCCTCGCGAACCGACGCCGGGATCGCCGTCTCGTAGAGCTTCGCCGGAGCCCACGGCCGCACGCCGTCGACGAACTGCTCCGGGTACCAGGCCGGCTCGCCCGCCCGGGCGAAGGCCCGCACGGCGACGTCGTGGGTCCGGATGTGGTCCGGATGGCCGTACCCACCGAAGCTGTTGTAGGTCGTCACGACGTCTGGCTGGTAGCGCCGGACGAGCCAGGTCAGTCGACCAGCGGCTTCGTCGAGGTCGGCCTGCCAGAAGCAGCGGGGGTCGCGGTTCCCGTCCCGGCCCATCATGTCGGAGTCGCGGTAGCCGAGGTTCTCCCACTCGGTCACACCGAGCTCGGCCATGGCGGCCTCGAGCTCGGCGGCGCGGAGCTCGCCGAGCCGGCGATGGTTGTCGGCGGTATCCATCTCCTTGACGACGATCTCGCCCTGCTCCCCGCGGGTGCAGGTGACGAGGACGACGCGATGGCCGGCGGCAACGGCCTTGGCCATGACTCCGCCCGTCGAGATCGTCTCGTCGTCGGGGTGGGCGTGGACCGTCATCAGGGTCGGGCGGTGGGCTTCGGGCGGGGTGTCGGAGTCGCCGCTCCGGGGTTCGTCGGTCATGGGCGGATCATCGCATCGCGGTCGTCCGGTTGCCGCGCCGGGCAATCCCGACCACGGGCAATCCCTACCATCGGCGCATGTCGACTGCCTCCCCGGCAGAAGGACCGCTCGCCGGCATCCGCGTCGTCGATTGCTCGACGGTCCTCGCCGGGCCCTACGCGACGATGCTCCTCGGCGACCTGGGCGCGGACGTGATCAAGGTCGAGCCGCCCGATGGCGACTCGACCCGCGGCTGGGGCCCGCCGTGGGTCGGCGACGACGACCCCGCCACGCGGACGGCGGCCTACTACCTCTCGGTCAACCGCAACAAGCGCTCCATCGGGCTGGACTTGCGCCAGGACGCCGGTCGCGAGGTCCTTCGCCGGTTGCTCGCCCGCGGCGACGTGTTCGTCGAGAACTTCCGCGCCGGCAATCTCGACCGTCTCGGCTTCGACGACGAGGCCCTCGCGCGACTCAACCCTGGCTTGATCCACCTGGCGATCACGGGCTACGGCCCGGCGAGCCCGGATCCGGCTCGGCCCGGCTACGACTTCGTGGTCCAGGCCGAGTCGGGCCTGATGTCGATCACCGGCCCGGCCGAGGGGGAGGCCGGCGCCGGTCCGACGAAGGTTGGCGTCGCGATCAGCGACGTCGTCGCCGGCCTCAACGGCGCGGTCGCGATCCTCGCCGCTCTCGTCGGCCGCGATCGCGCGCCCGGCCGGCAGGTCGACGCGAGTGAACGCGGCCCTGGCGGTCAGCGGATCGACCTGTCACTGCTCGGCTCGACGCTCGCCGCGCTCGTCAATCAGGCCCAGAACGCGTTCGTCGGCGGGTCGTCGCCCGGCCGGCTCGGCAACGCCCATCCGAACATCGTCCCGTACGAGACATTCGACACGGCCGACGGGACGATCGCCGTGGCGGTGGGCAGCGAGCGCCAGTGGCCGCGGTTCTGCCGCGCCCTCGGCCTGCCGGCGCTCGCGGACGACCCACGCTTCGCCACGAACGGCGACCGCGTCGGTCACCGCTCGGAGCTGATTCCGACGCTCGCGTCGCGCTTCGCCGAGCGCTCGACGGCGGAATGGCTCGCTGCCCTCGATGGCGCCGAGATCCCGGCTGGCCCGATCAACGACATCGCGGCCGCATTCGGGTCGCCGTGGGCCGAGGGACGGACCGTCGAGATCGCCCACCCGACGCTGGGCCCGATCCGTCAGGTCGCGCCGCCGTTCGAGCTGTCGGCTACCCCCGCCACCGTCCGGACGCCGCCACCGCTCCTCGGCGAGCAGACGGACGAGATCCTCGCCGAGCACGGCTATGACGAAGCAGAGATCGCGGCGCTGCGCGCCACCGGAGTGGTCTGAGGGGACCGCGCGCTCGTCGATGATTGACCGGGCACGTATCGTTCGGCCCGTCGGCGGCAGCAAGGGGGAGGACCGGGAGATGGGCGACGGGCGGGCCAGTCGCATCCGCGGGATGGCGCTCGGCGCTGTCCTGTGTGTCGTCATCGTCGGCTGCGACTCCGGGGCATCGCCCCGGCCGACCGATCCTCGCGAGATCCTCGCGAACGGCATCCGGACGACCGCCGGACTGTCGACCCTGCGCCTGCATGTCCAGCTCGGAACCGATCTGGGTCGCGCCGGAGGGCAGCTCGGGAACGCCAACATGACGGTCTCCTTCGACGCCGACGTCGACCTTGTCGGTCGGCAGCTCGCCGGTCGAACCACGGTCCAGATCCCCGCCGGCCTGGGTGGTGGCCCGCTGGGAGCCCAGGTCACCGACCTCATCGTGACCCGCGACACGAGCTTCCAGCGCCAGGCGCCCGCGCCCGTCGGCGGCCACTGGATGAAGACCCCGGGCGGTCTCGGCGGCGGGCCGACGAACGCGGCGATCGCCAACGCTCTTCTGCAGCTGCTCGCCGATCCGGCCAATCTCCTGGAGCTCCGGGGGAGCGCGGCCTGCAGCCTCGGGACGTGCGACGACATCGCGATCCGGGTCGACGGCGGCGCCATGAGCCGGACGCTGCTGCCACTCCTCGGGCCGGGGGGACCGCCGGTCCCGTCCTTCGACGGCGAGGTCCTCGTCGACCAGGCGACCGGTATTGTCAGCGAGGTCCGGTTCGCGCTGGCAACCGACGGCATGCAGCAGACCTTCCTGATCCAGGTGTCGAACCCGGGTTCGGCCGTCGTGATCGCCCCGCCGCCGCCCGACCAGGTCGACGACTTCGGGGTCGAATTGCCGACCGTCGGTGGGGCGATCGACGCCTCACCGGAGCTGCTCGGGTCGCTGCCACCGGACGTGCTCCTCCCGGACGAGTCGCTCCCGCCCGAGTGATCGCGACACCTGCACTGCTGCACCGACTCCGGTCCGGCACGGAGCTCGGCCGCTGCTAGACTCGACCGCCATGACCGACGACCGCGAGCGATGGGCGCTGATCCTCGGCGCGTCGAGCGGGATGGGCGAGGCGACGTCGCGTGCCCTCGCCGCTGCCGGCTACAAGATCGCCGGCGTCCACCTCGACTTCCGGGCCGGTCTGGCCCACGTCGAAGAGGTCAAGGCCGGGATCGAGGCCGCGGGCAGCGAGGCCCTGTACATCAACATGAACGCGGCCGACGACGGGAAGCGGGCGGCGGCGATCGAGACCTTCCGGCAGCGCTTCGAGCGGAGCCGCGCCGCGGGCGGGCATCCCTACTTCCGCGTCGTGATGCACTCGCTCGCGTTCGGGTCGCTCGTCCCGTTCCTCACCGAGGAGCCCAAGGACGGCGTCGACCGGAAGAAGATGGAGATGACCCAGGACGTGATGGCGAACAGCCTCGTGTACTGGGTCCAGGACGTGTGGCGGGCGGGGTTCCTCGAACGAGGCTCGAAGATCTACGCCATGACGTCCGAGGGGACGTCGCGGGTGGTCCCGTCCTACGGCGTGGTGTCCGGCGCCAAAGCAGCCCTCGAATCCCACGTCCGCCAGCTGGCGATGGAGTTCGCCCGGAAGGGCGGCGGGATCGCCGTCAACTCGATCCGGGCAGGGGTGACCGACACGCCGGCGCTGCGCAAGATCCCCGAGAACCAGCGGATGATCGACGTGACCCTCGCGCGCAATCCGCACGGGCGGATGACGACGCCGCAGGACGTCGCGGACGCGATCGTGACCCTCAGCGCGACCGACTCGGACTGGATCAGCGGCAACATCATCTCGGTCGACGGCGGCGAATTCGTCACCGGTTAGCGCCGGACCGCGGGTCATGACGGACGGGTCGCCATGGGTTCTGCTGTCGCTCGCGCCGGCACCGGACGACCGCGTCCGCGGCTGGTTCGCCGGGATCCCCAACCTCGACGTCGCCTTCCCGGCTGCGCGGACGCAGGAGGCCGTCCTGGCCCGGATCGCCGACGCCGACATCGTCGTCAGCGACTGGTCGAGCGCACTCCACGTCGACGACGCAGCGGTCGGCGCGGCTCGCCGGCTGTCGTTCGTGATGTCGCCGAGCGTGGGTCTCGACAGCCTCGACCTCGACGCGCTGACCGCCGCCGGCGTCGTCGTCGCCAACACGGCCGGATTGAACGCAGCGAGCGTGGCCGAGTGGTGCCTCGCCGCGGCCCTTGCCGTCGCCCGGTCGCTCGCCTGGGTCGACCGCCAGGTCCGCGATGGCGCCTGGCCGCAGCTCGAGCTGCCGGAGCGAGGGTCGACGGAGCTCGCCGGCCTCGACGTCGGCGTGCTCGGGTTCGGTGCTGTCGGAAGCCGCGTGGCGACGCTCTTCCGAGCGATCGGCTGCGACGTCGCCTACTGGACTCGGCGCCGACGATCCGAGGACGAGGAGCGTGGTGCGACCTGGCTGCCGCTCGCCGAACTCGCGAGTCGGTCCGACGTCCTCGTCGTCAACCTCTCTTTGGCCCCCGAGACGCGCGGCCTGGTCGACTCGGCGCTCCTCGCCGACCTGCCGCGCGGCGCGATCGTCGTCGATGCCTCGCGGGGCGGGATCGTGGATCACGCTGCGTTGCTCGGTGCCATCGACGCCGGCACGCTCCGTGGCGCCGCGATCGACGTCTTCGAGCACGAGCCGCTGCCCGACGACTCGCCCCTCCGTCGCTCCGACCGGATCCTGCTGTCGAGTCACGCCGCGTCGACGACCGCGCAGTCACTCAGTCGCGTCTTCGGGCTCGTCACCGAGGACGTCCGGCGCGCCGTCGCCGGCGAGCCGATCCTCAGCGTGGTGAACGGCCGTGGGCCGGTCGTCGTGCGGCGAGCGGCCGATCTGGCGGCGCGGTGAGCGGCCGCGTCATCGTCGTCGGCTCGGTCAACGTCGACCTGGTCGCAACGGTCGACCACCTGCCGGCACCCGGCGAGACGGTGACGGGGGCGACGTTCGCGCAACATCCCGGTGGCAAGGGCGGCAACCAGGCGACCGCCGCGGCGCGGCTCGGCGCCTCGGTCTCGTTCGTCGGTGGCGTGGGGGATGACCCGCTCGCCGATCTGGCCCGGGCGGCGATGGTCGCGGAAGGCGTCGACGTCGATCACCTCGCGGCGCTGCCGGGTCCGACCGGCGTGGCACTGATCGTGGTCGATCGGGGGGGCGAGAACCTGATCGCGGTGGCGTCCGGGGCGAACGCGGCCGTGACGCCGGAGCTCGTGGCGGCAGCCTTCGACCGGCTGGCGCCTGGACCCGGAGACGTCGTCCTCGTCGGCCACGAGATCCCGACCGCGACGGCGCGAGCGGCGCTCGAGGCCGGGCGGGCGCGAGGTGCCCTGACGATCCTCAACCCTGCGCCGGCGGCCGGCATCGACCGCGCGATCCTGGGCCTCACGGACGTCGTCGTTCCGAACCGGATCGAGCTCGGGCAGCTCGCGTCCGCCCTGGGGCTCGCAGGCGGCTCGACCGTCGAGGAGGCGCGGGGGCTGCTGGATGCCCTCGGCGGGGCCCGTGTCGACGCCGCCGTCGTTGCGACGCTCGGGGCGGTCGGGGCCGTCCTCGTTCGGAGAGAGGGCGACCCGGTCGAGGTCGCCAGCCCCGGCGTCGATGCCGTCGACACCGTCGGGGCCGGAGATACGTTCGTTGGGGCCCTCGCGACGAGCCTGGTCGGAGATCGCGATCTCGAGACGGCGGTGCGGCGGGCCGTCGCGGCCGCGAGCCTGTCGACGACGCGCGCCGGCGCCCGCGGCGGGATGCCGACAACGGCCGAGCTGGATGCCTTCCTGGATGGCAACACCGAAGGTACCGGTCGGGGTGGGACCTTCGGATCAGATCGGCTTTCCGGAGGCTGACCGACACTCCTCACGAGGGCACTCCACCGAAGCCCTCCGCATCGAGCGCTTCAGGAGGCTCGATCTCGATGACCGTCAACACGGTCCGGCGGACTCGTCGCCGTGCCGCCGCGCCACCTCCATCGGTTCCGGCGCCGGTCGAGTCGCTCGCCATCGGCGAGATCAACCAGACGGTCTTCGACTGCCCCAAGTGCGCTCGGCCGCTCGCCATGGGCGCGAGGCGCTGCCCGCGCTGCGGGACGCGGCTCGTCCTCGGCGTGCCGATGGCCAAGGCGTCCGTCATCGCGTCCGGTGGCATGGCGGTCGGCCTGGTCTTCGGCGCCGTCGGCGGGCTCGTGTTCGGCATGACCCGGTTGACCCCCTCCGCGCCCCCTGGTCCGGCGGCCGTCGCGGCGAGCGCGGCGCCCGCCGGCGGCATCGCTCACGAGACAGCCGCCCCGACCGTCTCGCCCCCGGCCTCGCCGTCGCCGTCGGTGGGGATCGCCCAGACGGACATGCCATCCCTGACCCGTTCTGCCCTCGCCCAGGCGATCACCGTCAACGACCGGCTCACCGCCGCCGCGGCGGCATTGGACGCAGCCGTCGTGGCGAAGTCATTCGACGCTTCCGAGGTCGCCCAGATCCTGCGGACCGTCTCCGCTGACTCGGTCTACGGCGAGCAGCTCGCCGACCGCATCTCGGCGTGGAGTGGATCGGCGACGGTCGGTGACGATCTCGCGACCGCCTACGGCTCGATCCACGACGTCGCCGCCGAAGGGCTCGTGGCGTCGGTCCAGAACGAACCGGCCTACCGACAGACAGCGCGGGCGATGCTGACCCTCCTGGCGCGGCTCGGCGCCGTCGACAACCGGGTGCGCGCCGTGGCTGCGGCCAACGGCATATTCGTCCCCGGCACTTCGCCCGCTCCCTAGCTCCGAAGCTCCTTCGTCGGCTAGCGCGTCGGGGCGTAGCCCGTCAGCTCGACGTACGCCTCGCCGCCGACCGGTCGTCCGTCGCGCGTTGCGACGACCCGCTGCGACCCCTCCCAGTAGACGACGCTCGTCGTCGCCCGGGTATCGAGTTCCTGGTCCGCGACCGTTGGCGTCAGGTCGATGGTCAAGCCGTCCGCGGGCAGCGTCACACGCCAGCCGGCCGGGTAGTCGGCGCCGGTCGCCGGGCTTCGCCAGCGCCCGGTGACCTCCACGGTGAAGGCATCGCGCGGCAGATTCCTCGACCGACCGTCGGCCGCGACGAGCGTTCCGTAGACCAGCGGGTACGAGCCGTCGGCGTTCCGGACGAGGGACAGCATCACGTCGGTCCCGTCGTCGAGGTTGATCGCGAACCAGTCCCAGCCGCCACCGCCGATGGTGATGAAGTCGCCCCACTGGTGGTCGAACCAGGCGGTCCCGTCGACCTTCAGGGTCTGGCCGTCAACCGTCACCGTCCCGCGGGCGGTCATCGATGTCCGCGAGTAGTAGTACGACGAGCCGCCGGCGGCGAAATCGATCCAGCCATCACCGTCGTGGAGGGCCGGCGGCTTCGTCGCCGCGAGGGTCAGGTCCAGGCCGAAGTCGCCGGGTGTCGGACTCGCCGCGTCCGGCCCTGACCAGGCTACGAGGCGGTCCCGGCCGTTCCCGCCATCCATCGTCCACGGAGTCCCGCCACCGGCGATGGAAAGGTCGAACCCGTTCGGTCGTCCTCGGTGGACCTGCGGGCCGATCTCCGAGCGCTGGGCAAATCGGAAGCTGCCATTCGTCTCATCCGTCAGGGCGAGATGCGAAGCCCACGTGACCGGGAATGCCCCACGTTCCGCGCGGAAGATGACGAACTCGAAGCCGAAGCTACGGCCGTCGTCCGCCCGAAGGTGGCCGGTGACATACCACCATTCGGTGAGCCGATCATGCGGCGCGTCGTCGGGAGGGAGCACGACCGGCTGGGGGTCGACCGGCGACGATGGAGCTGGTGTCGCCGCCGGCGGCAGCGGGTGGGGAGCCGGCGGGTTGGCGAGGATCGGCGCGCCGGCCGCCGTGCAGCCGGCCAGCAGCGATCCGGCGACGAGCGCCACGACCACGACGGCAATTCCGGCGGTCTCGATCCGTGGCACGCGGCGCAGCCCACCGGGCAGCCACCAGTTCCAACGACCGAGGAGGCGCATCGTCGCCGGCACGAGCAATGCCCGGACGACCGTCGCGTCGAGAGCGACCGCGAGCGCCATCCCGAGCCCGAGCGCCTTGATCAGGACGATGTCGGCGAAGGCGAACGAGCCGGCCACGACGACGACGATCAGGGCCGCCGACGTAACGATCCGGCCGCTCCGCTCCAGGCCGCGGGCGACGGCCTCCTGGTTGTGGCCGGTCCGGTCCCAGACCTCCTTCATCCGAGACAGCAGGAAGACTTCGTAGTCCATCGACAGCCCGAACAGGACGCAGAACAGGATGACCGGCTGGGTGGTCTCGACGAACCCGAGCGGGCGGAACCCGAGGAGCTTCGACAGGTTGCCGTCCTGGAAGATCCAGACGAGGGCGCCGAACGAGGCGATGATCGACAGCGTGTTCATCACGAGGGCCTTGGCCGGGAGGACGACCGACCGGAGCAGCAGGAACAGCACGACGTAGGTCGCGACGACGATGAAGAGGGCGGTCCGCGGGAAATCGGCCGCGACTCGACTGACGACGTCGACGACGTCGGCCGCGCCGCCGCCGACGAGGACCCTCATGCCGGGTGGCGCGGCGAGCGAGCCCGTCGGACTGCGGAGGTCAGCGACCAGGGCTCGGCCGGCGTCCGAGTTGGGGCCGTAGGGAGTCGTGACCGTGAACGCCGTCAGGTCGCCACGGGTCGTCGCGGCGAGCGTCGTCGCCACGAACCGGTCGCGCGGCCCGCTCGGATCGGCGTAGAGGAGCTGGTACTGCTCCTTCCGGAGGCGCGGATCGACGTCGACCAGGGAGTCGACGCGGCGGACCCGCGGGTCGGCGGCGAGTCGGCGCGAGTAGTCGAAGAGGGCGGACACGTTGTCGGGCGACGTCGCCGGCCCGTTCGTCCGGATGGCCAGCACGATCGGCGCGAACTCGCCCTCGCCGAAGGCGGCGGCCAGGCGATCGAACGCGGCCCGGGACGGAACCGTCTCGGGGAGGATCGTCGAGTCGGGGGCGTTGAAGCGGACATGCAGGAACGGCAGGCCGAGCAGGATGAGGACCGCGAGGGTCGG
>VBFG01000046.1 GCA_005882635.1 Chloroflexota bacterium | reverse complement strand
TGCCGCGCGGAGGCGGTCGATGACGAACTGGGGGTCGAGCGAGGCGAGGAGCCAGCCGGCGCGCGGCCCGTTGGCCCGTCCGAGGAGCGCGGCGTAGAGGGCCGTGAAGGCGCGCCCGTTCGGCAGGCCTTGCGCCGCGGCGACGGAGAAGATCAGGTCCTGCCAGCCTTCCCCCGTCGTGGGTGTCCCCTCGGCCGTCCCGAGCGTCGCGAGGAACTGCCGCTGGTCGTCGTCGAGCACCGCGACCGCATCGGCCGGCAGGCTCTCGCGGACGGCGACGATCGCCCGCTCGGGCGCATAGGTCTCCAGCCACGCCCGGGCCGCCCGGATCCGCTCGTCGAGGATCGCCTCCTCGCGCGCCGTCAGCTCACTGCCCTTCTCCGCTTCGATCCGCGCGCGCGCGTCGACGTTCGGGATCTGGACGAGGAGCGCCAAGTGGCCGAAGGCCGGGCGGAAGGCCGTGGCTTCGCCGGCGACGTCGGCGTCGGGATCCACCAGCGAGTAGCGGAAGATCGAGGCGTAGCCGGGGGGCAGCTCGCCACGGACCTCGCGGCCCGCCGTTGCCGCGGCCAGCCGGTCGAACTCGTCGAAGAGCCGCGGGATCTGGTCGGTCCCCTCGGGGTCGAACTCGATCGCATGGTTCGGCCTCGGCCGGAGGAAGAGCAGCCGCACCTCCTCCGCCGGGATCACATCGACGATGGCGTGGGCCGCGGCCCCGGTCCCCTTCGACGTGGACATCTTCTTCCCGCCGACGTTCAGGAACTCGTACGGGACGTTGAGTGGTGGCTCGCGCTCGAACACCTCGCGGGCGATCGCGTCGCTCCGGTCGCGCGACCCGCCGGCGGTCGAGAGGTCCTTGCCGCAGGGTTCGATCGTCACGCCGAACAGCGACCACTGCGCCGCCCATTCGAGGTTCCACGGCAGCTTCGCCCGGCCGCCGAACGGGCTCACCCGGCCGTGCCAGCCACAGCCGGTCGCCCACTGGACGAGGTCGAGCCGGCAGTCGACGTCGACCGTCTCGCCGTCCCAGTTCGTCGCGAATGTCGTGCCGACCTTGCCGCAGTTCGGGCAGACGACCGAGACCGGCAGCCACGCGTCGGGGTGCTGGACGTTCGCGACGCGCCGGTAGATCTCGCGGACCAGCGGGGCCCCATCGAGGGCCGTCCGGATGAAGCCGTCCATCTGCCCCGTCGGGTAGATGTCGCTCATCCAGTAGTAACGGTCGGGTCGGACCCCGAGGCCGTCGAAGAGGTCGATGAAGACCTGGGCGTGGTGCCGGGCGTACGACGCGTGGCCGTCGTCGACCTGGTCCGGGATGTGGGCCAGCGGCGCCCCCATGTAGCGCTCGACGGCATCGGCCGTCAGCAGCGCCTGGGCGTCCATCGGATCCATGTCGTCGACGCCGTACAGGTAGGTCGTCTCGATGCCGCGGGCGCGGAGGGCCCGGGCGATGACGTCGAGGATGACCGGGCCGCGTAGGCTGCCAACGTGGACCGTCCCCGAGGGCGTCTTGCTGTCGTTGACGACCTGCGGGCCCGTGACGCTCGCTGCCAGGTCGTCGGCCCAGTCCACGGGACGATGGCCTAGGTGATGGCGACGATCTTGTAGGTGAAGTCGCCCGCGGGCACCTTCACGACGACCTTCTCGCCCTTCTTCTTGCCGAGGAGCGCCCGACCGACCGGGCTCTCGTTGCTGATCCGGCCCTCGGTTGGCTTCGCCTCGGTCGACCCGACGATCGTGAAGCTCTCCTGGCCGTCGGGGCTCTCGACCTTGACCGTCGAGCCGATCTGAACGTGGTCGGTGGAGTGGTTCTCGTCGATGATCGTGGCGTTCTTGATCAACGCCTGGAGCGTCTGGATCCGACCCTCGACGAATGCCTGCTCGTTCTTCGCGTCCTCGTACTCGGCGTTCTCCGAGAGATCGCCGTGCTCCTTCGCGTCGTGGATGCGCTGGGCGACTTCGGGCCGCTTGACGCTGAGCATCGACTCGAGCTCGGAGCGCAGCTTGTCGAGGCCGTCCCTCGAAAGATAGGTGGGTTTGGTGTTCATCGGGTCGGGCGCCCCCAGAGGCGTGCGATGCGGCCGGACGCCGGCATCGGCGAGGTTCAGATAAAGGAAAGAACTCCAGGCTCCACGCCGCTCGGGCGGGCCTGAAGTTCGACCGGCCGACAGGGTAGCGCGAGCCGCACGGAGTGTCAAAAATGGCTGTCCCGAGGGGAGCCGCCGCTCAGGGGCGTGGGCCAGCCAGTCGCGAGGTTGCCAATCGCGATATCGACGCCATCGATAACCGTGGGGTTCGGGCAAGCCGAAGCCGCGTCGATCGCTCGGTTCCGTCCGTGGCCGCGCACGATTTGGAGCACTGAGCCGGAGATTTGACGCTCGGAGGGGAGGCTCTCGCCGCGTCAGCGGCCCTCGAATCGATGGCATCGATACCGGCCGCGTGAAGCGGTGTGCGCTGGAGCGCCCGCCCGCCCGCCGAGCAGACCTAGCGAGCCGCGTCGCGGAGGCGGGCGAGCGCCCGCTGCAGGGCCGGCCGGTCCGGGCAGGCGACAAACACCGTGTCATCGCCGGCGATCGAACCGGCGACCTCCGGCCAGCGGGCTCGATCTAGGGCGGCGGCGATCGCATGGGCCGAGCCCGGCAGTGTCTTCACGACGAGGAGCAGCCCGGCCTCGCGGATCTCGACGGGGAGCTGCGCGAGCAGCGCCCGCAGGCGATCCTCGCCCGATGTCTCGGCCTCGACGAGACGCGTCGGCAGCGCGTAGGCCTGCGTTCCATCACGGGGCGCCTTGACGAGACCGAGCTCGGCGACATCGCGCGACATCGTCGCCTGGGTCGTGCGGAACCCGCGCTCGCGCAGCGCCGCGGCGAGCTCCTGCTGGGTCCGGATCGGGCGGGCGACGACGACGTCCCGGATCGCCCGATGACGGAGCTGCTTCATGACCTCCACGGGCCGGAGGGTAGCGCGATCAGCCGAGCCAGACGACGAGCACGACGGCGGCGAGCAGCATGCGATACGCCACGAAGACGTCGGTCGACCGCGTCCGGAGGAAGCGGAGCAGGCCGGAGATCGCGACGACGCCGAACGCGAACGACGTGACCAGGCCGGCCGCTACCGGCAGGAGCTCCACCGGTCGACCCTCGCCGCGGACCGCCTGGAGCACCTCGTATGCGGCCGCCGCCGCGGTCACGGGCGTCGCCATCAGGAAGCTGAAGCGGGCGGCCTCGTCGCGTCGGAGCCCCGCGAACAGGCCCGCCGAGATCGAGATCCCCGATCGGCTGATCCCGGGGATCAGGGCAAGAACCTGGGCTGCCCCGATGGCGAAGGCATGGACGACCGGCAGGTCCAGGGCAAGCCTGGTCCGCTTGCCGGTCCGTTCGGCGAGCCACAGGATCGCGGCGCCGACGACGAGCATCACCGCCACGAGGCCGACCTGGGCGCGGATGACGTCCTCGAGGTCGTGCAGGAGGAACCCGACGACGAGCGCCGGAACGGTGGCGACGGCGAGGAGCATCGCCAGGCGCCGGTCCGGGTCGCCTGCGAGGGAGCGATCGCGCAGAGCGGTGAAGAACGCCGGAACGAGCCGCAGCCAGTCGCTCGCGAAGTAGAGGAGCAGCGCGATCAGCGTCCCGATGTGGAGGAAGACGCTGAATTCGAGCGAGGTGATGAACGGGTCCCGCATCCCCTTCAGGTACGGCCCGAGGAGATACGGGACGACGATCAGATGGCCGCTCGACGACACGGGCAGGAACTCCGTGAGCCCCTGGACCGTGCCCATGATCAGGGCGGCGACGAGCAGGTCCATCGAAGATGCCGGCGCGAGGCTGCCGGTCCGCTTACCGGATGAACAACGGAGCGAGGACGAGGGTGATCGTCGCCAGCAGCTTGACGAGGACGTGGAGCGACGGACCGGCCGTGTCCTTGAACGGGTCGCCGACGGTGTCGCCGACGACCGCCGCCGCGTGGGCCGGCGTCTTCTTGCCGATGACGACGCCGTTGTCGTCCTTGAGATTGCCCGATTCGATGTACTTCTTGGCGTTGTCCCAGGCACCGCCGCCGTTGTTCAGCGTGGTCGCCAGCAGCACGCCGGCGATCGTCCCGACCATCAGCATGCCGGCGACCGCCTGGTAGCCGAGCAGCAGCCCGACGACGATCGGCGTGGCGACGGCCACGAGGCCCGGGGCGACCATCTCCCGGAGTGCCGCACGGGTCGTGATGTCGACGACGCGGGCGTAGTCGGGCCGCTGGGTGTAGTCCATGATCCCGGGCATCTCCCGGAACTGGCGGCGGACCTCGAGGATGATCGATTGGGCCGTCTTGCCGACCGCCCGGATCGCGAGTGAGCTGAAGAAGTAGGCGAGCATCGCCCCGATCAGCGCGGCCACGAACACCCCGACGTCGGCCAGGTTGACGGCCGTCAGGAGCGGACCGCCCCGGTTCGTCTGGATCAGGTTGACCTTGTCGATGTAGGCGCTGAACAGGAGGAACGCGGCGAGCGAGGCCGAGGCGATCGCGTAGCCCTTCGTGAGGGCCTTCGTGGTGTTGCCGACGGTGTCGAGCCGGTCGGTGATCTCGCGGGCGCCGGCCTCCGACCGGCTGAACTCGGCGACGCCGCCCGCGTTGTCGGTGATCGGGCCGAAGGTGTCCATCGCCAGGACGTAGGCCGTCGTCATCAGCATGCCCATCGTGGCGACGGCGGTCCCGAAGATCCCACCGACGTCGTGACCGTCCTTGTTGACGAGATGGGCCTGCGTGCCGAGCCAGTGCGAGGCGAGGAGGGCGATGCCGATCGAGATGGCCGTGACGAAGGTCGTCTCGAACCCGACCGCGGTGCCGCTGATGATGTTCGTGGCCGGCCCGGTCTTCGATGCTTCGGCGATCTCGCGGACCGGACGGAACGTGCCGGCGGTGTAGTACTGGGTGATGTAGACGAAGGCGACGCTCGTGGCGAGGCCGACGATGCCGCAGCCGAAGAACCAGACCCAGGTCGGGATGTTGTTCGCGCCGACGGCGCTGCCCGTGCCCATCATCACGTTCGTCGTGATCAGCAGCCCGACGACCGACAGGATCGTCGTCACCCAGTAGCCGCGGTTCAGGATGTTCATCGGGTTCTCGGTCTCGCTGCCGCGGATGAAGTACATCGCGACGATCGTGGCGAGCAGGCCGAAGGCACGGACGACCAGCGGGAAGAAGATCCAGGCCTCGGGGTTGGGCCAATCGGCCAGTCTGGCGATCGCGAACACCGAGACGCCGAGGATCATCGCCCCGATGTTCTCGGCGGCGGTGGACTCGAAGAGGTCGGCGCCGCGGCCGGCGCAATCGCCGACGTTGTCGCCGACGAGATCGGCGATGACGCCCGCGTTGCGCGGATCGTCCTCCGGGATCCCGGCCTCGACCTTGCCGACGAGGTCCGAACCGACGTCGGCGGCCTTCGTGTAGATCCCGCCACCGAGCTGAGCGAACAGGGCGACGAACGACGCGCCGAAGCCAAAGCCGACGATCACGAACGGCGCCTTGTCGACCGTGACGCCGCCGACGATGGCCTGGTAGGCGGTGAAGATGCCCCAGACGCCGAGGAGCGACAGGGCGACGACGAGGAAGCCCGAGACCGCCCCGCCGCGCATCGCGACCTGGACCGCCTCGACGAGGCTGCGCCGCGCGGCGGCGGCCGTCCGGACGTTCGACCGGACGCTGATCGTCATCCCGATGATGCCCGACAGCATCGAGCAGCCGGCGCCGACGAGGAACGCGACCGCCGTCATGATCCCGATCGGGAGGCCGGCGAGCTCGGGGACGTCGGCGACGTCCTTCGTCTCGACGAAGGTGATGACCGCGCCGATGACGACCGCGCCGATGATCGCGAGCCCGGCGATCGTCGAGTACTGGCGGCGGACGAACGCGTCCGCGCCCTCGCGAATCATGTCCGCGACGTCCTGCATCGCCTGTGGGCCCTTGTCGCGCGACAGCACGTCGCGGGCGAGGTACAGGGCGAAGAGCACGGCCGCGACGCCGGCGATCGGGATGATCAACTGGAGCGTGGTGGCGCTCATCAGGGTCTGGGGTTCCTCCACTGTCACCGGTTCCCGGGCCGCGGATCGCGCAGCGGAACCAGCGCATGTCTCCGGGATCAGGGCACGCGGCACGCACCCGGGATCGGCGGGCGGGCCGCCGGGAGTGTAGCAAGGCGGCGTCGGGCCCGCCAGACGAGGACAGGCACGATCCCCGGTCGTCGGCGTCCGCCGAGCCGATCGGCCAAGCGCCCCTATACTGCCGGACTTGTGACCACCTCTTCCGCCGCCTCGTGACGAGGCGGCCGGCGCTCGGCTGTCTGCTGGAGATCGTCGAGACCCTCGTCCTGACCCTGATCATCTTCTGGGTCATCCAGTCGTTCGTCGCCCAGCCCTACCGGGTCCAGCAGCAGTCGATGGAGCACACCCTCGAGCCCGACCAGTACGTCCTTGTCGACAAGCTCACCCCCCGCTTCGACACATACAAGCGGGGCGACATCGTCGTCTTCAACCCGCCCGAGAACTGGGTCCAGCAGCAGGGCCAGCCGTACATCAAGCGGGTAATCGGCGTCGCCGGCGACACGGTCGAGCTGAAGGACGGGAGCGTGTACCTGAACGGCACGAAGCTCATCGAGCCATACGTCTATCCGGACGAGGACGGCAAGCCCCAGCCGACCGAGGACCTGATCGGCGCGAGCAAGTGGGTGGTCCCCCAGGGCGAGCTGTTCCTGATGGGCGATCACCGCGCGAACTCGGCGGATTCGCGCGAGTTCGGCCCGGTTGACGTCAACGCCGTGATCGGCCGCGCCTGGCTCCGCTACTGGCCGATCGACACCTTCTCGATCATCCAGACCCCGCGCCACACGGAGCTCGCGACCCCGGCGCCGTGAGCGCTCCGCCCGTCCGGCGCGCGACGTGAACCCGGCCCTGGCGGGGATCGCCACCATCGTCGTCGGCGGCGCTGTAGTCGCCGTCTCGGCCCGGGATCCTCGGGCGATCGTGCTGGCGATGCTCGTGGTCATGCTCGGCGCACCGCTGATCGTGGTCCCGACGCCCGGCCCGCTGCCCATCCTCGCTCGCGTCGCCGCAGCGTTGCTGGGCGCCAGGCTGCTGGTGATCGGGCTTCGTGGGGACCTGCTGGCCGGCGGGACCGCGATCGGCTGGCCGGCGGAGACCTTCGTCGCAGCGGCCGCCGCGGTCGCCGGATTCGCGAGCCATGGGCTGGGGGCGGCCGCTCTCGGGCCGGCCGAGGCCCAGGCCGCTGGCTTCGCACTGGCAGCCGTCGCAGCCGCACCGCTGATCACCGGACGGGACGTCCTCCGACTCGGGATCGGATCGATGCTCCTCGTCCAGGCCGCCCTCCTGGTGCGTCAGGCCCTCGATGCTCCGCCCGGGGACGGCGAGCAGCTCGTCATCGCCCTGCTGACGATCGGGCTCGGCGGGGCGGTTGCGGTGATCGCGGGCGCGGCGCGCGCCACTGGGGCCCTGGCGATCCCCGATGACGGCGACGGCGGGCCCGCGGCCGGCCGACTGCGCCACGCGGACGCCCATCGGCCGACGCAACGGGAGCTCGCCCGAGAGGCGGCGTCGGCGCCGCGATGACGGTCCTCCCCTTCCTGATCGTGGGCGCCGCGTCGGGGACGCTGTCCCTCCTCGTCCGGTCGCGACGGGGCTGGTCGACGGGGATCGCGCTGCTCGGGCTCACCTGGATGGCGATCGTGGCGGCCGGGATCGGGTCGACGGCCACGATCGACATCGGGGGGGCGCGACTCGCCGGATCGGATTGGCTCCGCCTGTTCGCGATCCTCGGCAGCGTCGTCGGGCTGCTGCTCGTCGTCGTCGACATGGCGGCGGTCCACGAGCCCGACGCGCCGGGCGTGATCGTCCTCGGTCTCGCGTCGGCGGTGCTCGCCCTCGCCGCCGCGGATCCCGGGGTCGCCGTGATCGCGACCACCGCGGGTGGGCTGGCCGGGGTCCTCGTCGCCGCACCGCTCGGCGCGGCGTCGCGGGCGGCCTTCGTCGGTTCCCGCGAGCTCCGTGCCCTGGCGGTGGCCGGAACCCTGGCGATCCTGGCGACGGCCTGGCTGGCGCGCCCGCTCGACAACCTCGTCGCAGCCCCCGTCTTCGGGGTCGCCTATCTCGCGTTCACCGTCGCCGTCGCGATCCGGTTCGGCGCCATCCCGTTCCACCTGTGGGCCGCGCGTGTCGCCGATGCCGCGCCCGGCGTCGCGCTGCCGCTGCTCATGGCATGGGGGCCCGCCGCGTTCGCCGCGGTGGCGCTGGTCTGGATCGACCAGTCGGTCGCGCCGCTCCTGGTGCCGCTCACGACCGAACGCGCGGTGCTGGCCTCGATCGGTGCCCTGAGCGTCCTCCTCGGGCTGGTCGCGGCGTTGATCCAGGACGACCTCGAGCACGTGGTCGGCTACACGATCGTCGCCGACGCCGGCTTCGTCGTCCTCGGCCTGGCCGTCCTCGACCCCGCGATCTGGGAGCCGATCCGAACCTGGCTGCTCCTCTTCGTCGTGGCCCGCAGCGCGCTGGCGGCGTGGGTCGTCGCGGTCCACGGCGGGTTCGGGACGCGGCGCCTGACGGAGCTCGCCGGCTGGGCTCGGCGCGCGCCGGCCCTCGCGGCCGCGCTCGTCGTCATCGGCGCCGCGGCCGTCGGCTGGCCGGGGCTGGTCGCGTGGGATGCGCGGGCCTCGATCGCCTCGATGGCGTTGCCGGAGCCGCTGGCGACGATCACCCTCGTCGCCCCTCTGGCAGGGATCGTGATCTACGGACGCATCCTGCTGGTCGGGCTGGCTCGAGCGGGGACCGCCGTCCGCGGCGGGCGCAGCGAGCGGCCCGGCTGGCCGGTCCCCCGACCGTCACGGCCGATGGTCGGTCTGAGCCCCGTCGAGCGGGCGTTCGAACGCGCCGGGCACCTTGGCAGCTCCCTCGTCGACATCATCTGGACGGTCCCGGCCGCGACCCGCTCGAACCGGACGGCCCTGGCCTCGGTCGTCGTCCTCGTCCTGGCGGGGCTCGCCGGCACGGTCGCCGGCGGCGGGCTCGGCGTGCCGGCTGCGGCGCGCGCGGTTCCGATTGCCCAGCCGGGCCCTCATGCGAGCCCTTCCGCGGCCACGAGCCCGGAGGGCCCAGGAGGCTCGGGCGCCGCGGCGCCTGCTTCGGTCGAGCCCTGACCTGCTAATCCGCCGGGGCGAGCACCCAGCGGTCGACATCGCGGTCGTACTCGAGCAGCTCGTCCGGCCGGAACCACAGCGCGACCTCGGTGTCGGCGGTCTCGGCGCTGTCGGAGGCGTGGACAAGGTTCTGGGCGGTCTCGAGGGCGAAGTCACCGCGGATCGAGCCGGGGGCCGCCTCGTGCGGTCGGGTCGCGCCGTTCATCGCCCGGACGACCGCGATCGCGTTCGGACCCTCGAGGACCGCCGCGACGAGCGGCCCGCTCGTGATGAAGTCGACGAGGCCGGCGAAAAACGGCTTCTCGCGGTGGATCGCGTAATGCCGCTCGGCCAGCTCGCGCGAGACCTGGATCAGCTTCAGCCCGATGATCTTCAGCCCGCGGTCTTCGTAGCGGGCGAGGATCCGGCCGGTCAGCAGCCGCTGGACGCCGTCGGGCTTGATCAGCACGAGGGTGCGTTCGTTCACGAGTCCTCCTGGGCAGGCGGGGACGCTTCGGCGTCGTCCGGTTCGTCGGCCGCCTCGAGTCCGGCCGAGGCCGGCTCCGGGTCATCGGCGCCGTCGGTCGGCCCGGGGTCATCGGCGCCATCGGTCGGCTCCGGCTCGACGACGCGGTGGGCCATGTCGGCCGGTGCTTCCGGCGGGAGCAGCTCGGCGATCCGGCTGGCGACCGACGCATGATCGCGCATCGCCTCGACCTCGCGCCCGACGATCTGCTGCGCGTCACCGCGAACCAGGACCAGGATCGGTTCGGCCCGACCCGACAACAGGTCGAGGACGGCTGGCGCCAGGTCCGGCGAGGATCGCAGAGCGAGGATCAGGCCGGTCGCGGCCGTGGCCGGCTGGCCCTGGTCGAGCGCGATCTGCGCCCGGTGGAACAAGGTGGCGGCATCGACCGGCGCCGTTATGGCGCCCTTTCCAGTTGCCACCTCGTCGTCCCATAGCCCCGGGCCGCTGTGGATCGCCGCTGGGATCGCCGGGTCCAGCGGTGGGTGAGTCGGCGCCTCCGCGGTCGACGCGTCCCGATCCGTCGATCGGCGGGCGTGGGCCGGATCGACGCCGATCGGGCCCGGATGCAGGTCGTCGAACAGGACGCCCACAGGCCCGCCGGCCGTCCCCGGGTCCACCGGCCAGATCGAGCTCCGATGCATACCGGCAAAGACCGGGTCGAGCGAGCCGTCGGCGCGTTCGAGGGCGCGGCCGGCAAGCCGCCTTGCCTCCGCGGGTCGACCGAGGTCGGCCTGTGCTTCGGCGGCAATGACGAGGGCGACGATGTCGTCGGGGGCGACCTCGAGATAGGTCGCCGCTGCCTCGCCGGCGCCCGTCGTGTCGCCCGTGCGCCAGCGAGCCTCTGCCAGATCGCGGACGCCCTCGTCGTCGAGCCGATCACGGCCGGCCAGCGTCTCCAGCTCTGCCCGGGCGAGGGCCAGCGACCCGAGTCGGAGGTGGGCGCGGGCGATGATCAGGTCCGGATCGCGCTCGGTCCTGGTCTGCGTCGGCGTCGGACCCGTCATGCGGGCAGGCGCAGCCGCCGTTCGAGGCCGCGGAGACGTCGGGCCGGGCCGACAGCGGTGAGGCGCAGCCCGTCGTCGACGAACAGCTCGCCGGCCAGTCGCTGGACGTCGGCTGCCTCGACCGCCTCGACCTTCGCCAGCGCCTCCTCGAGCGTCAGGACGCTGTCGTGGAGGGCCTCCTGGCCGCCGATCCACGAGGCGAGATGGCGCGTCTCGTCCATCCGGAGCTCCAGGCCGCCCGCGAGGTAGGCCTTGGTCTTCGACAGCTCGTCGTCGGGGACCGGCTCGTCGCGCAGCCTGGCGAGCTCGGCCAGGACCGCGTCGAGCGCCGCCGGCAGCCGTTCGGGATCGACCCCGGCCGAGATCTCGAGCGAGCCGGCGTCGGCGTAGTCGACGAGCCCGGACGAGACATCGTAGGCCAGGCCCTGCGCCTCGCGGAGGTCGAGGAACAGGCGGCTCGACATCCCGTCCCCGAGGACCGCGTTCAGCATCGCCAGCGTCCACGCGTCCGGGTGGTCGCGCCGGAGCGCCGGCACCCCGACGACCAGCTGGGCCTGGCTCGCGTCGCGGCGGGCCCGGAGGAGCGCCCGCTCACCGGCCGGCAGAGCCGGCGCGGCGGCGAACCCGGGGACGATCCCGTTGCCCGTGCCGAACGCGGCCCCGGCCATCTCGACCGAGGACGCGTGGTCGATGTCGCCGGCGACGGCGACGACCGTGTTCGCTGGCCGATAGGTCGACCGCCAGAAGCCGCGGATCGTGTCGACGCCCAGCGCCCGGATCCCGTCCTCGTCGCCGCAGATCTCCCGCCCGAGCGCGCCCTCTCCGAACATCGCCAGCTGGAAGAGGATCTGGGCGTACTCCGCGGGGTCGTCGAGGTAGGACCGGATCTCCTCCACGATCACGGCCCGCTCCCCGTCGATCTCGGCCTTGTCGAGCTTCGGCCGGACGATCAGCTCGCCGAGCACCTCCATCGCCCGATCGGCCTCGCGCCGCGGGACACGGACCCAGTAGACCGTCGACTCGCGATCGGTCGCGGCGTTGAACGAGCCGCCGACGCCCTCGATCGCCTCGGAGATCGCCCGAGTCGACGGGTAACGCTGCGTGCCCTTGAAGGTGATGTGCTCCATGAAGTGGGCCACGCCGGCCTGCTCGGGCGTTTCCAGGCGCGAGCCGGCCAGGACATACGCCGCGATGGAGACCGAACGTGCGCCCGGAAGCCTGGCGCTGATCACGCGCGGCCCGGCGGGCAGCGCGGTTCGTTCGAACATCGCGGCCGATGGTACAGGAAGGTCGGCGAGGCTCAGACGACCGCTCAGGGTCGCCCTCGGACCCGCGCGTTTCGTGCTCCCGCGTCCGTCCTCGGAGGCTATCCTTCCGTCCTGACCGTGCGGTGCCGGGAACCCGTGGGGTCGCCTGAGCGCGCGCGTGCCGGAGGGGCTCGCGCGATGGTCCGAGAACGCGATCCGAGCGCGAGGCGCGCGGCGGTGAGGAGGAGGACTCATGGCGAGCACACGGCTGCGGCTCGCGAGCGTGTTCGCGGTGGCGGCGATCGCCGTCGGCGCGTGCAGCTCGACGCCCAGCGCCCCGGCCGGCAGCGGAGCCGCCGGCGGCAACGACTGTACGGCGGGCGCCGCCAAGGGCGGCGCGAACCTGCAGATCCCGGACGTCGTCGCGGGCAAGTTCAACGTCGCGATGGTCCTGATCGGCCCGCATGACGACGGCGGCTGGAGCCAGGCCCATTACGAGGGGCTCCAGTACCTGTGCCAGCATCTGGCCGGCAGCCACGTCGCCTACATCGAGCTCGTGCCCGAAGGAGCCGATTCCGAGCAGGTCTTCCGGAGCCTGGCCCGGAAGGGCTTCAACTTCATCATCGGGACGTCATTCGGCTACATGGACCCCATGGAGAAAGTCGCCAAGGACTTCCCGGACGCGACGTTCCTTCACCTGACCGGCTACAAGTCGAACGGCAAGAACTTCGGCAACTTCTTCGGCGCCGTCGAGGACTTCAAGTTTCTCGCCGGCCAGCTCGCGGGATCGCGAGCGAAGAAGGACGGCAACCCGAAGATCGGCTACATGGCGACGTTCCCGATCCCCGAGGAGATCCGGCTGGGCAACGCGATCGCCCGCGGCGTGGCGGTGACGTGCCCGGAATGCAAGATCGACGTCCGGTTCATCAACACCTGGCACGACCCCCAGAAGGAGCGTGAGGGTGCGGCGTCGCTGTTCGACGCCGGGGCCGACGTCGTCTTCACCGGCGCGGACACGCCGGCCGTCGCCGACGTCGCCGCCGAGAAGGGAAAGTGGGCGGTGACGTACGACCATCCATCGTCGTGCTCGAAGGACAGCTGCCTGACCGCCCCGTACTGGATCTGGGGACCGGAATACACCCGGATCGGGCAGCAGGTGAAAGACAAGAAGTACACCGCCGGCTACGAGTACTTCGACGCCGACTCGAAGGCGATGGGCCTGTACGGCTTCATGGAGGGCCAGACGCCGCAGAAGGGCATCCAGGACCTGCCGCAGGCCGACGTCCAGAACGTCAAGGACACGCTTGCCAAGATGCTCGCCGGGCAGTTCGGCCGGTTCGACGTCTTTGCCGGACCGATCAAGGACAACACCGGCAAGGAGCTCCTGCCCGCCGGCCAGAAGCTCAAGCAGTCGGACCTCGACCAGTTCCCGCCCGGCGCGCCCGGATCCGAGTGTTCGGTCTGCATGTACTGGTGGAACCAGAACATCACCGTTCCCCTGCCGAAGCTGAGCTAGGCAAAGGGTCGGAGGCCCGCGGGCGAACGCCCGCGGGCCTCGCCGTTTCAGGACGGGATCGCCGATGACCGTCGCACCTGAACCACCTGAGCCATCCGGGGACGCGCCGCCGACTGCCGCGGACTCGCTCGCTGTTCAGGCGATCGGGATCGTCAAGGAATTCCCCGGCGTGGTCGCCAACGATCATGTCGACTTCGACCTGCGGCGCGGCGAGGTCCACGCGCTGCTCGGCGAGAACGGCGCCGGCAAGAGCACGCTCATGAACATCCTTGCCGGGCTCTACCGACCCGATGCCGGCGAGGTCCGGGTCGAGGGCCGTCCGGTCGACTTCGGCTCGCCACGCGACGCGATCGCCGCCGGCCTCGGGATGGTCCACCAGCACTTCACCCTCGTCCCGTCCCAGACCGTGACCGAGAACGTGCTGCTCGGTCTCGACCGGCCGCGGTTCCTCCTCCACGAGCGCGAGTCGGAGGCCGAGATCGGCCGGCTGGCCGAGCGGTTCGGGCTGCGTGTGCCGCCAGGTGCCCGGATCTGGCAACTGTCGGTGGGCGAGCAGCAGCGTGTCGAGATCCTGAAGATGCTCTACCGCGGCGCTCGCATCCTGATCATGGACGAGCCGACGGCGGTCCTCGCGCCCCAGGAGGCCGACGAGCTGTTCGCGACGCTGCGATCGATGACGGCCGAAGGCCGGAGCGTCGTGTTCATCAGCCACAAGCTCGGCGAGGTCCTGGCGATCGCGGACCGGATCACTGTGATGCGTCGGGGCAAGGTCACCGCGGCGGGGATCCCGGCGACCGGCGCGACGAAGGCCGACCTGGCCCGCCGGATGGTCGGCCGGAGCGTCCTCGAGACGCTCGAGCGGACGCCGTTCGAGCCCGGCGAGGTCGTCCTCTCGGTTCGCGACGTGGTTGCCGACAACGACCGCCTCCTGCCGGCGCTGCGCGGGGTGTCCCTCGACGTCCGGGCGGGCGAGATCGTCGGGATCGCCGCGGTGGCGGGCAACGGGCAGAGCGAGCTGGCCGAGGTGATCACGGGCCTCCGACCGTGTGGCGGAGAGGTGCTGGTGCGCGGCCACGCCGTCGCGAACCGCTCGGCATCGACCGTCCTCCGACGGGGCGTCGCCCATGTCCCCGAGGACCGGACCTCCGTGGGAACCGCTCCGAACCTATCGCTGACCGACAACCTGATCATGAAGCGCTACCGCCAGCCGCCGGTTGCCCGCGGCTGGCTCGTCGACGAGTCGTCGGCGCGGGCGATCGCCCTCGACCTTCGCGACACGTATCGAATCGCGGCGCCGACCGTCGACACCGAGGTCCGGCTCCTGTCCGGCGGGAATCTCCAGCGGGCGATCCTCGCCCGCGAGATCGAGACGAGGCCAGGCCTGCTCGTGGCCGTCCAGCCGACGCGCGGCCTCGACGTCGGTGCGATCGAGACAGTCCACCGACTGCTCCTCGACCTCCGCGCGAAGGGCGCGGCGATCCTCCTCATCTCCGAGGAGCTCGACGAGATCCTGGCGCTCAGCGATCGGGTCGACGTCATGTATGAGGGGCGCGTGGTCGGTTCGTTCACCGCCGCCGAGGCCGATATCGGCCGGATCGGCCTGCTGATGACGGGCGGCAGCGAGGCCGACCACGCCCCGGCCGAGGCGGCGGGATGACGATCCGGCTCGAGCCGCGCACCTCCGTCCCGCGGTGGCTGTCGCCGGCGCTGACGATCGGCGCCGTCGCGGTCGCGCTCACGATCTCGGGGGCGGTCATCGCCGCCGTCGGCGGCGACCCGGTCGCCTCGTACCTCCACATCCTCAACGCCTCGTTCGGCAGCGTCGGCGTCCTGTCGGACACGCTCGTGAAGGCGACGCCGCTCATCCTGACCGGCCTCGCCTGCGCGCTCGCGTTCCGGATGCGGCTCTGGAACATCGGTGCCGAGGGCCAGTTCCTGCTGGGAGCATGGGGCGCGAGCGCGGTCGTGCTGTTCCCGCTCGTTCCAGACGGGACGCCGGCCATCATCCTGATCCCGGTCATGATGCTGGCGGGGATGCTCGCCGGCGGGCTGTGGGGCTTCATCCCGGGCGTGCTCCGGGCGCGCCTCGGGGTCAACGAGATCATCGCGACGCTGATGCTCAACTACGTCGCCCTGCTGTGGATCCAGTTCTGGGTCTTCGGGGCGTGGAGCGAGAGCGGCTTCCAGCAGACGAAGGCGTTCCCGGACGCGGCCTTGCTGCCACGCCTCGCCGACTTCGCCGACGCCGTGCCCGCCTTCGCCGGGCTGACGGTCCACCTCGGCCTCCTCTTCGGGCTGGTGACCGCCGGGTTGCTGTGGCTCTTCCTCGAGCGGTCCCGCTGGGGCTACGAGATCCGCCTGATCGGCGACAGCCCGAGGGCGGCCCGCTACGCTGGCATCGACATCGGGCGGCGGTTGATCATCGTGTTCGCGATCTCCGGCGCCATCGCCGGCCTGGCCGGGATGAGCGAGGTCAGCGGCGTCGTCGGGCGCCTCCAGGATCGGATCTCGCCGGGCTACGGCTTCACGGCGGTCATCGTCGCCTACCTCGCGAAGTTCCGACCGGGCCGCGTGATCGTCGCGGCGATCCTGTTCGGGGCGCTGATCCTGGCCGGTCGCGAGATCCAGCCGTCCGGCGTCCCGGCGATGATCCAGGGGATCATCCTGTTCACCCTGATCGTCGCCGACGTCCTCGTCCGGTATCGCGTCCGGATCGAGCGGCGCGTCCCTGTCACCGCCGCCGCCGCGTCGCCGCCGGCCGCGTCGCCGCCGGCCGCGTCCCCGCCGGCGCCGTCGCCCGGAGCGGGCGGCTGATGGACCTCGGGCTCATCCTTGCCGGCGGCATCGCGTCGGGGACCGTGCTGCTGTTCGCGGCGATCGGCGAGATCTTCGCCGAGCGCGCCGGCATCCTGAATCTCGGCGTCGAGGGGATGATGCTGATGGGCGCGGTCGCCGGCTTCTCGACCACCCTGACGACCGGCAACCCGTGGATCGGGCTCGTGGCGGCGATGACCGTCGGCGGACTGCTGGCGCTGTTGCACGCGGTCGTGACGATCCACCTCCGGGCCGACCAGGTCGTGTCGGGACTGGCGTTGACGTTCCTGGGGACGGGGCTCGCCCGGGTCCTCGGCGAAGGACTCGCGAACACGAACGTCGCCCGGCTGCCGGCGTTCACAGTTCCGGTCTTGTCGAACATCCCGATCGTCGGCCCGATCGTCTTCCGCGATCAGAGCGTGCTGGTCTACGTCGGCTTCGTCCTGGTCCCTCTCGCCTGGTTCTGGATCGAGGGCACCCGACCGGGCCTCCACCTCCGCGCGGTCGGCGAGGCGCCCGCCGCGGCCGATGCCCAGGGCATCGGCGTGTACCGCCTCAGGTACGCCTACGTCGTCCTTGGCGGCGTCCTGGCCGGCCTGGCCGGCGCGACGATCACGCTGGCCGTCGCACCGGGGTGGTTCGGCGACCAGACCGTCAACGGCCGCGGCTGGATCGCGATCGGGCTCGTGATCTTCGCCCGCTGGAACCCGATCCGGGCCGCGATCGGCGGCTACCTGTTCGCGACGATCACGCCGTTCAACCTCGGCCTCCAGGGGGTCGACCGGATCCTGGGCTTCGAGAATCCGTTCCTGCCGGGCCGCTCGGCGACGTTCTTCCTCGACATGCTGCCGTACCTGTTCGTCATCGCCGTCGTGATCCTGGGCTCACGACAGGCCGCGCGCCGGCGGATCGGCGCGCCTGCCGCCCTCGGCATCCCCTACGTCCGGGGCGAGCGCGGGCGATGAACGGGCCGGACTGTGGCCCGAAGCCAGCAAAGTCCGTCCGATTTCGAACGCCGCACCAGGACAGACCCGTTCTCGCCCAACGCTCCGAGATCGGATTCCGATATCGGCGGGCGGAGGCGCCGGATCAGGCCTCCTGGTCGGCCTCGGACGAAGGCCGCGCGGCCGGCTCGGGCCCGCGGTCAGACTCGGGGACCTCGTCGAGGCCCTGCAGCTCCATCTGGACGAAGCCGCTCGTGTCGAACGTCAGCTGCTGAGCACCGCGGACCGGCTCGCCGTCCTCGCCGGTGGTCAGCGGGGCGTACTCGATGACCACCCGCTCGTCGCCCTGGACGAGGGAATAGACGAGGAGCTGGTCCGGCCGGGTGTCGAACTCGAGGTGCTCGAACGAGTCGACGTTCAGGCTGATCGAGATCGGCGTGAAGTAGGTCGACGTGTCGGGGTCGTCGACGACGATCCGCTCGACCCAGCCGGTGCCGTAGGCAACCAGCTCGCGACCGCGGTGATAGCGGTACGAGACCGTCTGCTTCAGGAGGGGCCGGAGGAGGTTCTGCATGTCCGTCCGGCTGGAGACGAGGCCCTGATTGACGAAGAACTTCGCGGTCGGGGCGCTCGACACGGGCGGGTCTCCTGGGAAGACGAGCGGCGGTGGGCAACCTCGATGGTAGCGCAGCCATCGCCCCCGGGAGCGCCTGACCGGTGGTCGCCGTCAGCTGCCGACGACCTTGATCCGGCTGTAGGCCGCACCGTCGCCCTGAAGGCAAGCCGAGCGCCATCGGGGCCCGAAGAAGACCATGTAGTCCCCCTGCTGGTCGGGCGCCGACACCGAGATGGAGCCGTCGCTCCGAACGCGCGTGGCGAGCGGCGACTGGGTCGCGTCCGACCATCCGAGGCCGCCCGAGAAGTCGACGGTCGACCAGGGAACGCCGCTGACCGAGACCTTCGTCAGCGTGAGACCTTCGCCACGGAGAAGGATGTGCGTTCCCGGGGCGACCTTGACCGCGATTTCGCCAGGGGTGAGTCCCAACCCGGCCGGGATCACGTCGTCGGCGTTGTAGGTGCCGTTCCGCAGCCCGACGAATGCCGTCGCGAACTCGATCGTCGCGCCGCCGAAATGGATCGTCGGCGGGATCTCGTCGCGGTGGGTGAAGAAGCCGAGCTGGCCGGTGCCGCAGCCGGGTCCAGCTGTTCCGCTCATCGGCTCGTCGGATGGCTCCGCCAGAGCGCTGGCGTCCGCGGTCGGCGACGCGGCCGCCGATGTCGGCTCGGCAGACGGCGCGCCGGAGGCCGACGCTGCCGGGCTGTCCGAGGGCGCGGCCGCGCTTGCCACGGCCACCGCGTTCGATGCCGCGGGCGAGACCGGCGGCGTCAGTGCGGCCGGGCTGCAGGCTGCCGCCAGGATGATGACGGAGGCGGCGGTCAGGACGAGTCGACGTGGAGGCTGGGCGTTCACGGACCGGATCCCTCTGGCTGGAAGCTGGGCGGCCGTGGGACGCGCCACGGGGTCCGGGTGCGACGGCTCGTATCATCCGGTCATGCTCCTCGCGGTGGACATCGGCAACACGAACGTCACGACCGGGCTGTTCCGGAACGGCGCATTGATCGAGCGGCGCCGGGCGACGACCCACGCGCGCGCGTCGGCCGATGAGCTGGAGCACCTCCTCGACGCGCTCCTTCGCCTCGACGACGCATCCTTCGCAGACGTCTCGTCGATCGTCGCCTGCTCGGTCGTCCCCTCGCTGACCGCCGCCCTCGAAGAGGTCGCAGCGCGTCGCGAGCGGCCGCTGCTCATCGCCTCGGCCGGCACCGTCCCGGTCGCGGTTCGGACCGATCGACCGGCCGACGTCGGCGCCGACAGGCTCGTCAACGCCCTCGCGGCGGCGCGCATCCATGGCACGCCGGCGATCGTGGCCGACTTCGGGACCGCGACGACGCTCGACTGCGTCGGCGCCGACGGCGCCTTCGTCGGCGGGGCGATCGCGCCCGGCCTGGAGCTGGGCCTGGACGCCCTCGCGGCGCGCACTGCGAAGCTGCCGCGCGTCGAGCTCCGCGCGCCCGACCGGGCTATCGGCCGCGACACCGTCAGCGCGATCCAGTCGGGAACGGTGCTCGGCTACCAGGCCCTCGCGAACGGGCTGATCGCGCGCTGCCGGGCAGAGCTCGCGGAGGCGTCCGGGTCGACGCCGGGCGACGTGCGGGTGATCCTGACCGGCGGGCTCTCGGCGGCGCCCTGGGCCCGCGGGCTCGATGGCGTCGACGCGATCGATCCCGACCTGACCTTGAAGGGCCTGGCCATCCTCCACGCCGAGGTCGGCGGTGGCCAGCCGCTCGAGCTCGGGCTGCCGAGGTGACGGCGCCGACGGGCTCGACCGTGCGCGGTGGGCGGCTCGACGGACGGCTCATCGGCATCGGCGTCACCGGCTCGATCGCGGCCTACAAGGCCGCCGACCTCGTCCGACGGCTCGCTGACGAGGGGGCCGACGTCGTCGTCCTGATGACACCGTCGGCGACCCGGTTCGTCGGGGAGCTGACGTTCGCGGCGCTGACCCGCCATCCGGTCGAGACCGACGTCGGCGGTCTCCTGCCGGACCAGCGGATCGGCCACATCGTCGTCGCCGACAGCGTGGACGCGATCGTCGTCGCGCCGGCGACCGCGCACTGGCTCGCGTCGATGGCAACGGGCCTCGCCGGCGACGCGGTCACCGCGGCCTGCCTCGCCACGAAGGCGCCGGTGATCGTCGCCCCGGCGATGGACGGCGAGATGTACGCCCATCCGGCGACACGGGCCAACGTCGCCCGACTGCGGGACGGCTTCGGCTACCGGATCGTCGAGCCCGAGAGCGGACCGTTGGCGTCCGGCCAGTCCGGCCAGGGCCGACTCGCCGAAACGCCCGCGATCGTCGAGGCGGTCATCGCCACAATCTCCGCCTCACCGATCCGCGAGCCGGACGCGGCGGCCCGGCCGCCGCTCGTGGCCGCGACCCAGGA
Organism: Chloroflexota bacterium; assembly: GCA_005882635.1. Taxonomy (GTDB): domain Bacteria; phylum Chloroflexota; class Limnocylindria; order Limnocylindrales; family CSP1-4; genus CF-46. The sequence goes on along the minus strand of VBFG01000046.1, from coordinate 31,994 downwards.
TGCGGACCTGGACGGCCGCCACGTCGTCGTCACGGCCGGAGGCACGGCCGAGCCGATCGACCCCGTCCGGTTCATCGGCAACCGCTCGACCGGGAAGATGGGCGTCGCCCTCGTCGCTGCCGCGATCGGCCGGGGTGCGCGGGTCACGCTCGTGGCTGGTCACGTCTCCGTGCCGTTGCCGACGGACCCGGCGGTGCAGGTGGTCGCAGCCGAGACCACCGCGCAGATGGATCGTGCGGTGCGGGATGCGATCGGCGATGCCGATGCGCTGATCATGGCCGCGGCAGTGGCCGACTTCCGGCCGCGCCGGTCGGCCGCGACGAAGCTCACCCGGGACGAGCGCCTCCAGCTCGACCTCGAGCCGACCGAAGACATCCTGGCAGGGGTGGCCGAATCGCTTGTCGCCGGCGAGCGCGCCGCGGCGGAGCGCCCCATCCTGGTCGGGTTCGCGGCCGAGACCGGCTCGCTCGATCGCGCGGCGGACAAGCTCCGCCGGAAGGGCGTCGACCTCCTGGTCGCCAACGACGTCGCGGAGGCCGGCTCCGGGTTCGGAACCGATACGAACCGCGTGGTGATCCTCGCCGCCGACGGCTCGCGCGACGAGCTGCCGCTGCTCTCGAAGCGGGAGGTCGCCGAGCGGATCCTCGACCGGGTCGCCGGCGCGCTGGACGCCCGCGACACAGCCGCGCAGACTGAGGCCGTGACACAGGAGAGCCGAGCGTGAGCGCCGGGGCCGAGACCGTCCGCCGGCTGACCGTCGGCGACATCGCCCGGATGTACGCGGACGGCCGGCGGATCGCGATGCTGACTGCCTACGACTTCCCGACCGCCAAGCTCCTCGACGAGGCCGGCATCCCGCTGCTCCTCGTCGGCGACTCGCTCGGCCGGGTCATGCTCGGCTACGAGAACGAGATCCCGGTATCGATGGCCGACATGCTCCATCACACCGCGGCCGTCGTCCGTGGCGCCAAGCAGGCGCTCGTGGTCGGCGACATGCCGTTCCTGACTTACGCGACCCCGGAGCAGGCGGTTGCCAATGGCGGCCGGTTCCTCGCCGAGGCCGGCGCCCAGGCCGTGAAGGTCGAGGGCGGCGTTCGCTCCGCCCGGACGATCGAGGTCCTGGTGAAGGCCGGGATCCCGACGATGGGCCACATCGGCTGGACGCCGCAGGCGGCCAACGCGGCCGGCAAGGTCCGGGTCCTCGGCAAGAGCCGCGAGCAGGCCCGGGCGCTCCTCCACGACGCGCTCGCCGTCCAGGAGGCCGGTGCCTTCTCGATCGTCCTCGAGCTCGTCCCGGAGCAGCTCGCCGCCGCCATCACCGAGCGGCTGAAGATCCCCACGATCGGCATCGGTGCGGGTCCCGGCTGCAGCGGCCAGGTCCAGGTGATCACCGATCTGCTGGGCTGGGATTCGTGGCATCCGAGGCACGCGAAACCGTACGCCGACCTCCGGGGCACCATCCTCGCCGCGGCGCGGTCGTACGCGGAGGACGTCGTGGCCGGGACGTTCCCGGGCCCCGACCAGACCGTCAGAATGGCCGACGACGTCCTCGATGAGGTCCTCGGCAAAGGCGCGTTCGACCGCCGGGCGGAAGAGGTTCCGGAAGGCATCCCGCTCGATCGCGACCTCTAGGTCGACCGTCCTTGATCGTCGTTCGCACGCGCGATGAGCTGCGGGGTGCGCTGGCCTCGCGGCCGCGACCCCTCGGCCTCGTCCCGACCATGGGCTGGCTCCACGCAGGTCACCGCTCGCTCATCCAGCGGGCCCGTGGAGAGAACGAGACGACGATCGCGACGATCTTCGTCAACCCGCGGCAGTTCAACGAGGCCGCCGACTACCAGCGCTACCCCCGCAACGAGGCCCGGGACCTCGAGATCTGCGAGGAGGAGGGCGTCGATCTCGTCTTCGTCCCGAGCGTCGAGGAGGTCTACCCACCCGGGTTCGACACGACCGTGTCCGTCGGCGACGTCGCGCGTCCGCTGGAGGGAGCCGCCCGGCCCGGCCATTTCGACGGCGTGGCGACGGTCGTCGCGATCCTGTTCGACCTGATCGGCGCCGAGCGAGCCTACTTCGGCCAGAAGGATGCCCAGCAGGTGATGGTCATCCGTCGGATGGCCCTCGACCTGGCGATCCCGACCGAGGTGATCGCCTGTCCGACCGTCCGCGAGCCCGACGGGCTGGCGCTCTCGTCGCGGAATGTCCACCTGTCCCTGCCCGAACGCGCGGCCGCGCCCGTGCTGCGCCGGGCATTGCTCGCCGCGCGGGCGCGCTGGGAGGCGGGCGAGCGCTCGGGTGACGCGCTGCGCGACGCGATGCGGGAGACGCTCGGCGGCGAGCCGCTCGCCACTCCGGCCTACGTGAGCGTCGCCGACGGGGGCTCCCTCGCCGAGCTCGACCGGGTGCCCGACGGCGGACCCGTCCTCCTGTCGCTCGCGGTCCGCTTCGGCCCGACGCGCCTCATCGACAACGAGCCCCTGCCCTAGCGCCCTTCAGGGTTCTCATCGCTTTCGGCCAGCCCGCCGCGGTCCGACGATCGCGGCCATGGACGACCCCCGCAAGGTCACGATCGGCATCGTCGCCGTTGGCCTCGCCGCCCTCGTCGGTCTCATGCTCCTGGTCGGCGCCGGGCAGACGACGACGATCCTGTCGAAGGTCGGCGCGTCGATCAGCGGCGGGGAGGCGGTGACCTCGGGAGATCAGCAGCCCGCCGCCGGCAATGGAGGCGATCCGGGCGGCGGGTCGGGCGGTGGCGGCGCGACGGGGCAGGGCGGCCAGGCCGCCGCCGCCGCCCCGAAGCCTCCCACGCTCCTGATCGTCCGAACCGGGTCGCTGACGCTCGAAGTGACGTCGCTCGCGTCGACCGTCTCGGCCGCCGCCGCCCTGGTCAACGACGCCGCTGGCTTCGTCGCCGGCTCGAAGGAGAGCGGCGCCGCCGCGGACGCGTCGGCGACCGTCGACTACCGGATCCCGGCGACGGCCTGGGAGCGAACCCTGACCGCGCTGCGCGGGCTCGCCACCGTTCGCGGCCAGGAGATCAAGTCGGACGAGGTGACGGGCACGGTCGTCGACCTGGGCGCCCGGATCGCCAACCTGCGGGCGACCGAGGCCGCCCTCCAGGCGATCATGGCCAGAGCCGTCCGGATCCAGGACGTCCTCGACGTCCAGACGCAGCTGACCGACACCCGCGGCCAGATCGAGCAGCTGTCGGCCCAGAAGTCCGAGCTCGAGGACCGGGCCGCCTACGGCAGCCTGACGGTCACCTTCCGGCCGCCGCCGGCCCCGCGGCCAACCGCGACGCTGGCGCCCGGCTGGGACCCGGCGACCGACATCGAACGGGCGACGGCGAAGTTGGTCCGGATCGGGCAGCGAGCGACGACGGCCGGCATCTGGTTCGCGATCGTCGGGCTCCCGATCCTGCTCGCGCTGGGCGTCGCGCTGCTCGTCGCCTGGGCGGCGGCCCGGCTGGTCGTCCGCCTCCGGACGCGGAGTGAGCCCGCGCCTGGCTGACCGGCCGCGCATCAGGCGGCCGGCACCTCCTCGGCGACGGCCAGGAGGCCGCCGATGTCGAGGTGCTCAGCGACCAGGGCCTTGATCAGCGAGATCTTTTCGACGTCGGCCGGGTGGGTCTTGACCAGGAGGTCGTGGACCTCGGACGCCACGACGTAGGTATCCTCGCGGACCAGGGTTGCGAACAGGTCGGCCTGGCGGATCGCGGCGACGACCGCATCCCGAGGCCGGTAACCGCCGGTCAGGACGAGCCCGATCGCCGCCCCCTCGTGGCCGTCGACGTTTGCCGTCCGCTCGTTCGTCGCCTCGGCCGCAACCTGGGCGATCCGGGCCGCCTCGGATGCGCTCGCGACCCGGAAGCGACGGGCCAGGTGGGCCGTGGTCAGGGTCAGGATCACGTCCTCGCGGTCGCCCGGGACGATGACGAGGGTCCCCGGCCCGACGCGCTCGAGCATGTGGCGCGGCTCCATCGCCCCGATCGCGACGCCGTCGATGACCCGGTCGAGGTCGGGACCGGAGTGGATCGTCTCGCCGTGGACGCCGTCCAGGACCATGGCGAGCGTCGGGTTGGACAGGATCGGCCGGACCGGCAGGACGCCGAGGAGGCGGATCCCGTTGTGGGCAAGGCCCCGCTCGAGGACCCCGCCGATCCCCGGCTGGGCCGCGAGGTCGACCTTGTTCACGATCGCCCCGGCGACGGGCACGCCGTGCGCCGCGAAGTGGGAGGCGTTGAGGACGATCTCGTCGATCGGCCGGCCGACGCCGCCCTCGCTGACGATGATCGCCGGCGCGCCGAGCATCCGCGCCACGACGGCGTTCGACAAGCCGATGACCGCGCCGACGCCGGCGTGGCCGGTGCCCTCGATCAGGAGCATGTCGTAGCGGTCGCGGAACGTGTCGCGGGCGGCGACGATCTTCGCTCCGAGGTCCTCGACGACCTGGCCGGCGATGTATTTCTTGGTGAACCCGCGCGGGATGTGGACCGGGCTCATCGCGCCGTAGTCGGCCGCCAGGTCGAACGTCTCGTGCATGAGGACCGCGTCCTCGTCGGCGGGTTGGCCGTGGTCGATGACGGTTCGCTGGCCGACCGGCTTCATGAACGCCGTCCGGAGGCCGGCCCGCTGGAACCCGTCGAACAGGCCGAGGGCCGCCGTCGTCTTGCCGCGGTTCTGGCCGGTGGCCGCGAGATAGATCTGGCGCAACGCGGCCTAGGTGCCGATCATCCGCGTGCCGCCGTCTTGCGCTCGATCAAGGCCACGGCGTCGCGGAGACGCGACAGCGTCTCGGCGTCGACCGCGTCCGATTCGAGGTACGGCCCGAGCCGCTCCATGATGTCGGTGACCAGCCCGAGGAAGACGCTCGCGTCGGCCTGGAAGAACTGCGGCTCGTTGTTGTAGCGGACGAGCGTCAGCCGGCCCTGGAGGACGCGCCGCTCCTCGACGTGGGCGACCTGCGTGGCGAAGTTGTGGCCCTGGATCCCGTCGGGGTTGTTCAGGAAGTTCAGGGCGTTGTCGATCGCCAGGCCGAACCGGGCGCGCCAGGCGACGAGCCGCTCGTGGACCTCCGCCGGGACACGGACCTCGGCGACCTCTTCGAACACCTCGGGGGCGACGGTCAGCAGCCCGACGAGCGTCGTGCCGGCCCGCGGCCCGAGCATGACCTGGAGGCTCCGCTCGAGCGTGAACACTTCCGAGTCGAAGCGCGGGCTGGTGATCACGTCGGTCAGCAGATCCTCGACGTTGTCGAGCGTCCCGGGCTCCGCCACCGCGTTCGTGAGGTGGAGGATCTCTTCCTTGAACAGGAACTTCTCTTCGTGATCGAGCATGGCGCGGATGGTAGCAGTCGCCGTTCGCGATCAGACCGCGCCGCGCCCGTCGCCCAGCCGATCGAGGATGTTCGTCGTCATCCGGGCGACGCGGCCGTCGAGTGGCGTCCCGACCCCGCGATAGGACCGGTCGCCGTAGTCGTCGACAGCCCACGACCACTGGAACGTGCCGGCCGCGATGACCGTTGCGCCGGAGTCGCCTCGAGCTGGGCGGCGGCGCGCTGGGCGTCGGGGCGCTCGGCGGCGAAGTCGGCCGGTTCCCGAGGACGCCGAGGAGGCCGGTCGGCACGGGTCCGGTGCAGGCGTCGATGGCCGCGAGGATGCCCGCGGCAAGGCCTGCCCTTCCGACCCCGACCAGGAACTGGCGACGATCCATCGATCTCCGGCGGACGCGGCGTTCGACCGTTGGGCTCGTCCGGCCGGAGGGTCCCACGGCTCGGCAACGAATCGACCGTCAGCGCGGTGGAGATTTCGTCATCGACCTCCCGGGAATCGAACCGCCGGCCGGTCGGCGACCGGCCGGCGTCGCTTCAGGACGCTTGTTCCAGTGTTCCAGTCAGGCGCACATCCGTGACAGCTGTGCAGGGTTGGTCTCGAATCCCGACATGTGTTGCGGAGATTCGAGCCGACCTCTGAGTGGATGTTCTGGATCCGCGCCTGGGAGGAGCGTCCGCGCGCTGAGGCGCCCGGGAGGAGCGTCCACGTCGTGACGGGCCGGGACGAGGACCTACGGGTAGAGGCCGCGCAAGGCGGTCGCGTCGGCCACGCGTTGGACGGCGAGGAGGTACGCCGCGGTCCGCATGTCGATCTGCTCGCGACGGGCGATGGCGAGCGTCTCCTGGAACGCCTTGACCATGATCTCCTTGAGCTTGTCGTTGACGACGCTCTCGCTCCAGTGGTCGCGGTTCAGGTCCTGGACCCACTCGAAGTAGCTGACGGTCACGCCGCCGGCGTTGCAGAGGATGTCGGGGATCATGAACTTGCTGTTGCGGAACAGCTCGCGGTCGGCGTCGGGCGTCGTCGGGCCGTTGGCAGCCTCGGCGATGAGCTTCGCCTTGATCCGGTCGGCGTTGCGGTTGGTGATCTGGTTCTCGAGCGCCGCCGGGATGAGGATGTCGCAGTCGACCTCGAGGAGCTGCTCGTTCGTGATGTCGGTCGTCCCGGGGAAGCCCTGGACGGTGCCGTGCTCCTTCTTCCAGGCGAGGATCCGCTTGATGTCGAGCCCGTCCGGGTTGTGGATGCCGCCGGTCGAGTCGGACACAGCCACGACCGTAGCCCCTTCATTGCCGATGAGCTGGGCCGCGATCGAGCCCGCGTTGCCGAAGCCCTGGATCGCGACGCGCGCCTTCGGCAGCTCGATGCCCAGGTGGCGGGCCGCCTCGATGATGCAGAAGACCGTCCCTCGCGCCGTGGCCTCGTTGCGACCCTCCGACCCGCCCAGGCTGATCGGCTTGCCGGTGACGACCCCCGGCACGGTGTGCCCGGCGTGCATCGAATAGGTGTCCATGAACCAGGCCATCACCTGGGCGTTCGTGTTGACGTCCGGGGCCGGGATGTCCCGCTCGGGGCCGACGAGGACCTCGATCTCCGTGAAGAAGCGGCGGCTGAGCGCCTCGAGCTCCTTCTGGCTGAGCTTCTTCGGGTCGACGATCACCCCGCCCTTGCCGCCGCCGTAGGGGATGCCGACGACCGCGCACTTCCAGGTCATCCACATCGCGAGGGCCTTGACCTCGTCGAGCGTGACGTCCTGGTGGTAGCGGATGCCGCCCTTCGCCGGCCCACGGCCCAAGTTGTGCTGGACGCGGTAGCCGGTGAAGACCTGGACCGAGCCGTCGTCCATCTTCACCGGGAAGTGGACGGTCAGCTCGCGGCGCGGCTCGCGGAGGACGCGGCGCAGGCCGGGGTCGAGGTTGAGGCGCTCCGCGGCGAGGTCGAACTGCTGCTGGGCAACCTGCCACGGGTTGATCGACGCGGCAATGTGCTCGGTCGTCATGATGTGAGGTAGTCCTCCGTTGCCGCTTGAGCCGTTTCGGCTCGTCGGCGGCGAGAGCTGGGTCGTCTCCCGGACGACCCCACGGGGCACCGCTCGTGTCGTGGGCGATCGGCGCGTCATGAGCCGCGACCGAGTATACCGGCGGCCGGGTCGGCGAAGCGTCGGCTGTACACCGAGACGCAACGTTAGGGCAACCGACTCGCAACGTTCGCTGGTACGACGGCCCTGCGCGTCACAACTGGGTGACGACCTCGCCGAGGCTCGGCCAGTCGAACGTCGGGCCCCGCGCCTGCCTCAGCGCTCGTAGAGCACCGCGGCCCCGAGGCAGCCCGGGCCCAGGTGCGGGCCGACCGACGGGCCGACGATCGAGACCATCACCTCCACCGGATTGAGCTTGCCGCGACGGACGACCTCGGCGGTGAACGCTTCGACGTCGGGCGCCATCGTGTGGAGGATCGAGATCCGCTCGATCGGCCGCTCGGTCAGGAGCTCGATGCACCGTTCCCGCGACTTCGATCGCGTCCGGGGCTTGTCGGCCGTCTCGACCACGCCGTGCTCGACGGAGATGATCGGCTTCACCGACAGGAGCGTCCCGATCGCGGCCTGGGCACCGCTGATCCGGCCGCCCTTCTTGAGGTACTCGAGGGTCTCAAGCGAGACGACCATCCGCAGGTCGTTGGCGCGGTCGCTGAGCGCCTCGGCGATCTCGGCCGCCGAGCTGCCGCCGGCAGCCATCTCCTGGCCGAGGAAGCACAGGATCGCCTCGGCCATCGAGGCGCCCTGCGAATCCACGACGTGGATCTCGCGATCCGGCAGCATCGACCGCGCGATCTCGGCGCTCTTGATGGCGCCCGACAGCGTCCCGGCGACATGGACCGAGACGATCGCGTCGGCGCCGTCGGCGAACGCTTCGTCGTAGATCGCCTTGAAGTCGCCGGGGCTCGCCGCGGCGGTCTTCGGGAATGGCGCGTCGGGCGCCGTCATCCGCTTCCAGAAGTCGGCCGTCGAGAGGTCGACCCCGGCCCGATAGGTGTCGGTCCCGAACGTGACCGCGAGGGGGACGATGCGGATGCCGGCTGCCTGGGCGACGGCCAGGTCGAGGTCGGACGCGGAGTCGGTGACGAAGGCGGTGCGGGCCACGGCTCCCTCCAGGGTGGTGATCCCCGGCCGATGATACGGGACCTCAGGCGGCCGATTCCCGGGTCGGTCCCGATCCGAGCCCCTCTGCCGCGGTCCCCACGACGTGCTCGAAGGGCCGCAGTCGCCCGAGCGGGACGAGGGCGACGCCGAGCAGGATGAGCGTTGCGACGAGGATCCCGTCGATCCCAGCCCGGGCGGCGGCCTGGGCGCCGATGAAGCTCCCGGCGATCTGGCCGAGGGCGAGGAAGACCGAGTAGAGGCCCATGATCGCGCCGCGGTCGGACGGATAGGCCTCGCTCATGTCGGCGAGGAGACCGAGCGCGGCCGGCGTCGCGCCGGCGAGGACGAACAGCCCGAACGCCGCGATCAGCCCCGCCCCGGCCGCGAGGATCGGGATCGACGCGCCGTGGTTGACGAGCCCGGCGCCGACGACGCTGATCGCGCCGCCCCCGATCCCGTAGGCGATGATCGTCGTCCGCCGGTAGCGCTTGAAGCGCTCCCCCCAGAACGCGAGCCCGGCGAAGAAGACGATCAAGGCGACCCCCAGGCCGAGCGCGATCTGCGACCCGACGAAGCCGCCCATCAGGGCCTGGTCGGCGAAGCGCGGGTCCGGCTCCCGGATCAGCTGGAACAGCGACTGCGACGACCACAGCCCGAGGGCGGCATTGATCGCGATCCACGTCGGCGCGAGGAGCCAGACGTGGGAGCTGAGCAGGATCTTCCCGTAGCGGCGCCAGCCGCTGTGCTCGCCCGCCAGGGCCTCGCGCTCGCCGGGCGGCTCGCCGACGCCGTAGCGGTAGATGAGGAGCGAGATCGTGTAGAGCCCGGCGTTCACCAGGAACGCGTCGCGATGGAGCCCGCCCCAGACATGGGGGATGCCATCGAACAGGATGCCGGCCGCGACCGCGCCCGCGCCGATCCCGGCAAGGGTCGCCCCTTCGAACCGGGCCGACGCCCGACCGCGCAGCAGCTCGTCGCCCGCCGTCGCCATCGCGATGAAGCCGAGGATCGATGGGATCGAGGCTGCCGTCGACGCGCCCTCGAGGATGCGCGTTCCGCCGATGACGGCGAGGTTCGTCGTCGCCCAGGTCAGGACGGCGGCGATCACCCCGAACAGCGGGCCGACCTGCATGACCCGGTGGTGCCCGATCCGGTCCGACAGGAGGCCGAAGGGCGTGGCGAGGACGAGCTCGGCCGCGTAGAAGCTGGCGGTCATGATCGCCAGCGTCGTCTCGTCGACGCGTGGCCCACCGAAGTGCGTGTGCATCCGGGCCAGGTAGAACAGGAGCAGTCCGCCCGTCAGCCCGGTGCTGAAGCGCAGGGTGAACGTCCCGACGTAGACGGCGGTGAGGGATCGCACGGAGGAATCGTACCGGCCCGGCACCTACAATCGCGGCCATGCCCGACCGGCCCCTCGTCCCGATGCCGCTCGTCCGCGGCGCCCGGGGAGCGGTCGTCGCGCCGCATCACCTCGCCACCGCGGCCGGTCTGGCGATCCTCCGCGCGGGCGGGCACGCCGTCGACGCGGCGATCGCGACCAACGCCGTGCTGGGCGTCGTCCAGCCGTCCGGCTGTGGGGTCGGCGGTGACGCGTTCTGGCTGATCTGGGACGAGGCCGACGGCCGGGAGACCTCCCTGAACGGCTCCGGCCGGTCGCCCGCCGCCGCCGATCCCGAGGCCCTCCGGGCAAGCGGGCTCGCGACCCTCCCCTATCGCGGTCCGCTGTCGGTCACGGTCCCCGGCGCCGTCCGCTCCTGGGGCGACGCCCACGGGCGACACGGCCGGCTGTCGCGGGCCGAGGTCCTCGCTGCCGCGATCGAACTGGCGTGGGAGGGGTTCCCCGCCTGGGATGGCTTCATCAGCGCCGTCGAGGGGGTGCTGCCGGACGTCCGCGCAGCGCTCGGCGACGGCTCGGGCTTCGAGCAGGTCTACCGCCCGAGCGGCCGCCCCTGGCGGCCGGGCGAGCGAGTGCGGCTGCCAGCCCTGGCGGCGACGCTCGAGCGACTGGCGGACGTCGGGTTCGACGACTTCTACGACGGGGAGGTCGCCGAGCGCCAGGCGAGCTGCCTGGCGGCGGTCGGCTCGACCATCACCGTCGAGGACCTCCGCGAGCACACCTCGACCTGGACCGAGCCGATCGAGACGACCTATCGCGGCGTCCGCGTCACGACCCACCCGCCGAACAGCTCGGGGATCGTGGCGCTGGAGATCCTGAACGTGCTCGAGGCGTTCGAGCCGCCCGCCGCCGCGGCGTTCGGGCCGGACGGCGTCGACGATGCCCGCTGGATCCATCTCGGGATCGAAGCCTCGAAGCTCGCGATGGCCGACCGCGACTTCCACCTGTCGGATCCGGACTTCGTCGACATCCCGGTCGACACGCTCCTGTCCAAGGCGCACGCCGCGGAGCTCGCCCGGCTCGTGGACCCCGATCGCGCCGCCCGGCCGCCGGCCGCGACGCTGCCGCGGGGCGGCGGGACGATCTACCTCGCGACGGTCGATGGGGACGGGAACGCGGTCAGCCTGATCGAGTCGAACTACATGGGCTTCGGCTCCGGCGTGGTCGATCCGGCGACCGGGATCCACTACCAGAACCGAGGGTCGTACTTCAGCCTCGACCCTGACCACCCGAATGCCCTCGCGCCGCGGAAGCGGACCCTCCACACGCTCCTCCCCGGGATGCTGTTCCGGAGCGGGGAGCGGCGGCCGTGGGTCGTGACCGGGTCGATGGGCGGCGACGCCCAGCCACAGATCCACGCCCAGGTCGTGTCGGCCCTCGTCGATGGCGGCGTCGACATCGCCACCGCGGTCGGGGCGCCGCGCTGGTTCGTCGACGGCGAGGAGCACTTCGCGCCGCCGGTCAATGTCCGGGCCGAGCGACGGTTCCCGGCAGCAGTCCTCGATGCCCTCGAAGCGAAGGGTCACCCGTTGCTGCGAACGATCCCGTTCAACGGCGCTCTCGGCCACGCCCACGCCGTCGAGCTCGTCGACGGCGGCCCGGCCGCCGAAGACGGGGTGGGCTCGCTGGCAGCGGCAACGGACCCGCGGAGCGCGGGCCTGCCCGCCGTCTGGTGAGGAGCGGTCGGCCGCTCGTCGGCGGATCCCAGACTGCGTTCGTCGCCGATCGGCGACCACCCGACTGCGTTGATCGCACCCGACCGTGTTCGTCGCTCCTCCGCGACAGGCCTTGCATTTGGGGAGTACCCTGCCGTGACCGGTGGCGGGCTGCGCTCACACGACGCCGCCACCGGTTTCCCATTCCATCGCTCGCGGAGTCGGCGCGTGACCTCGAACGTCGGTCAGAACTACCCGTACACGAGCGAGACGGAGGCCGACCGGGCCACGACGGTGGCGTCGTTCATCTCCACCCATGAGGGCATGGCCGACACGCTGAAGGCCGAGACGACACCGGTCGACCAGAACGAGCGGTGGTGGGTCTGGAAGTGCCCGACCGCCGGCTGTCCCGGCCTCCTCCACGTCGCGGGGTACGCGCTCGACAAGCACGCCCTCTTCGTCGTCTGCGACGGCACCTGCGGCAAGACCTTCCTCCGCTGACCCCGGACCTCGCAGCCTCTTCGGGGGCGATCGACCCGGCCGCGCTGCGCGCCTCGCGCCGGCGGCTCGTGCTCGACGGGCTCGGCATCGTCGTGGGTGCACTTGGCTTCGGCTTCGTCTATGGCCTGACCGCCCGGACGCGCGCCGACTTCTCGCCGATCGAGGCGTCGGCGATGAGCCTGGTCGCGTTCGGGGGCGCCGCCCAGTTTGCGGCGATCGGCTATCTCGTCGCCGGCGTCTCGTGGCCCGCGATCGCGGTCCTCACGTTCCTCCTGAACGCCCGCCACGTCCTGTACTCGGCCGCGCTCGCGCCCTGGTTCCGCGGCCGGTCGTTGCCCGAGCGCGCCGCAGCCGCCCACCTCCTGACCGACGAATCCTTCGCCCTGTCGGTCGCCCATTTCCGGCGGATCGGTCGGTTCGACCCCGTCGGCTACTGGTACCCGGCGATCGTGACGACGCTGATCCCGTGGAACGTCGCGACGCTGCTCGGGGTGACGGTCGGGGCGGCGATCGTCGAGCCCCGGACGCTCGGCATCGATGTGATCTTCCCGGCGGCGATGGGCGGCCTTGCGGTCGGCCTGATCACGGGTCGCCGCGAGCTGGCCGCAGCGATGGCCGGCGCGCTGATCGGTGTCGCAGTCTCGCTGGCGGTGAGCGCCACGGCGGGCGTGATCGCGGGTGGCGTCGTCGGCCCGCTGGTCGGCCTCGCCGTCCCCCCGCGTGAGGAATCATGAGCACCGATCTCGTTCCGCTCGCGTTCGTCATGTGGGCCGTGACCTACCCGTCCCGAGCGGTTGGCCTGCTCGCGCCGGCCCTGGAGCGGCTGCCACGTCGAGCGCTGGAGTACCTCCGGCTCGTCGGACCCGCGATCCTGGCCGCGCTCGCGGCGGTGAACACGGTGATCGCCACGGGCGAGGACGGCCGCGCGTCGATCGCCCTTGGCGTCTCGTGGATCGCGGTCGTCGTCAGCATCGGGCTCGTCTACTGGCGGCGGAGTCTCCTCCTCGGGCTGGTCGCAGCCGTCGCGATCGCCGCCGCAGGCCGCGCGGTAGGCCTCGACTGACGCGACTGCCCCAGATGGCCGGCCGGTAGAGTCCGCCCAGCGTCACCCGCAGAACCAAGGTGTCGACCGGTTGAACGAGGGTGGGAACCATGGAATCCGTAGAGCTTCCGGCCGGACCCGACCAGGTCCTGGTCCTCTATCGACCGGCCGAGGCCCGCCGCGCCTCGAGCTCGACCTCGACGAGCAGCGACGGGTCGATGAGCCCGGCGACCCGGACGAGGGTCGACGCCGGCCGGATCGTCGCGAACAGCTCGCCGTTGACCGCCGCGACGGTGGCCGGGTCGACCCCGGGCACGATGTACATCCGCGTCCGGACGACGTCGGCGGCACTGAAGCCCGCCTCCTCGAGCGCGGCGATCCCGATCGCGAACGCCGCTCGCGCCTGGGCGGCGGCGTCAGCCGGGTGGCGCGACCGACCGTCGGGTCCAGCGTCGGTCGTCCCGGCGACCCAGCACGAGTCGCCCACCGCGACGGCCCGGCTGTAGCCGTAGCGGGCCTCGTACGGCCCGCCCGACGTCACGAGCCGCCGCTCAGCCACCGCCGGCGGGCTCCTCGCGCCATCGGCGCACCTCGGGGTCCCGACCGATCGCGAGGATGAGCGCGGCAAGGAGCGTCGTCCGGGGCACGATCGAGACGACCTCCAGGTACTCGGCCGGCGAGTGGTCGAGGCCGCCGATCGGGCCGAGCCCGTCGATCGTCGGCACGCCCATGCCGGACGTGGTGTTCGCGTCGGAGGCGCCGCCCGTCGCGGCGTCGCGGAGCTCGAAGCCCAGCCGTCCGGCGATGGCCCGGGCGTGCTCGACGAGGCGGCCCGACCGGTCAAGCTTCTCCATCGGCCACCACCGTGCGACGTCCTCGACGTCCGCGTGAGTATCCGGAACGGACAGGAAGGCCAGCGACGACCGGATCTCGGCCTCGGCGGTCTCGAGATCCTCGCGGCGGACCGCCCGCAGGTCGACCTCGAGCGAGCAGCGCTCGGCAACGACGTTCGGGCGGGTGCCGCCGGAGATGACGCCGACGTTGACGGTGACCCCGTCCCAGCGGCCGTTCAGATCGTGCAGGCGGCGGACGAGATCGGCTGCGGCGAGGATCGCGGATCGGCCCTTCTCCGGCTCGACGCCGGCGTGCGCCGCCCGGCCGTGGATCGTCACCTCCGTGTGGAGGATGCCCTTCCGCGACGACACGATGTCGCCGTTGGCGCGGGCGCACTCGAGGACGAGGCAGGCATCGGCATCGGCCGCGATGCCGCGGATGTGCGGGGTCGACCCCGGCGAGCCGATCTCCTCGTCGGGATTGGCGACGAACGTGAGCCGCTCGAACGGGAGCGGGCCCGAGGCGACGAGCGCCCGCAGCGCGTAGAGCCCGGCCAGGAGACCGGACTTCATGTCGGTCACGCCGGGCCCGCTGGCGATCCCGTCGGCGTCGATCGAGAACGGCCGGGCCGCGGCCGTCCCGGGGTCGAAGACCGTATCCATGTGCCCGATCAGGAGGAGGCGCGGACCGCCCGGCGTCCCGCGCTCGCCGGCCCACGTCCCGACGATCGTCGCCCCGAGCCGACCAGCCGGATCAGGACGGCGTTCGACGGTGGCGCCAGCGGCGGCGAGGAACTCGGCCACGAACGCCCCGACCTGATCGACGCCGGCGGGTGTGTACGAGCCGCAATCGATGTTGACCAGCCGTTCGAGGTCGGCGAGGTAGGCCGGCTCGGTCGCGCGGATCGCGGCCCGCAGCGCGTCGAGCTCCTCGTCCCGCACGCCCGCGCCCGGTGCGGCCATGGTTTCCATCTCATCCAGTCTAGGTGCGCGGATCCCGTGCGACATCGACGGTCGGACGCTGGACCGCGGCGCTATTCTCGGCCGACCGTGCGACTCGTCGAGATCCGACTGCTCGAGGGCCCGAACGTCTACCGGCTCGAGCCGGTGGTGAAGATCGAGGTCGCCGTGGGTCGGCGCCGGACGTGGTACGGCCAGCGCAGCCCGGGCCGGCACGCACTCGTCCGGCTCAGCGCCGACGTCCCGGCGAAGGCGTGGCCCCTCTCGATCGACGCCCTCGTCCGCTGGGTCCGACGGCTCCGGGCCGACCACGAGGAGGGGGTCGGCGGCGTCGCCGTCCATCGATCGTCGGATCCGGGCCACTGGATCGTGACCTACCCGTGGACAGGCGCCGAGCGGGCTCGAACGATCGCGGAGGCGGCCCTGGCCCTCGCCGAGCGGGACGTCTCGCCGGCTCGGCGTGCGCGTCTGACCGGATCGCAGGAGCGCCTCGTCGGCCGGTGGGTCGCCAGGATCGCCGAAGCGCGGGCGACGCCGCCATCCTGGATCCGCGACGCCGATCGGCGGATCCCGATCGTATCGATCACCGGTACGAACGGCAAGAGCACGGTGACCCGGCTGATCACGCACATCCTCAAGATCGCCGGGAAGCGGGTCGGGACGACGACCTCGGACGGGGTCCTCGTCGACGAGCGCCTCGTCGAGCCCGGCGACTGGACCGGGCCGGGCGGGGCCTGGCAGATCCTCGAGCGGTCCGATCTCGACGTCGGCGTCCTCGAGACCGCCCGCGGCGGGATCGTGCTGCGCGGGATGGGCTACGAGTCGAATGACGCCAGCGTCATCACGAACGTCTCGTCCGACCACCTCGACCTACAGGGGATCCACACCCTGCCCGAGCTCGCGGAGGTCAAGTCGACCGTCGCCCGCGCGACGCGACCGGACGGCTGGGCCGTGCTGAACGCGGACGACGCGCTCGTGGCGGCGATCGGCCGGCGGGTGCGCGCCCACGTCGCCCTGTTCTCGCTCGGCGAGGGCGGAAGCGCGGCGGCGGCGGTCCGACGGGCGGTCGCCGCGGGCGGCCGCGGCTACGTCCTGCGCGACGGCTGGCTCGTCGAGATCGACGGCAGCCATGGCGGCGCCCCGATGCGAGACGCCTCGAACGGTCACGGTCCCGGCCACGCCCGGGCAGGCGAGGTGACGGAGCATCGGATCGTCGAGGTCGATCGGGTGCCGATCACGCTTGGGGGCCTCGCGCGCCACAACGTCGCGAACGTGCTCGCGGCGGCCGGCGCGGCGCGCGGTCTCGGCGTGACGCTCGCCCAGCTCCGCGACGGGCTCACCGACTTCCAGCCCTCGTCCGAGCGGTCACCGGGCCGGCTCAACCTGTTCCGGCTCGGGTCCCGCATCGTGATCGTCGACTTCGCCCACAACGAGGCGGGCGTGACCGCGATCCTCGACGTCGCCGAGGGGATCGCGGCCGGCGCCGCCGGGCGAGCGGCGCCCGTGACCGCGATCGTCGGCACCGCCGGAGATCGGCCGGACGACACACTCCGCGGGATCGGCCGGATCGCCGCGAAGCGTGCCCAGCGGGTCGCCATCAAGGAGACGCTCAAGTACCTCCGGGGCCGGAGCCGCGAGTCGATGGTCGGCGAGATCATGGCCGGGATCGCGTCGGCCAGGCGACCGACCTCGGACGTGACGGTCTACGAGTCCGAGACGGCGGCGCTCCGCGGCGAGCTGGCGCGGAGCGACGGCTCGACCCGACCCGACGCGGCCCGGGTCATCGTCCTGATGTGCCATGAGGAACGCGAGGAAGTTTTCGCCCTGCTGGCCGAGCTGGGGGCGCGCCCGATCGACGTCGCGACCGAGCTCACGACGCTGATCCCACGGATGCAGACCCGCCCGCGCCGCGCCTGATCGCCGTCAGCCCTCCGGGACCTCGAGCTCGCCCGGGTCGGCGAACGCGGTCGCGCCGCGAGCGGAGCCGGCGGCGCCCATTGCCTCGCGGTAGACCGCGATCGCGTTGTCGACGCAGCAGACGACCAGATCGCCCGGGGCGGCCCGGCGGAGCGCCGTCCGGACGGCCGTGAGCTCATCGAGGATCTTCTCGGCCTTGAGCGCCCGCGCGCCGCTCGCCCGTGCGGCACGCACGCCGTCGACGACGTTGCCGGCCGAGACGCCCGGCGCTCGGCCCCGGAGGTTCTTGTCTTCGCGGACGATGATCTCGTCGAATGCCCGCGCCGCGATCGAACCGAACTCGTGCTGGTCGTCGTCGCGCCGGTCGCCGGGGATCCCGATGACGCCGATCGCCCGGCCGCTCCGGGCGTGGCCGTTCGAGGAGGGCCCGATCCGGCCGGCCTTCGACTGTGGCTCGGTCATCATCCGGTCGACGAAATCCGCGAGCTTCCGCATCCCGTCGACGTTGTGGCAGTAGTCGATCACCACCCGGATGCCGCCGACGTCGAGCAGGTTGAGCCGGCCCGGTGCCTGGAAGAACGACGTCGAGAACGTCCGGAGGCCCTGGCGGATGTCGTGGAGGTGGGCTCCCGCCGCCCAGGCGGCCGCCGCCGCGGCCAGCGCATTCGCCACGTTCATCCGGGCCCGCCCGCCGAACGTCGCCGGGATCAGGTGGGTGTACAGGACCGGCATCGTCCGGGGCCCGTGGCGGAGGACGATCAGCTCGCCCTCGGGTCCCGGCTGGAGGACGAACGCGGCGTTGCCACGGGACGCGTGGCCGTCGACGCGGTCGTAGCCGTCCTCGCCCTTGTCGGTGGCCATGCTGAACAGGACGACCCGGCCGGCACAGTGCCGGCCCATCCGGTAGACGTGGCCGTCGTCGGCGTTGAGGACCGCGCTGCCCGATCGGGGCACGGCCTCGACGATGACGCCCTTGACGTTCGCCAGCTGGCCGATCGAGTCGATCCCGCCGAGCCCGAGATGGTCGCCGGTGACGTTCGTCACGACCGCGACGTCGTTGCGGTCGTAGCCCAGGCCCTCACGCAGGATCCCGCCCCGGGCGACCTCGAAGACGGCGGTGTCGACGGTCGGGTTCTGGAGAACCATCTGGGCCGACTTCGGGCCCGACATGTCGCCCTTCTTGATCAACCGGCCGTCGATCACGATGCCGTCGGTCGAGGTCATCCCGACCCGTTTGCCCTTCAGCTTGAGGATGTGGGCGATCATCCGGACGGTGGTCGTCTTCCCGTTCGTGCCGGTGACGGCGATGATCGGGATCCGCGATGGGCTGCCGGGCGGGAACAGGCCGTCGATCACCGGCCGGGCGACGTATTGCGGCTCGCCCTCGGTCGGGTGGGTGTGCATCCGGAAGCCCGGCGCGGCATTGACCTCGACGATCGCGCCGCCCGTCTCGCGGACCGGGGTCGCGATGTCGGGGCAGATGAAGTCGATGCCGGCGATGTCGAGCCCGACGATCTGGGCCGCCGTCTCCGCGATCTCGACATTGTCCGGATGCGCCTCGATCGTCCGGTCGATCGAGGTCCCCCCGGTCGACATGTTGCCGGTCAGGGCGAGCTTCACGAAGGTGTCCTTCGGCGGCACGTCGTCGAGCCCGAAGCCCTGGTCGCGGAGGAGCGCCTCGGCCGCCTCGTCGACCTTGATCCGGGTCAGGACCTTCTCGTGGCCGATGCCGCGCCGCGGATCGGCATTGGCGGTGTCGACCAGCTGGCGGATGCTGTGCTCGCCGTCGCCGACCACCCTCGCCGGCACGCGCTGGGCGATCGCCGCGACCTTCCCGCCGATGACGAGGCAGCGGTAGTCGTTCCCCGCGACGTAGCTCTCGACGACGAGGTCGCCGCTACGGCTCTCCGCGCGGGCGCCATGGAACGCGGCCCGGACGGCCTCCTCGGAGCGGAGATCGAGGTGGACGCCTCGACCGTGATTGCCGTCGAGCGGCTTGACGACGCACGGGTAACCGATCCGGAGCGCCGCCTCGACCGTCGCGTCCTCGGTATCGACGACCGTGCTCTTGGGGACGGGCAGGCCGGCCGAGTCCAGCAGGCGGTTCGTCAGGCTCTTGTCGCTCGCGATGTCGACGGCGATCCCGGACGTCTTCGAGGTCATCGTCGCCCGGATCCGCTGCTGGTGGACACCGAGCCCGAGCTGCACGAGCGAGTGGCGGTCGAGGCGGATGTAGGGGATGTCGCGCGACGCGGCCTCGTCCAGGATCGCCTGGGTCGACGGCCCGAACGCGGACCGCTCGGCGAGCCGGATGAGGCGCTCGAGCTCCGCCATGAAGTCGATCGCCACACGGTCGTCGGTCGGCGCGACGAGATGGTTGACGAGGGCGACGGCGATCTTGCCCGCCTCGATCCCGACGTTCTCCTCGCGGTACTCGTAGATCACGTTGTAGCGGCCGTACTCGCCGATCGTCCGGGTCTTGCCGTGGCGGACGTCCGTGCCGGCGAGGTTCTGGAGCTCCAGCGCGATGTGCTCGGCGATGTGGCCAGCCCACGTCCCCTCGCGGAGACGGGTGATGAAGCCACCCCGGCGGCCGAGGGAGCAGGCGTGGTCCTCGAGGCTCGGCAGCAGCTCGACCAGCGCCTCGGTGAAGCCGGGGATCTTGTTGCTCGGGAACTCCTCGAGCGACCCGAGGTCGACGAGCATCCGCACGACCGGCTCGCGCGCCCAGTAGTTCGGACCGCGGAGGATCCGCGTCTCGAGGATCCGGAGGCTTGGTTGAGGACCGCCGACGTCCGATGGACCGATCGTCGTGCGGCGGCGCGGCCTCGTGGCCGTCGGCGCCACCGAGGCCGGCGTGAGCGGGGCCGGCGCGAGCGGGTCTGGCGCTGCGGCTCGAGCCCGGATCTTCTTCTCGCGCGGCTGGGGTGCGGTCCGAGCCACGGGTCCCTCCTGCGGTCCGATCGGGTCCCCGAGTGTACCCGCCGCTCGGCGCCCGGCGCCACGGCCCTTGCCTGCCACTCCTGGACGCCTTGATGCCCTGCAGACTCGGAAGGGCGCCTCCTCGCTCTCATCGGCGCGCGGGTTCGGTCGATCGGGGGACGGGGTCACGCTCACAGTGTGTCCATGCCGAGTCCGGGCAGACTCACGGCGGACGGGCGCCGTCGGATGAGCCGAATTCGAGTCGCCATTCGGGAGCGGTGATCGCTGTCAGGCATCGATTCCTGCCGGACACTGGTCTGTCGTGTCAGGACCGGGACGGTGCCGCGCTTAGCTCGAGGCCGCCTCGCCGCCGGAGATCGCGTGGAGGCTCGGGGTCGCGAGGCGTTGGCGACGGCGGAGGTCGAACTGATAGCCCGACGGCAAGGAGTGCAGGATCACGTTGCTGATCATCAGCGGCTTGTGGCCCTTGACCTCCCAGGCGTCCGTCTCGGAGGCGGATCCGTCGACCACCGTCACGCTGCCCCGCCCGATGACCTCCATGACGTGATCCGGCCCGACGACACCGGCCGTGTCCTCGTCGACGCCGAGGCCCAACAGCGACGGGTTCTGCGCGATCAGGCTGAGGAGTCGGCCCAGCCGGTTCCGCTGCTGGAAGTGCTGGTCGACGATCACGCCCGGCAGCATCCCGAGACCGGCGGCGATCTGGGCCATCCGGTGCTTGGGCGTCGCGCCCGATGCGCCGAACGCGATCATGTGGCTGCTCATCGCCGACGCCCCCGCGCTCGTGCCGGCCATCACCGCGCCGTGCCGGAAGCGCTCGAGCATCGCGTCCGCCAGGCGCGTCCCACCGACGATCGAGGCGAGCTTCAGCTGGTTGCCGCCGGTCAGGAACACGCCGCTCGCATCGCGCAGGGCAAGCGCGGCCGACTCGTCGTTCGCCTGGGGTCGCGTCGCAGCGTGCAAGGGCCGGACGGTCGACACCCCGAGGTCACCGAAGATGTGGCGGTAGCGTTCGCCGGCCTCGGTGCCGAGGCTCGATGCCGTCGAGACCACGACAATCGTCGCGTCCCGACCACCGGCCAGGGTCACGAACCGGTTCAGGATCACCCGGTCGCGGACCTTGTCCTCCGCGCCGCCGATGATGATGACGGTTCCGTCGGTCACAGATGAGGTACCCGCTGCGGCTCGGCTGAGAATAGCGTGCCGCCCTCCGATCCACGGGGCGCCACTCGCGCTCGGCTGGCGATCGATGGAGAATGGGCTGGCCGGCGGCCGGCAGGTGCCGCAGTCAGACCCCGAGGACAACCAGCCATGCTCGACGACGTGAATCTGAACGAGCTGCTCCACGCGGACGAGGTCGTGGCAGCCGAGGCCCGAGCCCGCGCCGCGCGGATCGTCGTCACGAACCGGCGGGTCATCGTGGCCGCCGAGTCGAGGACCGCGATGGCCCTTCCGATCGAGGAGCTGCGCCGGATCCAGTTCGACATCGAGCGAACCCGGCCCGCGACCCTCGTGATCGTTCCCGAGCTTCCGGAGCACGAGCCCCAGGTCCTGGCCGTCCCCCACGAAGACTTGCGGGCCGTGGCCGAGACGTTGATCCACATCGCCGAGCGGTTGAGCGCCTGACCGCGTAGACACGAACCGCCGCCGGGGCCGCCAGGGGTCGCCCCAGCGACGGTCGGCGCCCGAACCACGGCGGCCGCACCCGAACGGGGGCGTGCCACAATCCGCGGGCCATGTCGAGTCGCATCGAGACGGCCCCGCCGGTCAGCCGCGAGGCATCGCTCGGAAGCCCACGACGACGGCGCTGGGCGGTCCTCCGCCGGGCGCTCCGGCACGAGGTCAGCCGGCTGCACGACCGGCGGCGGATCGTCGCGATGACGCTGCTGATCATCACCTTCGGCTGCGTGGCAGCCGGGATCATCGCCCGGGGCGAACCCGCCGGGGCCGACGCGCGCGCCTACTGGGCCGCGGTCCGGATCTGGCTGGGCGGCGGCGACCCCTATCGGCCGACGGGACCGTTCCTGCCGTACGTCTATGCCCCGTGGATGCTGCCCCTGTTCGCACCCTGGGCGCTGCTTCCGTGGGACGTCGCCTGGTACGTCTGGCGCGGCGGGACGATCCTCGCCCTGCTGTGGACGATCCA
Organism: Chloroflexota bacterium; assembly: GCA_005882635.1. Taxonomy (GTDB): domain Bacteria; phylum Chloroflexota; class Limnocylindria; order Limnocylindrales; family CSP1-4; genus CF-46. The sequence continues at coordinate 10,136 of VBFG01000046.1, read as the reverse complement.
TTGGGCATACCGCCAGCGACCGCTCGAGACGGCGATCCTCGTCATCCTGCTCGGCTTCCCGTTCGGGGCGAACCTCGACACCGGCAACATCAACCTGCCCCTGACGCTCCTCCTCTGGGCGGCCCAGTTCAGCGGCCCGCTCGTCGCGGGGATGCTGTGGGCGATCGCCACCTGGATGAAGTGGGTGCCCGTGGTCTTCCTGCTCGTCCTCCGCCCGCGCGCCCGCCTGTGGGGCCTGCTGTTCCTCGCCCTGTCGGTGCTGCTCAGCCTGGCGACGCTGCCCCAGACGATCGCTCAGCTCGAGGCGCTCGTCGGCTTCGGCCGGCGGCCCATCCGCCTCGACTACGTCGTCTTCCTGTGGGCGCTCGTCCCGGTGCTGTGGCGGCGGCCCGACCCGTTCGCCTGGCTGAGGCCGAGCTGGTGGCGAGCCCGCGTCGACGCCCTGCGACGGGAGCGGCGGTCGCGGACGCGGCGCGTCCGCGGCTGGCTCGGTCTCCCGCACGGGTCTCCGAACGAGCGCCGGGTACTGGCGCCGCCGGATCGGACCGACCGGGTCTGAGTCCCGGCGGATCAGGCCGCGATGGCCGCCTGGTCCACCGTGGCCGAGCGCCGATCCGGCTCCCGGACGGGACGGAGCAGCAGGGCACCGAGGATGAAATAGCCGACGCCGAGGACCAGCTCGAACCTGGGCCCGGCCCCGATCCCGTAGGTCCCGTTGACGAAGTCGATGGTCGGCCCGCCGATGATGACCGCAATCGTGGTCGACGAGGCGGTCACGACGTTCGAGAGACCCATGTACCGGCCGGACGACGCCCTCGGGATGATGTCGGTCATCAGCGCCCAGTCGACCGCCAGGAACGTCCCCTGCGAGGCGCCGAAGAGCGCCGCCCCGATCGTCGCCACGAGGACGCTCGGTGCGAGGGCGATCAGCCCGACGCCGATGCCGCCCAGCGCGGTACAGACGTAGATCACCGGCTTGCGGCCATAGCGGTCCGAAAGGCGCGCTGCCGGGACGATGGAGAGCAGGCTGACCAGAGTCGCGGCGAGCAGCATGTTGAGGAACGCGCCGCCGGCCTGCGCCTGGGTCAGGCCATGGGCGTCGGCCAGATAGAGGAAGACGAAGTTCAGGACGGCGGCGCCGCCCATGAGGATCAGCAGTCGCGAGGCGAGGAGCCACAGGTAGCTCGTCTCACGGAGGATGTCGGTTCCCCACGTCTCGGCCGCGATCGAGAGCCACGACCGGCCTTCACGCGACTTCGCCGGTGGCCCGTTCGGGACCCGCAGCACCACGCTCAGCATCGTGACCAGCTCGATGGTCGCGACGGCCAGGATCGCCAGCCCCACGCTGCCCTGGGTGTTGGCGATCGCCGCCAGCGCAAAGCCCAGGACGTTGCCCAGGACCTGCATCAACCCGACCATCGCGCTGGCGAGTCCGACCTGCTTCTGGGGCACGAGGTCCGGGACGTAGCCCTGGAACGGACCGCGCGCGACGTTGGTGCTCAGCGCCAGGAGCGTCGCGAACGCGGCGATGGCGAGGAGGGAGTTGGCGGAGGCGATCCCGATCAGGAACAGGGCGTCGAACAACGCGCCGGCGACGATGAACGGCTTCCGCCGACCCCAGCGGGTCGTGGCGTAGTCGCTGATCGAGCCGACGGTCGGCTGGACCGCGACGCTGAAAACGAACTGGAGGGCGCCGACGAACGCCAGAGACGTGCCTTCCGTGCCGATCTCGACGAGATGCTCGAACTTGATCCGCGACTGGATGGCCGCCCCGACGACGGCGTCGATCGACGTCAGGCCGAGCCAGAACATCGAGATTCGAACCAGGGCCGATGTCGGCAGCGGGATCGTTGGGCGCTCACCGCCGGCCGACGCGGATCCCGTGGGCACGGTCTCCATCCGTTCCTCTCCCTCAACCCCCGGAACGCGCCTCGTGGCTAGCGTACGACGCCCATGAGACCGCCCGCGTTACATCCCGGCCCTCAGGACGCGATCGGCGACCCGTCGGAGGCGAGGCTGACCGCGATCCCGGGACGGGCGACGCGCCGGTCGGTCGCGCCCGGCGCCGCGAGCTGGAATAGCGAGCGGTCGATCGAGTAGAGGGCCGTCGAGGCGAGCCCGATCCGCCCGAGGCGGAAGGTGAAGACCGGGTTCTCGGTGTTGCCGGCGTAGTGGACGACCTCGCCGTCGCGGCCGATCGTCGCCAGGTTCGCCTCGCCGCCGAACGTTCGGTGCAGGGTCCGCAGCGCGGCCGCCAGCGTCGGGCAGTGGTCCCAGGCGTCCTCGAGCCAGCGCGCACCGACCTCCGTGTCGGCCCGCCCGTGGATGCGACCCTGCGCCCGGTAGCGGCGGCGCGCCGGCCCGACGTCGTGCAGGTCGCCGTTGTGGCTGAAGGCGAACCGGCCGGCGGGATCCGCGAACGGCTGGGTATCGGCGAGCTGGAGGGTCGACAGCTTCGACGGGCGACGGACGTGGACGAGGACGCTGGTCGTCTCGTGGGCTCCGACGACCGCCGCGCCCGCAGGGTCGTCGCGGAAGGCGCGGACGTCACGGTGGGTGTCGATGGCGCCATCCGGCGTCAGCCAGGCGGCGCCCCACCCGAAGCCGGCCATCCCGAACCGCTCGAGGCGTTCCGTGAAGGGCCACAGCTCGTCGATCCGGAACGGCTCCACGGCCCGTGCCACGAACTGCTCACACACCGCGGCGATGATACGCGGCGCGAATCTCGGCCTCGTACTCGGGGAAGTAGCGGCCGATCTCGGGCAGGTCGAACGCGCGCAGGATGGACCCCGGCGGCTCCCGCTCGAGCAGGAACGCGAAGGACGCCTCGACGAGCGCGCGGGGGTCCGCGGCGCCGGGCGCGAGCCGGTCGAGGTCGGCGACGGTGACCCCGACGCGATGGCTCGAGACCTCGCGGCCCGCGTCGCGCAGCGTCACGACGCAGACCCAGCCGGCCTCGTGGTCGCCGTCGCAGCGGACGCCGATCTCGGTCATCGCGGCGCGGCCGGGCGGCGCTGACAGGACGGGCACCAGTAGGTCGTCCTCGAGATCGCGGCCGAGCGGACCGCCGACCGAATCGGCGTCCCGCATCGCGGACACGGGCGACCGGTCCGCCGGTACGCCCCGACCCGGGCCTGACCTGGGGCGAGGTCGGCGCTGGCGCGGAGCAGCCGGTGCGCGGTCGCGACGAGGCGGTCGAGCGTCGCGTCGTCCAGGTCGCGAACGGCCGCCCACGGGTCGACCCGCTCGTGCCACAGCGTCTCGTTCCGCCAGATGTTGCCGATCCCGGCGATCGCCCGCTGGTCGAGCAGGGCGGCCGAGATCGTGAGCTCGGCGCGGGCCGCGCTCCGCAGGCGGCGCCGCGCCTCGGCGGCGCGCTCTGAGCCCCAGTCGGCGGCGAGGAGGTCCGGACCGAGCCCGGCGAGCGTCGGGTGGATCGCCTCGGCCCGCGTCTCGAACAGCTCGATCACCGGCGCATCGAAACAGACCGCGACCGCGCCCGGAACCTCGAGCACGAGCCGGGCCCGGGACTCGGGCCGCCGCCAGCGCTCGCCCGGACGGTAGCGGTGCCACGAGCCGTTCATCCGCATGTGCGTCCGGAGCTCGAGGCCGTTGTCGAAGCGGATGAGGAGATTCTTGCCGGCGGCCTCGACGGCGTCGATCGTGGCGCCGACGATCCGTCTGACCTGCGGCCCACCCGGTCGGCCGCGAGCGGCGATGATCTGCCGCCCGACGAGGTGGGGCGCCAGTCCCGCCGCCGTTCGATGGATCGTGTCGCCCTCGGGCATGGGGCGTCGGCGGTCAGTGCGGCCGCGAGCCGCCGGAGGTCGCCGCGGATCGCGACCACGAGCCTTCGCCGCCGAGATCGGCCGTTCGCCCGGCTCGCCGAAGGACGAGCCCTCGGTAGCCGGCGACGAAGCCGGCCGCGACCAACTGCTCGCGGAACGGCGATCCGGAGACCGGCTCGCCATCGACCTTCGTGATCAGGAGCTCGCGGATGCGACCGTCGTCGACGAGCGCCTGCAGCACTCGGGCCGCGGCCGCGCCGACGTCGCGATCGTCGGCCGCCGGCAGGACCTGGATCGATCCGCCGCCGCGTTCGAGGTAGAGCGCGGCCACGCCGTCGACGAGGACGACATAGGCACCGGCGGCGCGCTGTAGCGGACGCCGGTCATCGTCACCGCGCCGCGGCCAGGCGATCGCCGCCCCGTACGGATTCGCCGGATCGGCGGCGGCGAGGAGGTGGACGACCTGTTCGTCCGGGCCGCGGGCCGCGTCGCGGACCGACCGCAGCCGCTCGATGGCTCCGGCGAGCGCGAACTGGGCCGCGCCCAGCCCGTCGACGAAATAGCCGCGCCGGATCCGGCCGGCCTCCTCGAGGGCGCGGAGGACCGGGTACACGCCGGCGAAGCCGCCGTCGATCGCCTCCCCGGCAACGCCGTCGCGGGTGACGATCCCCAGCCGGTCGAGGAGCGCCAGGGCCGTTGCGTGGGCCCGTTCGGTCGGCGTGCCGGGCGCCGCCTCGACCAGCGACCAGCGCCCGGCACCCTCCGGCGGTCCGAACGACGTCAACCGGCCCGGCCTGCGCTGTCGGGCGTCGCGGGGTCGCCGCTTCCAGCGCAGCGCCCGGAGCGGGGCGAACGTGTCGTTCGTGACCTCGCCGGCCCAGACCAGGTCCCACAGCGCGTCGAGGACGTCGCGATCCGAGCCCCCACCCGCGGCGGCGTAGATCTCGCGATAGAACGTGGCCCCGCGCGCCGCCAGGAGCTCGCGGATGCGTTCGTGGCGCTGGTCGGACGGCCGATCGGCGCCGTCGGCGGTCGCGGCCGGCCGCAGGACCTCGCGTTCCGGACGGATCAGGACGATCCGCCCGTCGTCGCGGCCGAGGCTGCCGCGCCCCAGCCAGGCCACCTCGCCCATCGCTCCGAGCTCATCGAGGAGGCGGGGCTGATAGCCGGGCACGCGGGCCGGCAGGATGTCGCGTTCGAGGACGGACGCCGGGACCGGCAGCCCGGCGAGCTGGTCCACGACCTCGGCGAGCCGTTCGAGCGCGGCGGTCTGGCGCAGTGGCGCGGGATCGTCGCCGACCGCAGCCACCCCGTGCCAGGCCGGCAGGAAGCGGGCATAGGCGGCGGGATCGACTGGTTCGACCTCCTTGCGGAGCCGGGCGAGGGACCGCCGTCGAAGCAGGCGGAGGACGTCCGGGTCAATCCATTCGCGCTCCGCGCCGCCGGGCCGGAACTCGCCGCGCAGGACGGTGCCCGCGGCGAGGAGTCGCTCGAGTGCGTCCTCGACGACCCCGACCGGGAGACCCCAGCGGCGGGCTGGCTCGGGAGTGACGAACGGGCCGTGGGTCCGGGCGAACCGGGCGAGGAGGCCCTCCAGCGCGCTGACCGCCGGGACCAGGAACGCCTGCGGGACGCCGGTCGGTGGCGCGACGCCAACGCCGTCGCGGTAGCGCGCCACGTCCTCGATCGCGATCCAGCGATCCTCGCCGGCGATCCGGGCGGCGACGGCGCGACGTGACGCGATCAGGTCTGTGAGCCAGGCGTCGCCGACCGTCCCGTCGCCTTCGCAGCGTGCCGCGATCTCGTCCGCCGACAGGTCGCCGAGTCGCCGCAGGAGGTCGTGGAGCTGGTCGACGGTCGTCGCCCGGCGATCGTCGGTCAGCGCTTGGAGGCTCAGCTCGAGATCGGCCAGCGCCTCCGGGTCGAGGAGCTCGCGGAGCTCTTCCTGGCCGAGCAGCTCGCGGAGCAGGTCGCGGTCCAGGGTCAGCGCGCCGGCTCGCCGTTCGGCCAGCGGTGCGTCGCCGTCGTACATGTAGGCGGCGACGTAGTCGAACAGGAGCGAGCTCGCGAACGGGCTGGCTCGCGGCGTCTCGACGCTGTGGATCGCGATCTCGCGGCGGGCCACGCCGCCGAGGACGTCGCGGAGGGCCGGCAGGTCGAAGACGTCCGACAGGACCTCGCGGTAGGTCTCGACGAGGATCGGGAAGCTGCCGTAGCGGCTGGCGACGGCCAGCAGGTCGGCGGCCCGCTGGCGTTGCTGCCAGAGCGGCGTGCGGGTGCCGGGACGGCGCCGCGGCAGGAGCAACGCCCGGGCGGCGTTCTCGCGGAAACGCGACGCGAACAGCGCCGACGACGCGACCTGCCCGACGACCACGTCCTCGACCTCGTCCGGGTCCGGGAACAGCGCCTCCTCTGCGGGACGGACGACGTCGTCGCCGTCGGGGAGGCGGATCGCGATCCCGTCGTCGGACCAGATCGTCCGGACCTCGCCGGCGAGGCGGTCATTGAGGCGGGCCTCGATCGCCAGCGACCACGGAGCGTGGACGCGGCCGCCGAACGGCGTCAGCAGGACGAGCCGCCAGTCGCCGAGCTCGTCGCGAAAGCGCTGGACGACAAGACGCTTGTCCGTTGGCAGGGCGCCGGTCGCCTCGCGCTCGTCCTCGAGATAGGCGACGAGGTTCTCGGCGGCAAGCGCGTCGAGGTCGTGGTGCTCGCGCAGGCGCTCGACGACCGCCGCACGTCCACGGGCGCCGCGAGCGATGTCGGCCTCGGCCTCACCGATGAACGACCCGAGGGCCCGCCCGAGCTCGATGGGCCGCCCGATCGCGTCGCCGTGCCAGAACGGCAGCTTGCCGGGAACGCCGGGCGCCGGCGAGACGGTGACCCGGTCGTGGCCGATCTCCTCGATCCGCCAGCTGCTCGCACCGAGGGTGATGACCTCGCCGGCCCGGCTCTCGTAGACCATCTCCTCGTCGAGCTCGCCGACCCGCCGGCCCGGCGTCCCCGCCTCCCCCACCATGAACACGCCGAACAGGCCACGATCCGGGATCGTGCCGCCGCTCGTGACGGCGACGACCCGTGCGTCGCGCCGGCCGGTGACGGTGTCGGTGGCTCGATCCCAGAGGAGGCGCGGCTTCAGCTCGGCGAACTCGTCGGATGGGTAGGCGCCGGCGAGCATGCCGAGGACGCCATCGAGGACCTCGCGGCTGAGCGTCTCGTAGGGCGTTGCCCGCGTCACCGTCGCGAGGAGCTCGTCGACCGTCCAGCTGTCCATGACCGTCATCGCCACGATCTGCTGGGCGAGCACGTCGAGCGGCGTGCGCGGGATCGTCGTCGCCTCGATCGCGCCCTCGTGCATGCGGCGGGCCACGACGGCGGCCTCGAGCAGGTCGCCGCGGTACTTCGGGAAGATGACGCCCTTGCTCGGCGCGCCGACCTGGTGGCCGGCCCGACCGACCCGCTGGAGTCCGCGCGCGACCGACGTCGGGCTCTCGACCTGGATCACGAGGTCGACGGCGCCCATGTCGATGCCGAGCTCCAGGGAGCTCGTTGCGACGATCGCCGGGACGCGACCGGCCTTGAGGTCCTCCTCGATCCGGAGGCGCTGCTCCCGGGCGATCGAGCCATGGTGGGCACGGACCAGCTCCTCGCCCGCGAGCTCGTTGAGCCGCTGCGCGAGCCGCTCCGAGAGGCGGCGGCTGTTGGTGAAGACGATCGTGCTGTGGTGCTCGCGGATCAGCTCGAGGATCCGCGGATGGATCGCCGGCCAGATGCTGACCCTGGCCTCCGGGCCGCTGGCCGGTCCGCCGGGCTGTTCATCGAGCGGAAGCACCTCGCCCGGCTTCGTCATGTCCTCGATCGGGACGACGACCTGCAGGTCGAGCGGCTTGCGCGCGCCGGCATCGACGATCGCGACGCCGCGGCCGATTCCGGTCCCGCCGAGGAAGCGGGCGACCGTGTCGAGCGGTCGCTGCGTGGCGGACAGGCCGATGCGCTGCGGTGGCCTGGCGCCGTCGCGTCTGGCGATCAGGTGCTCGAGGCGCTCGAGCGTGAGGGCGAGGTGGGCGCCGCGCTTCGAGCCGGCGATCGCATGGACCTCGTCGACGATGACGTGCTCGACGCCGGAGAGCACCTCGCGGGCCTGGCTCGTCAGCATCAGGTACAGGGATTCGGGGGTCGTGATCAGGATGTCGGGCGGGCGGCGGGCGAGGTTGCGCCGGTCCTCGGCGGGCGTGTCGCCGGTCCGGCTGGCGACCGAGATGTCCGGGGCGGGGACGCCCAGGCGGGCCGCGGCCAGGGCGATCCCGGCGAGGGGCGCCCGGAGGTTGCGCTCGACGTCGTACGTCAGGGCCTTCAACGGGCTGATGTACAGGACGCGGACGGTTCCCGGGTTCGCCTTCGTCGGGGCCGGGCGCGGCGGGGTCGTGGCCAGACGGTCCAACGTCCAGAGGAAGGCGGCGAGCGTCTTGCCGCTGCCGGTCGGGGCGTGGATGAGGGTGTGGGCGCCGCTGCTGATCGCGGCCCAACCTTCGGCCTGGGCCTGGGTCGGAGCGGCGAAGGAGCTCTCGAACCAGGCTCGGACGGCCGGCGAGAACGGCGCCAACGGATCCTGCGACGGGGCGTCGCCGGGCGGCTCCTTGGGCGCGATCGTCATGGTGGCCACGGGACTCGCGAGTATAGGCGCTGCGGTCGATTTCGACCAGGCGTTCGAAATCGAGGTAGTGGCTCAATTTGAGCACCCGGTAGACTGCACTTGCCCCGCTTCCCCCGGTGGGACCATCGGCCCGCGAGGGTACGGTGGCCGTAGGCCCGTTCGACTCGGGTCAGCGGGGCTTTTCTCTGCCTCCTTGGCTTGACGCCACGAGGTGTTTGCCCCGAGACTTGCGGAGTCATGCCTAAGCGCTCCCGGATGCCACGCGACCCCAACCAGCTCGCCAAGGCGGTCGTTGACTTTGCGACTGGCCAGCGCGAGCCTGACCCGCCCGCCCGAGTCAAGAACCCGGCTGCGGTCGAGTTGGGACGGATCGGCGGGAAGATCGGTGGCAAGGCGCGAGCCGCTGCGATGACACCCGAGGAACGCTCGGATAGCGCTCGCAAGGCTGCGCTTTCGCGCTGGGGCAACCGCCCCTAGGCGCTTCTCAATCTCGGTTCGGGGTTGTGACAGACTGTTGTCACAACCCTCACGCATAGTATCAATATGAACCGATTGAGCAGGGCCGAACGGGCGACGATCATCCGGGCATTGGTCGAGGGAAACTCGATCCGATCCACCGCGCGGATGACGGGTGCGGCCCGGAACACGATCACCACCCTGCTGGTCGATCTCGGCAAGGCGACCTCGGCCTATCAGGACCGAACCCTCCGATTCCTGACCGCCGAGCGAGTCGAATGCGACGAGATTTGGGCCTTCTGTCACGCCAAGGCTCGCAACGTCCCCGAGGATAAGCAGGGCGTTTACGGCTGGGGCGACGTTTGGACCTGGACCTCGATCGACCCCGAGACAAAGTTGGTTCCGTCGTGGCTGGTCGGAACGCGCGACCCCGAGGATGCGCGGGCGTTCATGGCCGACCTGCGATCCCGACTCATGGCCCCCCGCGTCCAGATCACGACGGACGGACACCGCCCGTACATCGAGGCGGTCGAGTCCGCGTTCGGCGAAGGTGCCGACTACGCGATGCTGATCAAGCAGTACGGCGTCGAGGCTAGTAACGATGGATCGCCGACGGCGCGGCGCTACTCGCCGAACAAGGTCGCCAACGAAACGGTCTACGTCGTCTCGGGCGACCCTGATCCGGAGTTCATCTCGACGTCCTACGTCGAGCGCAACAACCTCACCATGCGGATGGGGATGCGGCGCTTCACGCGACTGACCAATGGGTTCTCCAAGAAAGTCGAGAACCACGCCGCGATGGTCAGCCTGCACTTCATGCACTACAACTTCGCTCGGCCGCACATGGCGCTCGGCAAGCGGACGACTCCGGCGATGGCTGCGGGCGTCAGCGATCACGTCTGGACCTGCGACGAAATCGCGGCGCTGATCGACTGAGGATTGACAGTCGGTTCACCGCAGCTCTCACAATTTGGTCAAGTCCCTCCAAGCCCAAAGGAAAGAGCCCATGACGAAGGTCGCAGCCTTCCATTCAAAGCGACCAAACGATCGAAACGTGTATCACGACACGAAGGAATGCACCGAAGGCGACAACATCGAGTCGTACAACCGCGTGTCGGGGACTGGCGGGCGCCCGCGATGCGACCATTGCTCACGGATCGATCCCTAAACACCAAGTCCCACCACGGGCCAGTCGGCTCGCCATCGTCGAGCCGCCATACCCGGCGTAACTGAAAGAC
>VBFG01000136.1 GCA_005882635.1 Chloroflexota bacterium | reverse complement strand
CTGAGGCCAATCGTCGGGGTGCCGGCGTTGGTCGAGCCGAGGTACTGCGTGAACCCCGCGCCGATCATGGCCCCGCCAAGGAGCGTCGCGGCGAGGAGCGCCGCAAGGGGCGCCGGGGCGAGCGACACGGTGGACAGCCGTCGCGTGCTCTGTCCTGCGGTCATCGGAATGTCTCCTTCCTTCGTCTCGGGTGGGAGCCGAACGGCTCATCCAGGCCGGACGTTATCGACCGCTGCCCGCCCGAATCATCGGTGAACTCCCGCATTCCGAGGCGGGACCGGCTCAGTTGGAGGCGTCGATCTCCATCAGTCGGCGAGCGAGCTCGGTGCGATTCCGGGCGCCGACTTTCGCGAGTGCGTTCGACACGTGGCGCTCCACGGTCTTGCGCGAGAGGAAGAGCTGTGCCGCGATCTCTGGGTTGCTCGCGCCGTCGATGACCAGGCGGGCGACCTCGACTTCACGCGGAGACAGTTCGATGTCCCGGGACAGGACGCCCGCCTCCATCGGACGTCGGCCTGCCGGTCCTCGGCGCCAGGTCCGAATCCCGAGTTCGCGGAGACCACGATCGGCGACGCGTCCGAGGGCGACCGAGCCCGCGGCACGTGCCTTGGCTGCAGCGGCGGCGAATTGCTCGACGGCTGCCTCTCGGTCGCTGCCTGACAGAACCTTGGCGAGGTCGAGCTGGATGCCGATCGCGTCGACGACCCGCCCCGTCCGCTCGGCTGCCGTCAATGCCGCCGAGAGGCGGCCGGCGGCCGCCGGTGCCGACGCGGACTCCTGAGCGGTGACGAGGCCCTCCACCCACTGCCGGGTCACGGCGTCCGACGGGTTCGGGTCGGGGCGAGCGGCGTCCCATGCTCTGATCGTGTGGCTGGCCTCGGCCCATCGTCCGACCGAGGCCAGCGCCTTGGCACCCCACAGTTCGAGCTCCAGCCCACAGCGGGGACAACCGGAATCGGCCGCGCATCGTCGGCCTGCTTCGACCTGGGCGACGACTTCGGTGGCCGCGGCGGGGCCGTCGAGCAGGGCCAACCAGGTCGCGAGCAGCTGGTACGCAGCCATGGCGGAGTGGCGATCCAAGGTATCGCCCTTCCGCATCAGCTCGGCGACCGTCGTCCGACGGTCTCCGCTGTGGAACGCCACTTCCTGTGCGACGAACTGGCTGCGGCCCAGGAGCCGACCGCGCAGCCCGATCCGGTCCACCAGGTCGAGCGTCTCACGGATCACTTCCTGCGCCGCGCCGACCTGCCCGCTCTCGAGCAATGCGCCGGCGAATGGGAAGCCCGCTTCGACGGAGAGCGACGGATACACGCGCCGATGGGCCTCCTCCCAAGCGCGTTGTCGCGTGACGAGCGCCTCACGAGATTCACCTCGGATCGACGCCGCCGAACCCGTGGCCAACATCGCCCGGATCTCCTCTGCACCGTCGAATCCGCGGGCGGCACCGGCATACGCTCCGGCCACCTCGCCGACGACGCGCCACTGGTCGTCCTGCACTGCGGCGGTGAAGGCGACCCTGAGCGCACCGATCACGGCCCGTCGATCATCGGTGGGAAGCCGGTCCATGCCGCCGGTCGCATCCGCGAGGCGCTGGGCCTCCGCCGCGGCCCGCCGCGCCAGCGGCCAACCATCCCGCGGTCGATCCTGGAGCCAGATGACGACCTCGGCTTCCAGGGCATCGAGCGCAATGCGATCCGCCGACCTCGTGGCCTCAGCCCTGGCTCGCTCGATCGCCACCCGACTCGCCTGCTCCAGGTTGAGCTCGTAGGCCGCCCGTGCTGCGCCCAGCAACGCGCGCTCCCGAGTCGGACCCGGCGACACCTGGTCCGACAGCAGCGTCCACCGTTCATGCGCGATTCGATCCTCGCCCAGCTCTGCAGCGAGGGCAGCTGTCGCCTCGCGGAGCTCGGGCACTCCGGGATCTGTCGTTTCGGCCTCATCGGCAATGCTCCCGACCAGCGCGAGTCCCTCCGCGCCGAGCCACCGGCGCCGAGGGGAGCGGACGAGTCGGAGCGACAGATCGACCGTCGGCATCTCGGCGGCTCGGCGATGCTCGAGGGCCGATCGGAGGGTCCCGAGGTCGCCTTGCGCCACCTTCTCCAGGGTGTCGGCCCAGGCGCGATGAAGACGCCGGCGCGTCTCCTCGGAGAGTCGCTGGTCCGCGGCGGCCCGGACGAGATCGTGGACGAGCGAGACGCTGCGTTCGGTTCGGCTCGCGAGCCCCTTGGCGATGAGATCATCGAGGGCCGCCAGTAGTCGCTGTTCCGGCCAGCCTTCGATTCTCAGGATCTCGTCGATCGTCGCCGGCCGACCTCCGACGGCCAGGAGGGCGACCAGCTCGGCGGCATCGGGAGCGGCATATCGGAGTTGAAGGTCGATGACGTGATCTGCTTGGCGATCACCCTGGCTGGCTGCGAGGACGGCGAGCCAGAACGGCGAGCCCGCTGCCTGCGACCAGATCTCCGCCGCGCGCTCCATCCGCATGTCAGGTGCGAGAGCTCGAGCGAGCCGGATCCCATTGTCGCGATCAAGGGGTTCGAGCTCCGCAACCGTGAGCTGATCCGCGTCCCCAAAGACGTGTCGAAGGGCATCGCTGTATGAGCCAACGACGGGCGACGGTCGCGACATGGCTACGAGGCCGACCGCTCGCTGGCCGGACACGGCCGCCCGGAGCAGGTAGTGGCAGAGCGCAAGCGACAACTCATCGACCCACTGGAGGTCGTCGACGAGGATCAGGAGTGGCACCAGCCGCTCCGAGGCGCGATGGGCAGCCTCGAAGACTCGGATCGGCTCGAGGGCCGCGACATGCGCCGTCTCGCTCAGGAGCTCGCTTAGTCGACCGCCCGGATCGGCGCGCACGAGCGTCCGAAGGAGCTCGGCCGCGGCGGCCAGCGGGACGGTCCGTTCGGGCTCGTAGCCCACGACAGTGAGCCCATGGCGGGCGGCGATCGCGGATCGTGCCTCGTTCAGGAGCCGGGTCTTCCCCAGTCCCGGTTCACCGACGAAGAGGAGGGCCGATGGACGGCGATCCACGGTGATCGTCCGGCTCAAGGTCCGAATCCGATCGAGCTCCGCGGCCCGACCGACGAACGGCACGGTCATGGCCCCTGAACCATACGCCGGCTTGGCAGCGCGACCGCCGCCTGATGCCCGTGCCGCGGGACCGCCCGGCGCCTAGACTCGCGACGTGACGTTCCCGGTCCAGGTCGGCCCCGCGTCGATCACGATCAATCGGGATGATCGGTTCCTCGTCTGCCAGCCGGACGGCCGGATTCTGGGCGGGCCCGACGACGGCTTCTTCACCCGCGACACGCGGATGATCTCCGGCTGGGACCTCCGGATCAACGGCGGTCGGCCGATGCTCCTGAACTCCGCCCCGATCCAGTTCTTCTCGGCCCGTTTCGAGTATTCGAACGAGGCGTTCCTGGACGACGTCGGCAAGGTCGACCGGCAGGCGCTGTCGATCCGGATTGACCGGACGGTGAGCCAAGGGGTCCACGAGGACCTCGACATCGTGAGCTACGCCCGTCGACCCGTCCGGCTGACGATCGAGGTGGCGATCGACTCGGACTTTGCCGACATCTTCGACGTCCGCGGCAATCGGCTCGTTCGCCGTGGCCAGCTCAACACCCGCTGGTTCCGATCGCGCGGCGAGCTCCGGACGACCTACACGAACAGCACGTTCGAGCGTCACCTGGTCGTGGCGGTCGAGAAGGCCGACTCGCCGATGCAGTACGCCAACGGCCGCCTCGTCTTCGTCGCGAAGATCGCGCCGAAAGGCGTCTGGCATGCCTGCCTGAAGTGGCTCCCGTACACGGGCTCGGACGGCCGAACCGCGGGCCGCCGCCGGCCGACGACCCTGCCGTGCAACGCCGTCTACGCGGGCCAACCGACGGATCGCCCAAAGCTCCCGACGGTCGCCATCGAGACGCCGAACTGGACCGTCCGGCGGACCTGGGACCAGGCGATCCGTGACCTCGACTCCCTCCGTCTCGAGGATCCGACGTTCGAGCGCGGCGTCGTCATCCCCGCGGCCGGGGTGCCGTGGTTCGTGACGCTGTTCGGCCGGGACACGCTCGTCGTGTCGATGCAGTCGATCTCGGGCTACCCGGAGTTCGCCTCCGGCGCCCTTCGCCGGCTGTCAGCGATGCAGGCGACCGGCGACGACCCGGAACGGGACATGGAGCCCGGCAAGATCCCCCACGAGGTTCGGCACGGCGAGCTGACCCAGCTCGGCATCCTGCCGTACGAGCCGTATTACGGGACGCACGACGCCACGAGCCTGTTCATCATCGTCCTGTCGTACCTCTATCAGTGGCTCGGCGACGAGGCGATCCTCCGGCGCTACCTCGACAACGCGGAGGCGGCGATGCGCTGGATCGACCGCTACGGCGACCGCGATCGCGACGGGCTCCAGGAGTACAAGACGCGCTCGTCGCACGGCTACTACAACCAGGGCTGGAAGGACGCCGGCGACGCCATCGTCATGGCCGACGGCAGCCTCGCCACCCTCCCGATCGCAACCTGCGAGCTGCAGGGCTACGTCTACGACGCGAAGCTCCGGATGGGCGACATCTACGAGATCCTCGGCCGGCCGAAGGATGCCCGCCGTCTCCGCCGCGAGGCGCGAGTCTTGTTCGACCGCGTCAACGAGCGCTTGTGGTGGGAGGAGGAAGGGACCTACGCCCTCGGCCTCGATGGCGCGAAGCAGCAGATCCGGTCGGTCGCCTCGAACGCCGGCCACCTCCTCCAGTCCGGGATCGTCCCGGCCGAGCGTGCCGGCCGCGTCGTCAAGCGCCTGCTCGCCGACGACATGTGGTCGGGCTGGGGAGTCCGGACGCTATCGTCGGACCACCCGGCGTACAACCCGTTCAGCTACCAGACCGGCAGCGTCTGGCCGCACGACAACGCGATGATCGCCGGCGGCTTCCGCCGCTACGGCTTCGATGCCGAGGCGGCCCGCGTCGCGAAGGGCACGTTCGACGCCGCCGATCGGCTGTCCGGCTATCGCCTGCCGGAGCTGTTCGCCGGCCTCCAGGCGACGCAGACGAGCTTCCCCGTCCAGTACCCGGGCGCCAACGTCCCCCAGGCGTGGGCCGCCGGCTCGGTGATCCGACTGATCGCGATCCTCGCCGGCAT
>VBFG01000045.1 GCA_005882635.1 Chloroflexota bacterium | reverse complement strand
GGCCGCAAGCCGCCCTGGCTCCGTGTGCCGAATGCCCTCCTTCGGGCGATGACTCCGCTCGGCGGCCTCATCGGCCAGGCCAACGCGCACGAGATCGTGGCTGCCTCTGCGGGGGTGACCTACTGGGCGAGCTCGCAGCGGGCAACCGACGAGCTCGAGTTCCGGGCGCGCGACGCGGAGAACGCGATCCGCGACACGCTCGGACCGGCCTGACTACACTCGACCCGATGGCCCGCGAGCTCCCGATGTTCGAACCGCCTGGCGCGGCGCACGCGCCGCATCACGGCTCCGCAGCGCCGGAGACGATCGCGATGGGCGGCTCTGTCACCCCACTCCGGCGCCATCCGGACTGGATCAAGGCTCGGCTGCCCTCCGGCGAGAACTATCACGACCTGAAGGGCCTGCTCCGCGGCCTGAACCTCAACACGGTCTGCGAGGAAGCGCACTGCCCGAACATTGGCGAGTGCTGGGATCAGCGGACCGCGACGATCATGATCCTCGGCGACACCTGCACCCGGGCCTGCGGCTTCTGCGCGGTGAAGACCGGCCGGCCCACCTGGTTCGACGACGACGAGCCGCGCCGTGTCGCGGAGGCGGTCTCGGCGCTCGGCCTGGAGCACGTCGTCGTGACGAGCGTCGCTCGTGACGACCTGCCCGACGGCGGAGCGCGGATCTTCGCCGAGACGATCACCCGGATGCGAGCGACGAGCCCGGGGATGGGGATCGAGGTCCTGATCCCGGACTTCGACGGCTCCGACGGCCGGCTCCGGATCGTGATGGACGCGCGACCCGACATCCTGAACCACAACCTCGAGACCGTGCGCCGGCTCCAGAAGCCCGTCCGGAAGCGGGCGCGCTGGGATCGGTCGCTGTACGTCCTGCGCCGGGCGAAAGAGATGTCGGTCGAGATCGGCTACGCGGCGCACACCAAGAGCTCGCTGATGGTCGGGCTCGGGGAGACCCGCGAGGAGCTGACCGAGGCGTTCGAGGCCCTCCGAGCCGTCGATGTCGACATCCTGACGATCGGCCAGTACCTCCGGCCCTCCGAGAAGCATCTCCCGCTCGAGCGCTATTACCACCCCGACGAGTTCGCCGAGATGAAGGTCGAGGCCCTCGCGCTCGGCTTCAAGCACGTCGAGTCGGCGCCCCTCGTCCGGTCGTCGTACCACGCCCGCGACCAGGTCCCGGGCGCCGAGCTGCGGGTGCTCCGGCGTCGCCGGGCGACGCTCGACGCCGACGGGCGGGTCGTGCCAGCGGCGAGCTGAAGGGCTCGACAGGATCGAACAGGCGTTCTATTCTGACCTCACGATGCGAGCGGAATATCGCGAGGAGCCCTGCCGCTCCGCCCTGAACAAGGTCAGCGGCATGTCCTTCAAGTGGTCGCTCAACCCGTACACCGGCTGCGCCCATCGCTGCACGTTCTGCTTCGTGCGGGCGTTCGAGAAACGCGCCGATCGGCCCTTCGATGACCGCTACGGGGCGTCCATCCGGGTCAAGACCAACCTCGTCGAGGTGCTGCGCCGGGAGCTGTCCCGGCCGCGCTGGGCCCACGAACAGGTCGTGATCGGCACGGCCACCGATCCCTACCAGCCGGCCGAGGGCCGCTACCGGCTGACGCGCCGTTCGATCGAGGCGCTCACGGAGGCACGCAATCCGCTCTCGATCATCACGCGAGGACCATTGATCGTCCGCGACGTGGACGTGCTCGTCGAGGCCGCCCGCCGGGCGCCGGTGGCGGTGACGTTCTCCATCCCGACCCTCGATCCCGAGATCGTCCGCCGGACCGAGCCCGGGACGGCTCCGCCGCGCCAGCGCCTCCGGGCCCTGACGGCGCTCGTCGACGCCGGCATCGAGGCGACCGTCGGGATGGCGCCGATCCTGCCCGGCCTGTCCGACCGACCGGAGCTCCTCGCCGATGTCGTCAAGGCCGCCCGCGACGCGGGCGCCACCGCCGTCTGGACGAACGTCCTGTACCTCCGGCCGGGCACGCGGGAGCACTTCCTGGCGAACCTGGCCCGCGACTGGCCGGAGCTCATGCCGCGCTACGAGCGGCTGTACGACGGTCGCGCCTACCTGCCGAAGTCGACGATTGAGCCCGTCCGCCGCGAAGTCGCCGACCTTCGCCAGCGGCTCGAGATCGCCGACCGGCGCCGCGTCCGGATCCTGCCGCTGCCACCGCCGGCTGATCCCGAACAGCTCGAGCTCACGCTGCCGGATCGGCAGCCGGCCGAGCCAACCAGGGCGGCGCGGGCCGGCTGAGGGTCAGGGGTGGCTCGTCAGGGCGCGTTCCATCGAGCCGCGACGCAGCCGTCGATCGCGGCCGAAGTCGCCGAGGGCGACGATCCCGCCGGCGATGACCAGGAGCGCGGCGAGGAGGGCCACCGCGTGGTAGGCGACGGACCGGTAGCCGGCAGGGCCCGGGTCGAGGAACCGGTAGGGATACCAGTCATCGACAGCGCCGCGGATCAGGCTGAAGGCGAGCCAGACGACCGGGAAGATCAGCCACAGGCCGACGTCGCGCATCCGGAGATCCGTCGCCGGCGGATCGATCAGCCAATCGACCGCGGCCAGGACCGGGAAGACCTTGCGGACGATCAGGTCGACCCGTGGATCGCCCACCTGGAATTCGGGGCCGACCACCAGGACCACGACGATGACCAGCGACAGGACGAGGTACAGGACCGAGGCGCCACGCAGCAGGTCGTCGCCCCAGGTCCGTGCCGCCCGCCAGCGAAGCGCGAGCCACAGCCAGACGACTGCCGCGAACACATAGCTGAGGACCGTGAACAGGGCGAAGAAGCGGAGCGGGCGGAACAGCCCGCTGTCGAGGTTCAGCCTGACCTGGACGAGGATGGCGACGATCACGATCGCCGCGGTGATCGCGCGGAAGATCGCGAGGGCGAGACGTCGATCCATCGGATGCTCCCTGGCGGCGGGTTGCCCCGGTATCCTGCTCTCGATGGCCCGGCTCTTGTCGCGGAAGATCCCCCTCGCGGAGTTGCATTGCCATCTCGGCGGGGCCGTCACCCCGGCGATCATGTGGAGCATCGCCCACTCCCAGGGGATCAAGCTCCCGACCCGCGACTACTGGGAGTTCCGCGACACCATCACGGTCTCCGAGAAACGGGCGCGGAGCTTCGACGGCTACCTCCAGCTGTTCCACTGGACCGAGCTGATCCAGAGCTCGCCGATCGCCGTCGAGCGGGCCGTGTACGAGGTCGTCGGCGGCGCCTACCGCAAGAACAACGTCACGACGACCGAGCTCCGCTTCAACCCGATGAAGCGGAACCGGGGCGGCGAGCAGGACCTCGACCACATCATCGCCGCCGCGACCCGCGGCATGGACCGAGCGAGCCTCGAATATCCCGTCAAGCCCGGCCTGATCTTCTGCCTCGACCGGGCGTTCCCCTACGAGCTGAACGAGATCATCGTCGAGAAGGCGATCGCCTGGCGCGATCGGGGCGTCGTCGGCATCGACATCGCCGGACCCGAGAGCGCGACCTTCCGGGTGGCCGACTATCGCCGGCTCTACCGTCGCGCCCGCCAGTTCGGCCTCGGGCTGACCGTCCACACCGGCGAGGCCGGCCCGGTCGACGAGGTCGCCCGGGTGGTCGAGCTCCTGGAGCCGGACCGGATCGGGCACGGGGTCAAGGCCGCCTATGACCCGCGGGCGATGGCGATGATCCGCGAGCGCGGGATCGTCCTCGAGATCTGCCCGAGCTCGAACCTGAACACTCGGGTGGTGTCCGGCTGGGACGAGTTCCGCTGGATCTTCGACACGTTCCGTCGGAACGAGATCCGGTTCACGATCAACACCGACGGCCCGGAGATGCTCAAGACCTACATCCGCGACGAGATGGCATCCCTCGGGCGCCTCGCGATCCTCAGTGTCGAGGATCAGGAGGTCGTGGCCGCGACGTCGCTGGCGGCCTCGTTCGTGCCGAACGTCTCGGACGTGCCGCCGCCGCGCATCGAGCCCGCATCGCGGGTCGTGGTCGAGCGGGAGGAAGCCTGAGGCGTCAGTTCGACTCGCTGATGCGGTAGGAGCAGCAGCGGTCGCCGCTGGCGATGTGCGTCTCGCGCACCACGTCGACGCCGAGCACGTCCCGGAACAGGTCGAGCTCGGCGTCGCATGCGCTCCGTTGCCCGCTCGCCACATCGAGGATCGCGCAGTTGTGCTCGCGGAGACGGATCGTCCCATCCGGCTCGAGGACCGCGTCGGCAAGGTAGCCCTGCTCATCCTGGATGACGGCCAGGGCCCGAACCCGCTCCGTCAGCGGTGCGTCGGCGCCGATTCGCTCCTCGAGCTCGCGCCGGACCCGGTCGCCGATCTGGCGCCGGCGCGCCTGGAAGACCTGCTCGATGAGCTCCTGCCCACCGACCGCGCCGATCGCCGACAGGAGGCCTGCCGCCAACCCGTCGTAGTTCGATGGGAAGAGCTCCTGCGCATCGCCGGTCAGGTCGTAGAGATGCCGCGGGCGGCCGACCCCGTGGCGGATCGTCTGGCGGCTCACGAAGTTCGTCGCCTCGAGCGCCCGCAGCTGCTGCAGGACCCCGGTCCGGCTGGCTCCGATCGCGACCGCGAGCTGATCGGGTGTCGAGGCGCCGTCGCGGCGAAGGCGGATCAGGATCTCGCGGCGAAGTGCGCCGGGTGACGAGGAGACCGGCGGGGCGCTCGGAGCAGGAGCGACGCGGCTGGCGTCGGCACCGGCCTGATCCATCGGCGAAGGCTAGCACCGGTCGCGGACGGCCGTGGTCGGCCCGGTGCTACCCTCGGCCGCGATGGATTTCGACCTGTCGCCGGAGCACGCCCTCCTCCGCTCGACGGTCCGCGACTTCATGGAGACCGAGGTCGCGCCGGTCGTCGACGAGCACGAGCACGCCCATCGATTCCCGGATGAGGTCGTGGCCCGCCTCGGCGAGATGGGCTGGCTCGGCATCCCGGTCGCGGAGGCCGACGGCGGTGCCGGAATGGACACGCTGGCCTACGCGATCGCGGTCGAGGAGATCAGCCGCGTCTGGGGCTCGCTCGGGATCATCGTCGCGGCCCACACGTCGCTCGGCTGCGGCCCGCTGATGATCGCCGGCTCCCCCGAGCAGAAGGAGCGCTTCCTGCGTCCGCTCGCGTCGGGGGAGGTCATCGGCGCCTACGGCCTGACCGAGCCGGGCGCCGGCTCGGACGCCGGCGGGACGCGGACGACCGCCCGACGCGAGGAGACCCCCGACGGCGACAGCTGGGTCCTCGACGGCGGCAAGCGGTTCATCACGAACGCCGGCAAGGCGGGGACCTACATCGTCACCGCCCGGACCGGGACGACCGACAAGGGCGACGCCGAGATCAGCGCATTCATCGTCCCCGCCGACACCCCGGGATTCTCGATCGGTCGACTGGAGGACAAGCTGGGCCTCCACGCCTCGGCGACGGGAGAGCTGATCTTCGACGGGGCGCGGATCCCGGCGGCGAACCTCCTCGGCGAGCAGGGCCAGGGCTTCCGGATGTTCCTGAAGGTCCTCGACGGCGGCCGGATCTCGATCGCCGCGATGGCCCTGGGGATCGCCCAGGGCGCCTACGACGCGGCCGCTGCGTACAGCAAGGAGCGGAAACAGTTCGGCCGGCCGATCGGGACCTTCCAGGGCGTCGCCTTCATGGTCGCTGACATGGCGACCGAGCTCGAGGCGGCGCGGGCGCTCGTCTACCGCGCGGCGTGGCTCAAGGACCGGGGCCGCGACTACACTGTCGCCGGCGCCCAGGCGAAGCTGTTCGCGTCGGAGGTCTCGAGCCGGGTGACGAACGCCGCGATCCAGGTCCACGGCGGCTATGGCTACGTCGAGGAGTACAAGGTCGAGCGGTATCTGCGTGACGCGAAGCTGACCGAGATCGGGGAGGGGACGAGCCAGGTCCAGCGGCTCGTGATCGCTCGCAAGCTGCTGGACCTGCGCGTTCAGTAGGCGGGCAACGACTTCAGCGTTGCCTTCCCGCCGAGCGTTCGTTCAAGGGGATGGGGACGGGCTGGCTGGCCGCGATTCGAAGCGAATGGACGCGACGATCTGGTCGAGTTCGGCTCGATCTGCAGTCGAGGTGCCGGGCAGGTACATCGAGTCGATCACCTGGCGCGTGCCGTCGACGTCGATGATGTAGACCGTGTTGTGCTGCCCGTTGCCGTATGTCCACGGTGCGGCGCCGTACGATTGGCCGGCCCCCAACCACCGACCGAAGATGGCGAAACTGCCATCGGAATCGCACTTGGTGACGTCGACATCTTGCGGTATCGACAATTCGACCTTCTTGCCGGGGTGACCGCCCACCGTCACGGCAATCGGCGGAGAGGAACCGGGTCCGGCTTGCGCGAGCAGCGCGGTCGCGAGGTCATCGACCGTCGGTCCGACGGGTGGATCGAGCGCTGTCCCAAGCCAACGGCAGCCACCCGTGTAGACGTTGGCGACGAGATGTGGGCTGATGTAGAGGTCAAATCGATCGGGATTGCGGGTGCCCTTTCCGAGGAAGATCGGGTCGAAGGTAAACCAGCCCGTGGCGGACATCGTGAAGCTGATCCGCTTCCCGCCGACGCAGCACGGGTCGTCCCAGAAATACGTCGTCCCGGCCGCCAGATTGCCGAGTGGTACCGCCACGGGCGAGGGGCTGGGTGTCGGGACCGGCGTCGGGCTCGCGCCCGGGCCCCCGCCGGCGCGCGGCAGGGCGAGCGCTCCGATGATTGCCACGGCGGCCACGGCCGCCACGGCGCTGAGGAAACGAGCTGCAGTGTTCATCTCTCCGAACCTCCGCGCCGGCCACCAGGCACGGCGCTGTCGGGTCGCGGGGAGCTGGTCGAGCACGGTGTCCAGGACGCGGTCCGGGAGCGCCGTCCGGCCCTCCTCCAGCCACGACCGAACGATGCGGGTGACGTCGCGATCGGTGCTCATTGGGCAACCTCCTGCGCCGCCGGTCTGGCGTCGGCCTCGAGGGCCGCGCGCAGGCCGCGCATCGCGTGATGCAGTCGGGATCGAACCGTCCCGGCGGGGACGCCGAGCACGTCGGCGACCTCGGCGAGCGGCAGGTCGAGGTAGTGGTGGAGCACCACCACCGCGCGATGGTCGATGGAAAGGCGCTGGAAGCCGCGCTCGAGCTGGTCGCGATCGACGACCGAGGTCAAGCCATCCGCAACTTCCCGTTCATCGACCGGTAGCAAACGGATATTCGGCGTCCAGCGACGGGTCCGGCTGACCTCGGCGTAGCAGGCGCGCACGAGGAGCCGGTACGACCAGGCGTCGAAGCGCGCCGGGTCGCGGAGCTGCGGAAGGTCCCGCCAGATCGCGAGCAGCGCCTGCTGCGTCGCGTCCTCGGCGAGGTCGGTGTCGCGCAGGATCCTGTGCGCCACCGCGTGGAGTCGGTCGCCCGCGCCGACGGCGAGGCTCGCGAAGGCCTCCTCGTCACCGTGTTGCGCCCGTCCGATCAGATCGGCATCCACGTCTCTTCCGCCGCAGGGCGTCCAGATCCGGACGCTCACACGGTACGGGCGCCGTCACTCCCTCGGTGACTCACATTTGCCGCGATTCCTATCCGACTCGGACGAGCCTCACCATCAGGCGGTACTGGCTGTTGGCGCCGACGCAGGTCTGGAGGGTCATGCTCGGTCGGCTCTGGGCGGCCCAAGCCCAGGAGGCAGCGGTCGTCGGGGCGACGACGCGCCACCAAACCACGCTGTACTCGTGGACCCTCGCGCCGCCGTCCGCGTACCAGACCATCAGCCCGCGGTGGAGTCGGCCCGAGACGTAGGCATCGTGGAGCGGCCGGAAGGTGCTCCAGGCGTGCGACATGAGGTAGACGTTGTTGCGGCCGGCGCAGCCCCAGCGGTACACACCGGCGTCCGGTGGCCGGCTGCGCGAGCACGGGAACGACTGGACCGCCTTGTTGATCCCGAGCGACGGGATCCAGACGTGGTTCCGACCGCGATAGGACGGGGCGGTCGCGTGGTGCGTGGTCTGGGCGGACGTGTGGCTGGTGGTCTTCGTCGTGGCCGACCGCAGCGTCGCCCGGATCGGTGGAGCAGGTGGCTGGAGATTCGCTGCCGTCGGTGTCGATTGCCGGACGGCGACGGTTGCTCCGGCGGCCGAAGACGTCGCTGTGGCGTCGTCACCCCAGGCGAGCGGGCCGTCGAGGCGGCGGTCGTTGGCCGGTGCGAGCGTCGCGGTCTGGTCGGCCAGCGTCGCCGACGGAGCCTGGATGGTGAAGGAGCGGGCGATCGCGAGCCCCGTGATCTCCGCCGCGAGGACCGCCGCGAGGACGGTCGGAAGCAGCAGCCGGCGAGGCCGGGAGCGTCGGGAAACCATGCCCCGAGGATCGACAGCGAGGCGCCCGAGCCCTCTGGCTCGGTGGTCCGGCCGGGCCCCGGACGATGGTGCCTTCTGTCACAACGGTCCAGTCGGGAGTGGGCCGGTCCGGTGGGGAGGAGGTCAGTCGCCGCTTCCCGCGGCCTCGTCGATGGCGGCCCGGAGATTCGCCTTGAACTGTTCGCCCCAGGGTCCCTGGCCGGAGACGACGTAGGGCGAGGTCTCGACCGACTCGTAGGTCTCGGGGTCGGTCACGTAGGCTCGGGCGCAGTCGTCGACCGTCGAGCGGAGGCGCTCGTACGTCGCCCGGTTCCGGAAGATGTAGATGTAGACGTGGACCGGGGCGGGTTGATCGAGCCCCGCCGCATCGAAGGCGACCGCCGTCTTGGCGAGGTCCTGGTTCGGACAGCCCGGATCGCCCGAGACGATCCGGGTGACCTGGATCCCGCGCTCGGTGATGGCGCTCGCGATGCCGGGGAACGGCGCCGCCGTCGGGGTTGGCGGCGTCGTCGAGATCAGCCCGCAGCCCGCGAGGAGCAGCCCGGCGCCGAGGCAGCCGGTGGCGCGAACGACATGGCGAACCAAGGGACCGGCGACCGAGGACATCGAGGGCGAGCGTACACCGGCGAGTCCGAGACCGACGCCGCAGGCCGCAGGAGCGTCAGCGGTCCCGGGCGCGGCGCTTCGCGTCGCGCAGGCGCGACAGCGTGTCGCCATCGTCGGCCGTCGAAGGCTCGGGTCGCGTTGCCGGCTCGGGTCGCGTTGCCGGCTCGGGTCGCGTTGCCGGCTCGGGTCGCGTCGCCGGCGGGGCCGAGGCCGACGGGGCGGACGGCTGAGAGGCCGAGGCACCGGCGGTGGCTTTCACCGGCACCGGTGTGGTCGACGCCGCAGCAGTCGTCGTCGCGTCGTCGCTCCGCAGGAGTGCCGCGCGGGCCTCGGATCCGGCGGCGCGATCCCGCGCGGCGAGCATCCCGGCGACCTCCGAGGTCCGCGGCGCCATCGACCGGCGCCAGCCACCGGCCAGCCAGCGCCGCGCGTCCGCCAGCTCCCGCCGGCCCACCGACACCCGGCGCAGGGCGATGTCGAGCGGCCACAGGATCAGGGCCAGGATCAGCAGCGTCGGCCACAGATCCGTCGATGCCGCGTTCGTCTTGAGGTCGTGGATCCACGGCTGCTCGGGCGTCTCGATCGCCCGTCCGGCGGTCGCCGACCGGAGGGTCGCGAGGAATGCTTCGTTCGTGCCGAGGACGCGGTACTCCGCCGGCGTCGGCGCCACGAGGCCCAGCGTCCGCCCGAGCGCAGCCGACCCCGGCCGCGTCTGCGAGACCCGGATGACATAGGCACCCGGGTCGATCTCGCCGAGGGGCGCCTCGTAGACTCCGGGCGCGACCTGCGACAGGCCGACCGCCTTCGACGTGAGGTCCGGTGTCGTCATCGCCACCGCCGTCGCGTAGAAGTCCCGCGGCGAGCCGTCCTCGGCCACGCTCTCCACGCGGAGCTTCGTCCGGTTGCCGTCGGACACGAAGCTGGCCTCGATGCCGCCCGTCTCCTCGCCCGGGAACGTCCACGACACGAGCTGGCTGAAGAACTTCGAGAACCCGTTCCAGCCGATCCAGCTCTTTGCCCAGCGACCCGTCGAGTCCGAGGTCCAGGCCACGGACCGACCGAGCCCGTACTGCCACTGGGCGAGGAGGGGGTCGTCGCGGGCGGTGACGAGGACCGTCTGGGCCGCCGCCTTGGCCGTCGTCCCGTTGTAGCCGAGCAGCTGCGGCAATGCGTCGATCCCGCGGAGGATCGGCGACTGGGAGGTCAGGATCGGGTGGAACGACTCCTCGACGATCTGCTGGCCGGCGACCTGCTGCGTCTCCTTCAGGAAGATGTCGGGGATCGTCGCCGGGTTCACCGCCGGATAGAACCGGCCGCCGCCCTTCTGGGCCAGCGACGCGAGGAATGGGTTCGCCCCGCCGCCGGCACCCACCGTTGACAGGGTGATCCCGTCAGCCTTCATCTGGGCCAGGATCGCGTCGTACTGGCCGGACGTCGACCAGCCGTCGGTCAGGAGGATGATGTGACGGCGGGTCGCCGTCGTCCCCTCGAGCGCCTTCACCGCCTGGTCGAGCCCGGCGAAGATGTTGGTCTGGCCCAGCGGCTGGATCCCGGCGATCGCGCCGCGCAGGTCGCTGATCCCGCCCAGTGGCTGCGTCCGGACCACCCAGTGAGCGCTCTCGTCGAAGGCGACCACGCCGAGCTGGTCGCGGGCGGTCATCGCCGCCGCGGCGCGCAGGATCGCCTCCTTCCCGATGTCGACCTTGCGGACGCCCTGGAGTGGCGAGCCGGCGCCCCGGTCGAACGAGTTGCAGTGGCAGGCGTCCATCGAGCCGGACTTGTCGATGACGACGACCAGCGCGACATCGGGCTGCTTCTGCTGGTCCTTGACACCCATGTCGACCGGGAGCGTCTCCTCGATCGGCGTGTCGGTATAGCCGCCGGCGCCGTAGCTCTTCGGGCCGCCGATCATCACCAGACCCTTGCCGAAGTCGCGGACGTACTGCTGGAGCGCCGTCAGCTGCTCGTTCGATAAGCGCAGCCGGGAGACGTCGACGAGAACGATGCTGTCGTAGCTCAGGAGTCCCTCGATCCCGCTCGGGAGCTGTTCGGGGATCAGCGTGTCGACCTTCTGGCGCTCGGCCTCGAGGGCCGACACGAGCTCCTTCGCCACCTTCTCGTCCCCGGCCAGGACGAGGACCCGCGGCTTACCCTTGACGATCGTGTCGGAGTCCGCGCGGTTGTTCTGGTTGAAGGTGTCGCGGCCGGCCTCGACCGTCGCCCGGAACGTGTGGAAGCCGGCTTCCGTCGGCTTGACGAGGAACGTCACCCGGGTCGAGCCGACCGCGAGATCGACCGTCTTCTCGGCGACCTGGACGCCATCGGCGTAGAGGCGGATCGTGGCCGGCTGGGCGACGGTCGATGAGACGTCGGCCACGGCCTCGAGCTCCTCGCCGATCCGGGCGGTGGACGGGGTCGTCAGCCGTTCGACGAGGACCTCGTTCGCCGCCCCGAGGCCGATCGCCCGCGTCTCGATCTGGACGCCGCGCGCCGCCGCGAGGGCGGCCTCCGACTGGCCCGCGCCCGTCGTGTCGTTCCCGTCCGACAGGAGGACGATCCGCTTCTGGGCGTCGTCCGGGAAGAGCGCGGACGCCAGCCGGAGCGCCGCGCCGATGTCGGTGGCCGACCGAACGGGGGTCGAAGCGATCCGGTCGATCTCGCGGACCTCCTGGGGCAGCCGCTCGACGAGCGCGCCGCGCCCGAAGCCCACGATCCCCGCCACGTCGCCGTCCGGCATTGCCTTGAGGCTCTCGCGGAGCCAGGCGAGCGCATCCTCACGGCCGGCCTGGCCGACCGAATCCGACAGGTCGACGACGTAGACGGTCGCGAGGCGGTCGACCGGCAGGACCAGGCGGAAGCCGGCCAGGGCCAGGACGAGCGCAGCGAGGAGGAGCGTCCGGATGATGACCGCCAGGCGCCGCCGCCCGATGCCAACGCGGCGCCGGGAGGCGACGTGCAACCCGAGCGTCAGCGCCAGTGCCGGGATCAGCAGGAGCAACGCCAGCGGCGCGTCGAAGCCGATGCCCATCAGCCGTTCCCGGCCGGGCGTCGGAGCCGTCCGAGCCGGCCCGTGACGCCCCGCCAGCCGCGGAGGACCGCGTCGCGGTGGTACAGGGCCCACTCGACGCAGAGCGCGACCAGCACGATGAACACGATCGGGATCCAGACCTCGTCACGGGCGTTCGGTCGCGTGTCGACGGCGCTGTTGCCGCCTCCGGGCGCGCCCGAGGCTCCCGGCGAGGGCTGCGGCTTGCCGAGGTCCTCGAGGACTCGGGGCGCGCCGGGTGCGATGGCCGACTCGTCGACGTCGAACAGGTCGACGGCGAACCGGATGGGCTGGTTCGGGTCGACGCCCTGGGCGCCGGACGGTGCCGGCGAGGGGGCCGAGCTCGTGCCGGACGCGGTCGGCGATCCAGACGGCGCCTCGGATGGCCGGCCAGAGGCGGCTGGCGACGCGGCTGGGGCCGCGATCGGCGTCGCGGTGTAGACGCCGAGCAGGTCCGACTGAGTGAAGGTGACCGACGTGCCGCCGGCCGCGCCCGGGATCAGGTCGGTCGCCGTCCCGTCGGGCCGGACGACCCGGAGGCCGATCGCACCGGGCGGGACGGTCAGCGTGACCGGATCGCCCGGCCGGACCGCGGCGGTCGGGGCCGCCGAGCCGCCGAGCAGCTCACCGGTCAGGTTGGCGACGAGGATCGGGAAGGCGACCTGGAGCGGCAGGTCCGACTGGCGCGGCTCGAAGGCCAGGACCGCCGCCGGGAGACCGGCCCGGACGCCCGCGTACAGGAGGGGCGCGCTCTTCGTCCCCGGGATGACGGCTCGAGCCCAGGCCGGGAGCGTCAGGTGTCGGGCCTCGGCGATGTGCGTCGTCGACAGGTCGACGAAGCGGAGGATCGGCTCCTCCGTGCCCAGGCTGCCGATGGCCGGGTTCGCGTCGACCCCGCCGACCTCGCCCAGCCCGCTGCTGATCGGCGGCGCGATCGCGAGGATCGGCGTCGCGGGCAGCGTCGCCGGGACATACCCCTCGAAGATGATCAGGTCCCAGCTCGTCCCGTCCTTGCGGACCGCACCGGCCGGGTATTCCGCCGGCGTGAGCCCGAAGAGTCGGCTGTTCGGCAGGTACGACAGAGCGGTCTCGAGGTACGGGTCGCCCTTGCCGACGACCAGGACGTTGCGTGTCCGCTGTGGTGGGACGACCGCCCACGCCCGATCGTCTGCGGCGAGCAGGTCCGGTCGTGCGTCGGGGTCGGCGTCGTCGGCGGCGACGAGGCGGACCTCGATCGTGGCGGCCTCGGCCGGGACGTCGTCGACGATGACGTCGGCGCGCTGCTGGGCGTCGATCGGGATCGTCCGCGTCTCGATCAGGTGATCGTCGCCCCAGACCTCGAGGCGGCGGGTCGCATACTCCAGGTCGAAGTTCGCGACGCTGATGAAGACCGACCGGGTGACCGCCGACGGAGCGGTCCGGACCGCCAGCGCCACGATCGCCTGGTTCCGACTGCCCTTGGGATCCCCGACCCGCAGGACCCGGATCGGTGCGTCGACCTTCGTGGTGGGCGGCACGGCCAGCGCGGCGTCCGTGGCGACGAGGATCTCGGCGTCGCCCGACTGGACGGCCAGCTGCTGGGCGAGGGCCAGCGCGTCGCCGAGATCGCCGCGGCCGACCGTGGGCCGGATCGAATCGATCGCCTGCCGGACGCGCCCGATGTCGCTCGTCCCGGTCGCGACGATCCTCGCCGTCCGGCCGGCCTCGATGACGCTGACCTTGCCGCCCGCGGGCAGGTCCTTGAGCGCCTCCTTGGCGGCCTCGCGCGCGGCCGACAGCCGATCGGGCGGGACGTCGGTCGCGCCCATGCTCGCCGACGTGTCGATGATGACGACGAGGTCACGGGCCAGCCCGGCCGGCCGCTCCACGAACGGGCGGGCGGCGAGGAGGGCGAGGATCACGACGAGCAGGAGCTGGAGGAGGAAGAGCAGGCTCCGTCGCAGCTTCTGCCACGGCGCGTTCGCCTCGACGTCCGCCGCCAGCCGCTGCCAGAGGAGGGTCGACGGAACGACCGTCGGCGTCCGTCGCAGGCGGAGGAGGTACATCGCGACGACGGCCGGTACGAACAGGAGGCCGAGCAGCGCGAGCGGCGCGTTGAACGGCATCGTCGGGGGCCCCGGTCAGGCCACGACCCGGCGCCGGCGGAGCTCGGCGAAGATCAGCTCGTTGAGCGGCACCTCGGTCGAGAGGTCCACGTACGTCGCCTGGCGCCGCGCGGCGAGCTGGGCGAAGCCCTCCTTCCAGGCCGCCAGGCGGCCCTTGTAGGCGTCGATGGTCGCCAGGTCGGCGGTCACATCGATGCCCTCAGCGGTCTCCGAATCGACCAGGCGCAGATCCCCCTCCAGCGGTGGGTCGAGCTCATCGGGTGACAGGACGTGGAGGACGATCAGCTCCGAGCGGGTGGACGCCAGCTCCCGGATGACGCGGTCCGCGGCGGGGTCCAGGAGGTCCGACAGGAGGATCACGACGCCGCGTCCGGACAGCTGCGCGGCCGCGTGCCGGGCCGCCGCGACGAGGTCCGTCGGCCCGTCCGCCGGCTGGATGGAGGACAGCTCGGTCAGGAGCCGGAAGATTCGGCCCGAGCCCCGCAGGGCGATCCGTCGCCGGGCCGTCCGGCCGCCCAATACGCTGACGGCGACGCGGTCCTCGGAGGCCAGCCCGATGTAGCCGAGGGCGGCCGCGGCACGCTTCGCGAACTGGAGCTTGTCTGGCCGGCCGGTCGCCATCGAGGCCGAGCCGTCGAGGAGGATCGTGATCGTCACGTCCTCCTCCTCGACGAAGAGCTTGACGAAGAGCTTCTCCAGCCGGGCGAGGACGTTCCAGTCGAGCTGGCGCAGGTCGTCGCCAAGGGCGTAGTCGCGGAAGTCGGCGAACTCCACCGATTGGCCGCGCTTGACGCTCCGGCGACCGCCCTTGAGGCCGCCGCGGACGGGAGATCGCATCAGCAGGAGCAGCCGCTCGAGCTGACGGAGGAAACCCTCGTCGAAGACGGTCGGATCGAGGTCCGACGGCAGGAACGCCGGACGAATCGGCCGACCGCCCGACTCCGCCGGGCGGTTCGGACCGTCCTCGATCATCGCCATGGACGCGGCGCCCGGACGGGCGCCTACTCGACCGCGGGCGGGGTGACCGAGTCGAGGATCGTCCGGACCGTCGCCTCGGTCGTGATCCCCTCGGCCTCGCCCTCGAAATTGAGGATGATGCGGTGGCGCAGCGAGGGCAGGGCCGCGGCCCGGACGTCGTCGACGGAGACGTTGAACCGCCCGTCGAGCAGGGCGAAGATCTTGCCGGCGGTGACGAGCGCCTGCGCGCCACGTGGCGACGCGCCGTACCGGACGTAGTCGCGGACGAGCTGCGGCGCTCGAGGCTGATCGGGGTGCGTGGCCGACAGGACGCTGACGGCGTAGGCCGTTACGTGCGGCGCGATCGGGACGGCCCGGGCGAGACGCTGCATCTCGACGATCTCGGCGGCGGTGGTCACCTTGGCGGCGCTCGGGGTGTCGGCACCGGTCGTCCGGTCCACGATCGTGACGAGGTCGTCCTCGGACGGGAACGGGACCAGGACCTTGAAGAGGAACCGGTCGAGCTGGGCCTCGGGGAGGGGATAGGTCCCCTCCATCTCGAGCGGGTTCTGCGTCGCAAGGACGAAGAAGGGCGGGTCGAGCGGGAAGCGCTGCCGGGCGACGGAGACCTGGTGCTCCTGCATCGCCTCGAGCAGGCTCGACTGCGTCTTCGGGGTCGCCCGGTTGATCTCGTCGGCGAGGACGAGGTTGGCGAAGATCGGGCCCTGCTGGAACCGGAAGACCCGGCTGCCGCCTTCCTCGATGAGGATGTTCGTGCCGGTGATGTCGGCCGGCATCAGGTCGGGCGTGAACTGGATCCGGTTGAACGAGCAGTCGATGACGTCCGCGATCGTCCGGACGAGCATGGTCTTGCCGAGGCCTGGCACGCCCTCGAGCAGAACGTGGCTGTTCGCCAGGAGTCCCGTCAGCGTCTGCCGAACGAGCTCGCGCTGGCCGACGATGACCCGACCGACCTCCTCCTCGATCGCCCGCGCTCGTTCCGCAAAGGCTTCCGGGGCGAGATGACCCGGGCCTGGCCGGGCGTCCGACGGAGTCGTGGCGGTGTTCATCGGGTCCTCCGGGTCTTCGGCCAGCGGACGGCCGAGGCGACGGTCACTGGGTCGGGTCGAGGGAGCTGAAGTAGTCGCGAACGTAGTCCTTGACCGACAGCGGCACGTAGTTGCGATCGAGGCTCGTCAGGGCGTAGCTGTAGAAGTCGCTGAAGACCTGCTGGTACTGGGTCAGCGCGCCGTTGTTCTGGCCCTGGCCGCTCTGGTTGCCCTGTTGCATCTGGCCGTCTCCCCCGGTCCCCGCCACGTAGGACGCATCGCCGGGCTTCCCGAGCCGGCTGAAGTCGGCGATGCTCGACAGGTCCGGCCCGAGCGTCGCGGCCCGGTTCGCGCCGGTCGGCGCGCCCGGGATGCGGTTGCCGCCCATCGCCTGGCCGAGCGAGCGGGCGCTCGAGCCTCCGCCGCCGATCTGACCGGTTTGGCCCTGGCCTTGCGCCTGGCCTTGGCCCTGCCCCTGCCCCTGGCCCTGCCCCTGGCCCTGACCCTGACCCTGACCCTGGCCCTGACCCTGGCCCTGACCCTGGCCCTGGCCTTGACCCTGGCCTTGACCTTGACCCTGGCCCTGGCCGGCTTGGCCACTCTGGCCTGGTGCCGGACTGCCTTGCCCCTGCCCCTGTCCGGGCTGTCCGCTCGAGCCGGGCGCCGGGTTGCCCTGCTGACCCTGCCCCTGCCCCTGGCCTTGCTGCGCCTGGCCCTGCTGGCCGGCCTGGGCGAGCGCTCGCCGCGTCTCCTGGAGCTGCGAGGCAGCCTGGGCGAGGTCGCGGTTCGTCTGGACCTGGTTGTCGGCATCCTGGAGCGCGTCGCCGAGCCTTTGCAGCGCGTCCTGGGCCGCCGCCGTCTGGCCCTGGGCGATCGACTGGGCGGCGTCGCGGAGGGCCTGGCTCGCGGCTCCTCCGGCCTGCGACGCGGCCGACTGGAGCCCGGAGAGGGCTGCAGCCATGTCGCGGCGCTGCTCCTCCGTCATCGAGTCGAGCTTCTCGCCGAGCTTCTGCAGGTCGTCGGCGGTGACCTTCGGATCGCCATCCTTGTTCGCATTCGCGTTCCCTGAGGCGGTCCGCGACAGCGATCGGTTCAGCGAGGTGAGCGCGGACGCCCGCTGTTCGTTGCCCGGATCGAGCTGCGAATGGAGTGACGCCTCGACCGAGCCGAGCCGGGCGAGGTTCACCTTGAGGTCCTCGGGATGGGCCCGCAGCTGTGCGGCCAGGTCGCGGAGATCGGCCGCGAGCCGGGTCCGCGGGTCGTCCTGCTTGGCGCCTTTCGACTCGAGCTCCCTGGCGATCTCGTCGATCTTCGTGGCCTGCTTCTGGGCCTCCTCGCGGTTTGCCCGTGTCTCCGCGATCGCCTGGTCCTGCGCATTCGGGAGGATGGTGAGCGGGACGATCAGCAGTGATGCGGCGAGGGCGACGGCGGCCGGCCGGCCGGCAAGGCGAGGGCGGAACAGGGCGGCTGGGGCGAGCGACAGCCATCGCGCCGCATCGGCGCGCTGGCGCCGGATGAATCCCTCCGCGTCGCCGGCGTCGGCGTCGGCGGCCTCCAGCTCGATGGTGGCGGGCCCGGCCACGGTCGGAAAGGCGACCGCAAGCGACAGGGCGCTCGAGACTCGATCGCCGAGGCGACCTTCCCCGTCGACCGCCAGAGCGGTCTCGCCGATGCTCGGTCGGCAGCGGGCGGCGACAAACAGGAAGGCCGCACATCCGGCGACCGCGACGGCAATGACCAGCGATGGCAGCGCCTCGATCGGCACGAGCCGGGCGACGACCAGGAGCGCGGCTTCCACGACGATCGTTCCGGCTCCCCCGAGCCAGGCGCGGCGGACGATGCGGCGCAGCCACAGCCTCCGGCGATGCCCGAGCAGCCCGGATCGGATCGCCTGCAGGCCCGGATCGAGTGGCCCGCCCACCGTCAGTCGGGGATCGGGCGGGATCACCGGATCGCCGGTGCCGCGCCCGCGGCGCGAGAAGCCGATCCGGTCGAACCGAGCACCGATCCGGGTCACGTCGACCTTCTCATGGGTCGATGCAGCCAGCGCCACCGACGGGTCGGCGAGACTAGCTGGATCGAGGCCAGGACGAAGACCGCCGACAGGATCGCCCAGGCCCGCAGGCTGCGCGGCCAGAACGTGTCCCGACGGATGCCGAATGGCTGCGGCTCGATCGCGGCGATCTTCTGGTCGTTGCCGAAGACCGCCGCCCCGGCGCCGGAGTTGTCGGTCCCGAAGCCGATCGGCTGGGGTGTCGTCGGGAAGATGCCACTGCCGAGGCCGGTCCCGGTGACCGAGATCGCCCCGTTCGTGATCGTGTTCAGGCGACTGCACCACCCGCCGTACCCGTCGGACGCGCCGCAGATCACGTCGTATTGCGCAGCGAACGGGTTGAGCCAGAGGAAGGCCTCGGGCGCACGGCCCTTGATCGGCCCGACTCCCGTCGAGCCGGTCAGGAAGCCCGTGGAGCTGTTCACCCCGGCCATCGTGTTCCAGAACAGGACGCCGAACATGGTGCCGAGGGTCAGGAACAGGACGGTGAAGAACGTCACCACGGTCGCACCCTGCGTCCGCTGCATGGCCGCCGAGATGAACACGCCCAGCGATCCGAGGCCGAGCGCCGTCACGATGAGGACCGCGTACGCGCGAAGGACGTCGTCCGGCCCGACGCCACCGAAGACGAAGACGATCGCCGTGAGCGGGATCGACGCCGCGATCAGGAGGAACACGTAGGCGAGCGCGCTGAACAGCTTGCCGACGACGATCGCGAGTGACGAGATCGGCGTCGCAGCAAGCATGTCGAGGGTCTGCTTCTCGCGCTCCAGGCTGATCGCACCGGAGGTGAACGCGGGGGCCAGGAACACGACGAGGAGGGTCTCGACGAGGACCAGTGCGCCGAACACCTCCTGACCGACGAGCGCCGACGCGAACGCCGCCGAGCCACCCTGGAGGGACGCGTTCTGGACGTAGGCTCGCTCTGCGACGAGCTCCCAGGCCCAGGCGAACAGGCCGAGGAACAGCAGGTAGAAGGTCAGGACGACGAAGGCCCGTCGGCCACGGACCCGGCCGCGGAGCTCCTTGACGCCAACGGCCGCGATGCCGCCGATCCCCGACCGAAGGGCGCGGAGAGGGTGAGGCCGGGCGAGTCGGATGCCGGGGCCAGGCTCTCGCTGGATGACGGCGTCGGTCCGCGCCGGGCTGGCATCGGGGAGCTCCTCGATCGAGGGCGGCTCGACGGCGACGGGAGCGGCTGCGTCGAGGAGGGTGTCGTCCGCCATCAGGCCACCCGCTCCTGGGCCAGTCCGCCGGATGCGGTCACCTGGAGGAACAGCTCCTCGAGGTCGCTCGCGGCGCGGGAGAAGGACGAGACGCGGATGCCCGCGGCGATTGCCGTCGACAGCAGCTGGGCCGCGTTCTCGTCGTCGCCGCGGAACCCGAGCTCGATCTGCCCGCCGGCCGTGACCGTCGCCGACGCGACGCGGGGATCGGCGGCGAAGTGATCGCGGGCCGCCGCGATCGCCTCGTCTCCACCGATGACGCCGACGCGGATCACCGCGCCGTACCGCAGCCGTCGCTCGATCTCGCTGACCTTGCCGTAGGCGAGGACCTGGCCGTGATCGACGATCGCGACCGCCGTGCACAGCTCCTCGAGCTCGGGAAGGATGTGGCTGCTGATCACGATGGTCTTGCCGAGCGATCGCAGCTCGCGCAGCAGCTCACGGAGCTCGACTCGCGCCCGGGGGTCGAGCCCGGAGGCCGGTTCGTCGAGGAGGAGGACCTGCGGATCGTGGACGAGGGTGTGAGCGAGGCAGAGACGCTGCTGCATGCCGCGTGACAGGCTCTGGACGTAGGAATCGCGCTTGTCGCCGAGATCGACCAGGTCGAGCAGGTCGCTGATCATTCGGCGTCGCCTGGCGCCCGGGATCCCGTAGCAGCGGGCGAAGAAGTCGAGGTACTCCCAGACCTTCATGTCGTCGTAGACCCCGAACACGTCCGGCATGAAGCCGAGGACCCGACGTGCTGCATCGGGGTTCCGGCGGACGTCGATGCCGGCCACTTCGGCGTGGCCGGACGTCGCCCCCAGGAGCGTGGCCAGGATTCGGAGCGTGGTCGTCTTCCCGGCGCCGTTCGGGCCGACCAGGCCGAAGATCTCGCCGTCGCCGACCGCGAGGTCCAGCCCGGCGACGGCGACCGTTCCCGGATAGCGCTTGACCAGACCGCGGGTGACGACGATGTCGGTCATTTCACGACGCCCTCGATCGATACGGCGACCGCGAACCCGACCTGGTCCTGAGCCTCGTTGACGTACCGGACGAGGAGCGTTCCGGTCGCCGGATCGACATAGCGTGCCGCATCGGCGAGATCGTAGGTCTGCCCCTGGGTCGGATGCGCCAGGCGATGCCACGTGCCCGCCCCGGTCCGATCGAACAGTTCGATTTCGGGCATCCCGTCGAACTGGTTCTGCGGCACTGGCTGTGGACAATCGGCCGGGATCTTGTCGCCCTGCTTGAGATTCATGCACGCGTCGGGAATGGGCTCGACCGCCACGCCGCCCGCGATGGGCAGTGCCTCCCCTTCGAAGCCGAATCCGAACCGGACGTGACTCACGGTCAGCCGGCCCTCGAACGGGATCGGCCGATACGACACGGTCGCCGAGCCGCGGCCGAAGTTGAAGACCGACGGCTCCTTGCTGAAGAAGCCCGCGTCGGTCTCGACCATCGTGCTGTTGAGGAGATCGCCCTGGAAGGTGACCTTGCCTCGGATGCCCATCGACAGCGGGACGTAGTAGAGGACGTTGCTGACGCGCTTGGCCGCCTGGCCTTCGACGGCCACATCGAGGATCGCCTGACGGCCCCAGCCCAGGAGGACGGGGCCATCCGCCTGCAGCCGACCGAGGTTCCCGAACTGCGGGTCGTTCGTCAGCTGGTCGATGATCATGTGCCGGGTCTGGTCGCGGCGAGTGGCCTCGCTCGACGAGACGGACCCGTCGAAGAAGATCTGGCCGAAGATCCGGTCGGACAAGGACTGTCCGAAGCCGTTCGTCCCGACCACGAGCGAGACGGGGACCTGCTCACCGGGCGCCAGGTCCTTGAAGACCTTGACGTTCGTCCCGAGGACGATGGCCGGCTTCTCGAGGGTCGTCGTGGCGTCGTTCCGGATGGTGCCCGTGAGCGTCCCGTCGACGAGGGCCAGCTCGGCGTGGACCTTCGGCACGACGACCTGTGACTCGGCCCGGATGGTCCGAAGGGAGCCGAACCCGACGGCGAGGTCACGGACACGGGACGGGTCGCCCTGGACCACGTCGAGGCTCGAGCCCTGGCCGCCGAAGATGTCGCCCGATATCGGCGAGGACAGGAGGGCGCCCCCGGGGACCGCGACCTGGTAGGTCCCGCGTGCCGGCGAGAAGACGCCGAGGTAGACCTGCGCGGTCCCTTCCGTCGCGTCCGGCGCGCCGCGGACGATCCCGACCTCGTTGACGATGATGCTGCTGCCGCGCAGGGCCGACCCGAAGGCGTACGAGCCGACGGCGAACGCGGCGATCAGGATCGGCATCGTCACCCAGGCCCACTCCCGCCGGTCGATCCGCCGCAGGACCAGGTAGTTCAGCGGCCCGATCAGGGCCACGTAGCCGAACAGCAGCAGCAACAGCCCCCCGAGCGGCGGCAGCGACAGGGATGGGAGGTTGCTGACGGCGCTGACGATCTGGGTGTCGTCGGCCATCGAGACCGTCCCCTCGGAGCGGGGCGGGATCAATGCTGGCCAGAGCGACTTGCTCGCGCTCGACTCCGCGATCCAGCCGACCGTCGGGTCGATGCCGAGGATCGTGACCGAGCCACTGCCGTAGGCGACTTGCGCGGCGACGACCCGGTCACCCGACGTCGCGAGGGCGCGGCCGCGGGCGAGGTCGCCGGCCATCGCCGGGACGTCCGTTGCCTCCTTCGGCAGCGTACCAAGCAGCGACCGGAGGGAGTCCGGGGCGACATCGACGGTCGACGTCGGTCGGTAAGGAAGGATGTCGTCGGGGAACCCGCCGAGGCTGCCGATCCCGGCGGTCCCGCCGACGACGATCAGCCGCCCGCCGAGAGCGAGCCAGCCACGAAGGGCCGCCAGCTGCTCGGTGCTCAGGCTCGACGCGTCGGTGTCCTGCCAGACCAGGCGGTCGAGCGCCGACCACGCCTCGATCCGCGTGGGGAGATCGGCCACCGCGAGCGGAACCACGACGGCGGGCTGCTGGTTCTGGATCGCGGGCAGGCTCAGCGTCCCGACGATCGGCGCGGTCGTCTCGGCGACGACGCCGACGATCAGCTGGCCTGGGTCGTGGATCGTGACGGCGACCTTCTGTCTCGCGATGACATTGCCGCCGCTCGCGAGCAGCACCTCGAGCTGCTGGCCGAACGAGGGCGGCTGGGCGTAGAGGATCCAGTCCTTGTCGGACGGGCTGTCGAGCTGGACGAGCGTCGCGTAGCGCGTTCCGCCCTGGGTTCCGCCCTGGAGACGGAGCTCGCCGCTCACCGACGGCCCGTCGTTGTGGAGGTGGACCTGGATCGCGATCCACGATCCCAGCCGGGCATGGCCCTGGAGCAGCACCCGAGCGGTCATGGACGGAGGATCGGCCGCTGCAGCCGGCCCGGCGGAGGTACCG
Source organism: Chloroflexota bacterium (assembly GCA_005882635.1). Lineage (GTDB taxonomy): Bacteria > Chloroflexota > Limnocylindria > Limnocylindrales > CSP1-4 > CF-46. The sequence goes on along the minus strand of VBFG01000045.1, from coordinate 36,517 downwards.
ATCAGCCCGGCGACGGCGAGCCACGCGCCGGCGACGGCGGCGATCGGGCGACGGATCCGGCGAGGCGCGCGAGGAGACACGAATACTCCGGGTGCCACGGGCGGTTGCGGTCCCAGCATCGACGTCCCGCCCCATCGAAAAGTTGCGTCGTTCCTGGGAACGGCTCGACGGCGAATCGAGCCGGGCTATCGTACGATGCCGGTCCGAGCCGACCGCCCCGTACTTCAGGCGCGACGTGGCCGGCCCAGCCCGCCCCCGAGGAGCCCGTGCCTCTGATCCGTCCGTTCCGTGCCCTCCGGTACGCGCCCGAGACCGTGGGTGACCTCGGCGCGGTCGTCGCGCCGCCGTACGACGTCCTGTCGAAGACGGACCGGGCTCAGCTGCGAGCTCGTCATGAGCGCAACGTCGTGCGTCTCGATGCGCCCGACGACGAGGCGGGTGACGGCGAGGACGAGCGCTACCGGCGGGCGGCCCGGACGCTCGCGGCCTGGCGGTCGGACGGCACGTTCCACAAGGAGCCGCGGCCGTCGATCTACGTCCAGGAGCAGACCTACCGCGTTCCGGGCACCTCGGTCGAGCGCACCCAGCACGGGTTCTTCGCCCGGCTCCGGCTCGAGCCGCTCGAGCGCGGATCCGGCGTCCTGCCTCACGAGCGGACGCTCGAGGCGGCGCGCGAGGATCGCTACCGCCTGCTTCGGGCGACCGGCGTCAACACGAGCCCGGTCATCGGCATCTACGAGGATCCCACCGGCCGGGCCACGGCCATCCTCGCGAAGCTCGCCGCAGGGCCGGCTGCCGTCGACGTCCGCGACGCGGATGGTGTCCGGCACCGCCTGTGGGTCGTCGACGCCCACGGTCCGGCGGCGGCGTCGGTCGCCGAGCTGATCGAGATCGCGTCGGCCCAGCCGGTCACGATCGCCGACGGCCATCACCGCTATGAGACCGCGCTGCGTTACCGCGACGAGCGGCGGATGAGCCGCTCGTGCGAGGAAGATCCCGCCTTCGACTACCTCCTGATGCTCTTCCTCGAGACGACGGCGGAGCCGCTGACCGTTCTATCTACTCACCGCGTCGTGCGAGGTCTCGGCGACGCCGGGGTCGCGAGCCTCCGCGAGCGGCTCGCTGAGCTCTTCGCGGTCCGACAGGCGAGTCGCGAGGAGCTCCGAAGCGCCTTCAGCGCGTCGGCGGGCGCAGCCGGTGGCGCCGGTCGGATGGGCCTGTGGACGCGTGACGGGGGAGCGATTCTCACCGCACGCCGAGCGAGCTTCGAGCCGCTGCTGCCGCTGGAGGGTGAGGCCGCGCGGCACCTCGACGTCGTCCTCCTCGGCGTCGCCCTCGACCATCTCGTGGGGATCGACGCGGAGGCGCTCGCGGCCGGCGGCCGCGTCTCGTTCACGAAATCGGTCGATGCCGCGCTCGCTGCCGTGGACTCGGCGACGGGCGACGCCGACGCCGCGTTCCTGCTCGAGCCAACGCCGGTCGCGTCGATCGTCGCGGTCGCCCGGGAAGGCGACGTGATGCCGCAGAAGTCGACCTATTTCTACCCGAAGGCCCTGACGGGTCTCGTGATCAACCCCCACGAATGGTGAGGTCGCCGTGACCGAGTCGACACCCGACCAGATCCTCGCTCGGGCCCAGGTCCCGGCCGCCAACGGTCGGCCGGTCCGCAAGGACGAGATCGAGCTCCACGACCGCGGGCTGTACATCGAATCGTGGCTGCCCGAACGGCGGTCGCGGCGCAAGCCGCTCCTCTTCGTCCACGGCGAGCTGGCGGGATCGTGGGTCTGGGAGCGCTTCCTCGGCTACTTCGCCTCACGCGGCTGGGAGGGACACGCGCTCAACCTCCAGAACCACCACTGGTCGCGGACCGCCGATCCGACGGAGCTGACCTTCGAGACGTACGTCGACGACGTCGTGGCGGCCCTCCACCGCCTCGGACCGACGACCGTGGCGATCGGCCACGGGATGGGCGCCTTGCTGATCCTCAAGGCCGCCGAACAGGCTCCGATCGGCGGGCTCGTCCTCCTCTCGCCCGAGCTCCCGGCGGCCCTCCGGGACCCTGTCCAGCCTCACGAGCTGCGCGAGGTGCCGGACGTCTACGGCCGCGGCCGGATCGGCTGGACGACCCTCCCGGAGAAGCTCCAGCGCGACCATCGCGACCTCACGATCGCCGACGTCCTCCGGATCCAGCACCTACTCGGCCAGAAGCCGCACGAGAGCGGTCGTGCGCTTCGGGCGGTGCTGTCGGGGGTGCCCGTCGACCCGCGCCCGCTGGCCGGGGTCCCGCGCCTCGTGATCGGCGGCGGGCTGGACCGGATGATCCCGGAGGTCGACGCCGAGCGGGTCGCGGAGTGGCTCGGCGCGGACTACGAGCCTTTCGGGGCGCACTCTCATTTCGGCCTGGTGGTCGGCGAGCAGAGCCACCAGCAGGTTGCGGAGGCGATCCGCGGGTTCCTCGAGGCCAACCGCCTCTGACCGGTCGTCGCTGGCGGCGAGCGGGGTTCGGTTGGTATCATCCCGGTCCGGTCGCCCCTCGGCGCGACCCCTCGGCGCCGCATTCGTCTAGAGGCCCAGGACACCGCCCTCTCAAGGCGGAGATCACCGGTTCGAATCCGGTATGCGGTACCAGTCCTCATCGGTTGGTCAGATTCCGATTTACCCGCGTCCGGCTTCGAGCGTGGACTTGATGTTCTGCGTGGCGGCGTCCCACCGGCGCCGGAGCAACCATCCGAACAAGAGCCATACAAGGTTCAGGGCTGGTCCCAGCTCGAGAGTCATCGATCTCACAAGTTTGGTCCCTCTGGGGATGCTCTCGAAGGTCTCGCGGTAGTAGCCCGATCGCACTGGTCCGCCCGTCAACGTCCCTGCGGATATGTGCGGTGGATCCCACTCGGTGATCGCACCGTTGATCCGCGTCTCGAATCCAAGAATCGCCACTCGACCCTGGAAGGTCGAGCCGAGGCCCACCGGGCCGGGTGAGCTCTGACGCAATCCCAGTGTGCTGCCGCGAAGGCGCGGCATGTTGAAGGGGTCGCTCATGAACGCCCAGACTTCATCGATTGGGCGATTGATCTCCGCGGTCATCTCGTGATGCATCGCTCACCCTCCATGGCTGAGCCGCGGGCTCGAGCCGGATGGCGTGCTGTTGCCGGACTCGATCCTACCGAGGCCACCTACGCTCGATCCACGGATTCAGGTTGTTGAGCGTCGCCTGCGGTTGACGCCGGATGATTGACAGAGGGTACGCAAACGAGTGCGGCGGGTCCCACCCGGAGATGACGTAGCTGAGCCGGGTCTCGAAACCAAGGATTGCCATACGGCCATGCATCGTTGAGCCAAGATCCCGAGTGGGCCGAGCGAGGTTTGACGCACTCCAAGCGTGTTGCTGCCGGGCACGCATGGCGTGTTGAAAAAATCGGTCATGAAACGGCCAGATCTCTTCGGCCGCCCGGTTGATCACGACGCTGTCCTCAACAAGGCGCATCGAGGAGACTACGCCGCGGCTGGAGCGCCCAGGAGGGTTGGGAGGGCGCTCCCTGTCCCGAGACGCCGAAGGTGAGCCTGATCGGACCGTCGCTCGAACGATCGCCGCGGTCGCCGAGATGGCCGCCTCCGGCAAGCCGATTCGCTACCTGCGCTCGATCTTCATCCCCGATGACGAGACGCGCCTGATCCTGTTCGAGGCGACGCCAGCCGAGGTCGTCGTCGCGACGGCACGGCAGGCGGGGCTCGACCCGGACCGGGTCGCGCAGGCCGACAGCCGAGAGCGCCTCGCTCCCGGGTAGGCGCTCCGACCCGGGCGGACGACCCCGCGGCGCCGTTTCCGTAGACTCCGCCGAGTGACTCCTCTGCCTCAGCGTCCGGCCGGTCGGCGGCGCCTGGTGATCCTCGCCGAGGGTAACTTCGGCTTCCACCACGGCAAGACGGCGGTCGGCGTGATCCGCTACGGCCCGGACACGGTCGTCGCCGTCATCGACTCGACCCGGGCCGGCGGCAACGTCTCGTCGATCCTCCCGGGCCACGACATCCCGATCGTCGAGACGCTCGGCGAGGCGCTCGCCATGACGCCGCGGCCGGACACCCTGCTGATCGGGATCGCGCCGACCGGCGGCCGGCTCCCGGCGAGCTGGCGGGCCGTGATCCTCGAGGCCATCCGGGCCGGTCTCGACGTCCATTCCGGCCTCCACACGTTCCTCGGGGACGATCCGGAGCTCGCCTCCGCGGCGGCGGCCGCCGGCACCCAGATCGTCGACTACCGCCGATCTCCGGATCGGATGGAGACCGCGGTCGGCCGGCGCCACGGGCCAGGCAAGCGGGTGATCCTGACGGTCGGGACCGACTGCGCGATCGGCAAGATGTCGGTGGCGCTGGAGCTTCGGGCCGCCGCCTCGGCGGCGGGACTGTCGGCGTCGTTCGTCCCGACGGGTCAGACCGGGATGATGATCGACGGCTGGGGGGTCGCGGTCGATCGTGTCATCAGCGACTTCGCCCAGGGCACGGTCGAGTGGATGGTCGAGGAGGGCGAGGCGCGCGGCGACTGGGTGATCGTCGAGGGTCAGGGCTCGTTGGACCACCCCGCCTACTCGTCGGTCACGTTGGCCCTGATCCATGGCGCCACGCCCCATGCGATGGTGCTCGTCCATCGCGCCGGTCAGGTCGAGCACGACTTCGACCACCTGCCCGAGGCGTCGTTCCCGATCGCCGCGCTGCGGCCCTTCATCGACCTCCACGAGCGGGTCGCCGGCCTGGTCGCCCCGTCGAAGGTCGTGGCCGTGGCCCTGAACACGTCGGCGATCGACGACGACGCGGCGGCCCGCGCCGAGATCGTGCGGATCGCGGCCGAGACCGGGCTCCCGACCGACGATCCCGTCCGGTTCGGGCCGGCGCCGCTATGGACGGATATCCAGCGGGCGGTCGAGGGCTTGCCATGGGTCGCTGCGGCTGCGCCGTCGGCCACCCCCGCCACATCGAGCGGGCCGTAATTTGGCGCTCCACCTGGACCACGAGGTCATGCCGCTCCCGCTCCGCGACCCGTTCCGGATCGCCCGGTCGGACCACGGCGCGGGCCACGTCGCGACCACGCTGATCGTCGAGCTCCGCGACGACCGGTTCCCGGGCGTCGTCGGGGTCGGGGAGGGGTTCCCGGACCGGTTCTACGGCGAGAGCGTCGACACGATGGCGGCGGTCCTGCCGGCGTTGCTGGCGGCGATCGGTGAGCCCGCGCCGACGCCGGATGGCCTCGCCAGCGCCGGCGCCGCGATGGATCAGGCGATCGCCCACAACGGCGCGGCGAAATGCGCCCTCGACATCGCCCTCCACGATCTCGTCGGGAAGGTGCTCGACCAGCCGATCACCACCCTGCTCGGGCTGACCGGCTCGATCCCCCCGACCGACTTCACCCTCGGCCTCGACGAGCCGGCCATCGTCGCCGAGCGTGCCCGTCGAGCCGCGAGCTTCCCGGCCCTGAAGATCAAGGTCGGCGGCCCGGCGGACATCCCGACGCTCGAGGCGGTTCGGGCGGTCTACGACGGTCCGATCCGTGTCGATGCCAACACCGGCTGGCAGCCGGACGATGCGGTCCGGCTCCTGCCTGCCCTGGAGCGGCTCGGCGTCGAGCTGATCGAGCAGCCGTTCCCGGCCCACCGTCTCGACCAGCTCGCCTGGCTCCAGGAGCGGTCGTCCCTCCCGGTCGTCGCCGACGAGAGCGCCGTCACGATCCGCGACCTGCGCGGCCTGGTCGGTGTCGTCGCCGGGATCAACGTGAAGCTCGCGAAGTGTGGTGGCATCGGGCCGGCCCGAGCGATGCTCGAGGAGGCGCGGGAGCTCGGCTTCCGGACGTTCGTCGGATGCATGGAGGAGACGTCGGTGGGGATCGCCGCCTCGGCGGCCGTCGCGTCGCTCGCGGAGTGGGTCGACCTCGATGGCAACCTGCTGTTGGCGGACGACCCGTTCGAGGGGCTCGAGCTCGGCCGGGATTGCCGATGGCGATTGTCGGACCGCCCCGGCCTCGGCGTGGCCAGACGAGCGGTCCGGAGCGCAACCCTCGTTTGACGTAAATCCGGCGCGAACGTCCGTTCGTGTGGACAAGTTCGTGGACGAGTTCGTGGACAAACCCCCTTCATCGCCCGGCCCGACGGTCCTACCATGCCGTCCACCGGGCCGGCGAGAGTTCTCCGGGAGGGACAGAACCCACGGCCGGTGTGATCTCCACGGGGCCTCCCGCGGTCGGCCGATCCCCCGACCGCAGGGTGGATGGTTTGGTGTTGCCGCGAGACGGGATCGACTGGAGGGTCGGCCATCGATGGACCACATGGACCGTGACGTAGGAGACGTCGTCGCGGCGCCGTATCCCCAGGGCGAGGCGCTGGAGTTCGTCCGGTTCTGCCACCGTCGGAAGCGCGTCGGTTGGCCCGAGCTGTATGACGAGATGTGCGCGGTCGCGGGCCGCGGCCTGTACCTCGGGTACGGACCGGAGGAGCTCGCAGCGATCGGTATCGGGTTCGGCCTGTTCCAGATGCCGGCCCTCGCGAATCTCGTCGGACGGGTCGTCGCCGAGGATCAGGAGCGGCGGAGGGCGGCCGAGGCCGTCAAGCCGTCCGTGGTCCTGACGTCGCGAGCGCGCCGACCGGGCGAGTCCACGGCGACTGACACGGAGGTGGTTTCGGCGAACGCAGCGACGCCGCCGGCGCGAATCACGACGCCCGAGGCGAGGACGAGTCCGGAGCCGGCCGAGCGGGCCCCGGAGCTTGGATCGATCAGGATCGCGGTGGCTGCCGGAGCCTGAACGAGGCACGAGATTTTCGCGTCGCTATCGACGCTGAAGGGCCCCGTCGGTCAGGACGGGGCCCTTCGATTCCGAGCGATGAACGCAGTCAAGCGCGAATGCGCCTGCGGGCCATCTCGCCTTCGATCTGGCGTTCGGCGTCGACGTAGGTGTCGATCTGCTCGCGGATCTGGTTCGCCTCCGGGGTGTAGAGGTGGACCTGCTGCTGGAGGATGTACGACAGCCGCCGGCTCGTCATCCGGACGTGGTCGAGGTTCTTCATCAGGACGAGCGGGTCCATCGCCGCCAGGTCCGACGGGTGGTACATCAGCCTCATGGCGGCATTCTAGCGACGGCCGGCGGGCCGACCGGCGAGGGAGCGAGGGAGCTTCAGTGGCGGAACCCCGCCCGACGCGGCGGCAGGACCAGCAGGCTGGCGGCCAGCCCGCCCGCCGCGAGCAGGGCCATCGCCCCGGCGAGCCAGCGGGCGAGGCCGGTCGTCCCGAGCGACAGCTCCAGCATGGCCAGGACGAACACGGCGACGTCCGCCACGCGGAGGACGGTCGGTCCGCGCCCGACCTGCCAGTCGAACGTCCCGAGCGCAACGATCCCCGACAGGGGCAAGACGATGAAGAACGCCCAGCCGAACCCGCCGACGACGCGCACCCCGGGATCGTCCGTCCGTGCCCCGGTCCCGAACAGCCCGATGACGGCGATCGTCGCGACCGTCGCCGCGAGCATCACGTGGATCGTAGGGACAACCGCGCCGCGCATGCCGCGAGACTCAGATGGCTCGGAGGCCCCGTGGCGGCCAATCCCAATCGATCGGGGTGGCGGCGGCGGACAGCGCCCGGCGACGGCCGCTCTCGGTCGCGCCCAGGACGAGGATCCGGTCCGTCTTCGTCGCCCGACCCGCCTCGGCGCCCCACAGCTTCGTCATCTTGCGGTTCGCCGCGACCTCGTCCCGCGCCACGCCTGCGAGACGGTAGCCCGTCGGCTCGGCGGCCGCCTCCCAGACACGCTCGGCGAGCCCGAGGCCGCCCGCGCCGCGGATCGGCCGCCCCCGATCGGTCTCCACGTCGCCGATCACGAGGACGACCACGGCGTCGTCGGCGAGGATTGAGCGCAGGTCGGCGAGGACGTCGGCGAGGAAGGCGAGGTAGGGCTCACGGTGGTGGGCATCGTCGAGCGTCGCATCGATCGCCCGCGAGTCGTAGCCGAGGAGCCACGTCCGCAGCCAGTTGTAGTAGCCGTACTTGACGACCCGGAGATAGGGCGGCGAGGTCACCACCAAGCGGGCCCGGTCCGGCAGGCCGCGCTCGCGCAGGGCCGTCCGGGCCCGATCGGCGACATCGCGCGCGTCGCCGAGGAGCGCGATCCCGGCCGTCGTCGGCAGCGGCTCCCGCTGCAGCCGGGCGAGCTTGCGCTCGAGGCCCACGAACACGTCGCGCTCGGGGGCCGAGAACTCGGTCCGGGCGGCGAACTCGCGGACGTAGCGCGGGGCCATGCTGAACGTGTTCGGCATGAGTGGAGACAGGTACGACGCGCTCTTGCCATGGAGGATCCCCGTCAGGGCGGCGGCAACGAACCGATCGGTCCGGTCGTTCAGGCGGAGCGATGCCCGGACGTACAGGAGCTCGCCGAGGGTCCGCGGGTGGAAGGCGACGGCGACCTCGGCGGGGAGGGTCTCGGTCGGGCGGCCCCCGGCGCCGCTCCCGGCGGCCGGCACGAGGGTCCCGCCGCCGTCTGGCGCGGTCGCGGCCTCCGCCAGGGCGATCCAGTCGGGTGCGCTCGCCGCCCAGCCGAGGCGGAGGGCGGCGACGCGCGTCGAGGTCTCGGCCCGTGACGCCGGCTCGACCTTGGCCGCGGTCAGGAGATGGGCGAACGGGTTCAGGTCGTTGCCGACACCGATCCGGCCTTCCGCGCACGCCTGCAGGGGCGTCGTCCCGCGGCCGCTGAACGGGTCGAGGATGACGTCACCGCGCCGGCTGTAGCGGCCGATGAAGCCGTGGGCGAGGGCTGCCGGGAAGCTCGCGAGATACGAGCACATCGGGTGCAGGGCGTGCCCCCACAGGCGTGGCTGATCCTTCCATTCGGGGGCGATGCCGATCTCCGGGAGGACCGGAGCCGCGCCTCCCTCTCGCTCGAGGGGCAGCGGGAGCTGGGCCGCGGTCGCGGCCCGGCGGTCGGTCGTCATCCTCGGTCGATGGCTCCTGACGGTGACGGGTCGCGGAGCATACCACGCGAGATTCCGCGCCCTGGGAGCCGTCCCAACGCCCCCGACGACTCCTCGCGTCACGCCGCGATCACGCGGTTGCGGCCGGCTCGCTTGGCCATCACCAGGCCGACATCTGCGCGCGCGACGATGTCGGCAAATCGATCGTCGTCGGCGCTCATCGCCGAGCACCCGGCCGAGACCGTCGTCGACACGAGCGCGCCGTCGAGGCCGGGCACCCGAACGGCGGCAAAGGACTGGCGGATCTCGTCGGCGACGGCCACTGCCTGATCGGCCGTCGCGCCGTCCAGGACCGCGAGGAACTCCTCGCCGCCGAACCGGGCGACGAGGTCGCTGCCGCGGAACCGCGCCCGGAGGATGTCGGCGAAGGCGCGGAGGACGGCGTCGCCGGTCTGGTGGCCGTGCTTCTTGTTGATGTTGCCGAAGTGGTCGAGGTCGAACAGGATCGCGGCCGAGCGATCTCGATCGGCGACCGGCCGTCGCGTCCGGCCGGCCTCCATCCGCGCCAGCGCGGCGTCCAGGTAACGTCGGTTGAACAAGCCCGTCAGCGCGTCGCGGACCGAAAGCTCGGTGACCTCCGCGTGGAGGAACGTGTTCGTGATCGCGAGGGCGACGAGTCCGGCGACGATCGGCAAGGCCTCCATCTCGTCCGGTGCGAAGGGACGCTCCAGGTCTCCTCTCAGGAGTGTCAGCGCGCCGACGACGACATCGTCCCGGATGAGCGGGACGGCGGCACCGGCCAGCCGATCTGGGGCTGCAGTCCCGGGCGTCATGACCGAGCTCCTGCTCGTGTCGAATCGATCGTCGACAACGAGGGTCCGATCGCGGATCGCCCGTCCCGCGAGACCCTCACCCGGGGCGATCGGCGCGCCAATGTATCCCGGGTCGCCGGGCGTGAGTGCCCGGATGTGATATGTCGAGGTCGCGCGGTCCAGGATGGTCAGGACCACGAAATCCGCGCCGATGATCGATTTCACCTCTTCGACGATCGCCTGATTGAGCCGGCTGCCGTCCAGCGTCGCGTTCACCGCCCCCGCGAACGAGGTCAGCCGGCGGAAGAGCTCGGCTCGGGCTGCGAGCCGCTCGCGCTCTCGCGCCAGCGCAAGCGCGGACGCGAGCCGGTCGGCGACGAGTGCCATCGTCTCCACGTCGCCCTGGTTCAGGTTCGCGGTCGCGCGAGCCTCGACGTTGACGACTCCGACGAGCTCGCCGTCGACGAGCATCGGCGCGCTGATCTCGGAGTGGACCGTGCTGGCAGCGCTGCGGTAGTCGGAATCGGCCGTGACGTCCGGGACGAAGGCGAGCACCTTCGTCCGCATGACCCGGCCAAGCACGCCACTGGACCCGTCGAACTCGTCGATCACGGTGTCGTAGCCCCGTTGCGCCGCCAGCCGCATCCGCGCATCGCTGCCGAGGTAGACCGACACGAAGTCATAGCCCAGGTCTCGGCGTAGGAGATCGACGATCCGCTCCAGGACCGCCGAGTCCGGGCCATTCGCGGCGAGGAGCCGGCCGACGCTCTCGACGGCCGCAACCTGCCGGGAGCGCCGCCGGTCGCGGGCCAGCGACGTGCCCAGCCGTCGGACGGTCACCGTCAGGACGGAGATCGAGCGCCGCGTGCCCACGGACAGCAGGACGGCCGTTCCGCCGAGCGCCACGGCTCGCTGCAGATCCAGACCGAGCGTGTCCGACGTGGCCGACAGGACGGGCAGGAAGTAGAGCGAGACGGCCGCGAAACCGACGAGGAACGCCGGCCGGCTGCCCTGGGCCGCGGCCAGGGCGACGACGGGGATGAACAGCGCCGCGGCCGGCCGGAAGTCGCCCGACCGGAGCAGCCCCGTGACGACCGACACGTACAGGATCGCCAAAATGAAGCGGGCGCTGTCGATCAGCAGCCGCTGGACTGCCGTCGGTCGGAGGTGAGGCGCGGCGACGGCCACGATCACCTGCGCTGCGAGGAATTCGAGGCTGATCGCGACGACTCGGTCCATCTGGTCGTGATCGCCGACGACGGCAATGGTCATGGCGGTCAGCACGAGCCCGATCGCGAGGAGGGCGTGCGGGTCCCGTGCCAGCCGACGCAGGGTTCGCTCGGCCCAGCGCGCCCGGCGGGGGATTCGGCGCGCCGGCGTCGAGATGCGGATCGACGTCATCGGGCTCACGCTAGCGGTGCACGCGGGCCACGGCTGCGGGACGGAGGTCCCGGCCCCACTGGTCCGTTCGACATACGCGCGTGCAGAACGCGCGCCACGCGCGCCCGTACGAGGTGCTGGCCAGGCCAGCGATCGCCGCTAGACTCGGCGCACGTCCCCGTAGCTCAGTGGACAGAGCAACGGTTTTCTAAACCGCAGGTCGCAGGTTCGAATCCTGCCGGGGACGCCAAGCGTCAGCTCAGGTCGGCGCCCTCGAGCTCCACCTCATCTGGATCGTCGAGGGCCTCGTCGGCGTAGCACCAGCGCCAGGTTTCACCGGGCTGGATCGAGCGGGCGACCGGGTGGCCGGTCGCGTGGAAGTGCGCCGAGGCATGGCGGTTCTTGCTCTGGTCGCAGCAGCCGACGTTGCCGCAGGTGAGGCACACCCGAAGGTGGACCCAGGCATCGCCCGTTGCCTCGCACGCGGCGCAGCCGTCCGTCGCCGGGATGGCATCGCGGGATTCCCAGAGATGAGGGCAAGTGGACATCGGAGCGCCCAGCGTACGCGCCGCTCGCTCAGCGCGTCACTCGATCCGGATGGCCACGTCGCGGCGCGACCCCTGGACCCGAATTACGCGACCGACGCCGCTCGCGCCTGCTCGATCAGGCTCTGCGCCTCGTGGATCGGGATCGCGAACCCGATTCCCTCAGCGCTCGAGGCAGTCGCCGTATTGACACCGACGACCTCGCCGGCCGAGTTCAGGAGCGGCCCGCCGCTGTTGCCCTGGTTGATCGCGGCATCGGTCTGGATCAGGCCGCTGAGCGTGGTGGGCCGGCCGGTCTGGTCGTCGCGGACCGTGATGGTCCGGTCCAGGGCCGAGATGATGCCCTTCGTCACGGTCTCCGTGTAGGTGCCGAGCGGGCTGCCGATCGCGATCGCGGTCTGGCCGACGTGGATCGACGACGAGTTGCCGATGGTCGCGGGCTTCAAGCCCGTCGCGTCGACCTTGACGAGAGCCAGATCCTGCGTGTCGGAGACGGTCACCACCCGGGCCGAGTGCTCCGATCCGTCGGCGAGCGTCGCCGTCAGCGACTGCGAGCCCTCGACGACGTGGCGGTTGGTGAGGACGTACCCGTCGGCGGTGAGGATGATGCCGGAGCCCACGCCGGTCGCGGTCCCGTCCCCGAACGGGCCGCGGTTCGTGGCGATCTGCGAGGTCAGCGTGACGACCGAGTCCTTGGCCTTGGCGACGACGCCGGTGATGTCCTCCTGCTGGACGGTCGTGGACCCGGTCGTGCCCTGGGTCGCCGCGTTCGCGTTCGGTGATGTGGCCGGCGCCGTGGCGGCGGGATTGTGCGGCAGGGCGAGCTCGACGACCGCGAGCGTGGAACCGGATGCGAGGAGCGCCGACAGGACGGCCGCACCGAGGATCGTCCCGGCCGCTCCTCGCCGGCGTGGCCGGCGGGCCTTGGGGCCGGGGGCTCCGTCAGGGCCGCTCGCGGTCGGGCCGCCGATCGTTTCCGCCGATGTGGCAGCCCCCCACGTGGGTGAGGTCGACGCGGGTGGCCAGGGTCCGGCAGTGGGGCTCGCTTCCCAGAGTCGCTGGACGGGCTGATCGGGGCGATCGTCGGGGTTCATGGGGGAGCGGTCTCCGGAACGGGTCTGCACTGGTCACAGGAGACTCCCGCGCAGTGAGAACAGCCTGAGACGTGGCCCCGCGCTGAGAGGCGTTGAAGCGACGGAGATCAGCCCTGCGAGAGGCTCGGCGCGGCGGATGCGCCCGGCACGGCGTTCGGCGTCTTGTCCCGGTTGCGGCCCTTGCCGATCGGTCCGGCACGGATCGCGGTCGCGTCGAGCGAGCCGTCCGCTCGCTGGAGGCCCTCGGCCGCGATGAACATCCCGGTCTTGATGTCGGAGATCGTTGCCTGGTCGACACCGGCGACGCCGATCGAGGTGTCGGATCCGACGTGGATCGTCATGGTCGTGCCGTCACGGCGGGTGATGCTGATCGAGTTCGACGTGACGCCGGTCACCATGCCGGCCACGCGAGGCAGGGCGACCGTGACCGATGTCGCGGTCAGACTGCCGTCCGAGGCTCGCTCTCCGACCGCCACGATCCTCGACCCGACCTTGACGTCGGCCCGCGTCCCGTCGGACCGGCCGCGGTGGTAGGTCGTCGACCCCGTGGTCCTGATCGTCTGCGTCGTTCCGTCGGGGCCGCTGATCGTGATCGAATCGGCGCCGACCGCGGTCACGGTTCCGGCCGCCTGGGGCAGCACGACCGCGAGCGCCGTGATCGTCCACGTTCCGTCGCTGTTCCGCTTCTCGGCGAGGCGGACGAGGTCACCGACCTTGACGTCGCCGAGCGTCGCGGGCTGGCCGCCCTTCGTGACCGTGGTATCCGACGTGACCGCGATCGTCCGCGTCCAGCCGTCCTCGGTCGTGAGCGACACGTTCGAGCCGGAGATCGCCGTCACTGTGATCCGACGGAACGCGAAACCCGGTCGACCTCCCTTGCCGGGGCCGAACCCGCCGAACCCGCCGTGACCGAAGCCATTCCCGTTCGAGCTGCCATTGCCGGGAGTGCTGGTCGCGGCCGATGGTTGTGCCCCGGCTCCCGACGTCGAGGGGCCTGGCGAGGCGGCCATCACGACCGCCGCGCCGACGGCGACGATGAGCGCGCCCCCGACGACGATGCCGGCACGGAGCGCGGACGACCGGCTGGGCGTTCGACCGCTGAACGGGACGATGGGATCGGCCGGGGGAGGAGTGTCAGCTTGCATCGTCGCTCCGGATGGCGTGCGGCGAAGGGCGGACGCACGCGCGCGCATCTTCCACCACCGTTCCTGAGGTTGTCCTGAGAGCCGTCGAGTCGCGGTGCGCGGTGGCGCCGATCCGGTCCGCCCTTCGGTCCAGGGGCCTAGCGGGACTCGTCCGTCGCCAGGACCGACCCTGCTTGGGCAGCCGGAGCCGGCGGGCCGTCGATGGCCGGCAGCCGAACCGTGAAGCGGGCGCCGCCTTCGGCGCGGTTGGCGACCGTGATTCGCCCGTCGTGCAGGTCGACGATCGACTTGGCGATCGCGAGGCCCAGGCCGGTGCCACCCGCCGCCGCGCCCGGCGCGCGCCAGAACCGCTCGAACACGCGCGGCATGTCCTCCGCCTGGATGCCCGGCCCCTCGTCGTCAACCTCGAGGACTGCCTGCTGACGGTCGCTCCGGACCTGGACGCGGACCGATCCGCCGCGCGGCGTGTGCCGGACTGCATTGTCGACGAGGATCACGATCAGCTGGCGGAGCCGGGCGTGATCGCCCTTGACCATCGCCGGCTCCGGGTCGAGGCCGAGTCGCACGCCTCGCTCGTCGGCGAGCTTCGCGAGCGCGCCCGCACCGTCTGCGGCGACGTCGCCGAGGTCGACCGGGAGCCGGTTCAACATGATCGCCCCGGAGTCGGAACGGGCCAGGAGCAGGAGATCCTCGACGAGCGCGGTCAGGTGGCCGACCTCGGCATCGATGTCGTCGAGCGCTTCCGTCGTCGTCGCAGATCCATCGGCGCCGCGGCTCCGGCGGAGGTGCTCGACGGAGCTCCGGATCACCGTCAGCGGCGTCCGCAGCTCGTGGCTCGCGTCGGCGGCGAACTCGCGCTGGCGACGGAGCGCCGCGCGCTGGGACGCCAGTGATTCCCGGATCGGCACGAGCGCCCGGCGAGCATAGACGGCACCGAACGCCACGGCCACGACGACCACCACCGCTCCACCGAGGAACAGGACGCGGACGATCGCGTCGAGCGTCTGCTGCTCGGCCGTCCGGTCCTGGATGACCTGGATGTAGACGGTCCCGACGTTCGAATCGGCCTTCTCGGTCCTCACCCGGACGGGTGTCCCGTCGACGACCGTCGTGCGGATGTCGACGCCCGACGTGCGGGCGGCGTCGATGCCGGCCTCGATCGGGAACTCGCTCGGCATGAAGAAGCTGCCCGGCCCCACGGCCTGGCCCTGGTCGTTCGCGATCAGCGCGAACGTCCCGGACGCGCCGCCGCCGAAGCTGAACCCCTGGCCCGGGCCGCTGCGTGGGTCCTGGAAATGGGCGAACTGCTGTGACCTGAAGGTCAGCTGGTTGATTCCGGTCGTCTCGAGGTTCCTGGCGACGACGAGGTAGAGGGCCACGCCGAGGACGGCCAGCACGACCAGCGTGGAGAGGCCGCTCCACAGGACCAGCCGCCAGCGGACCGTTCGGATCAGCCCGGCGTCCGATGCGAGGGATTCGGCGATCGTCGGGTCCGGGCCCGACGTCGCCACCCCGTCAGGCACCGTTCAGGCGATACCCGATGCCGCGGACGGTCTCGATCCGCTCGCCCTCGGACCCGAGCTTGGTCCGGAGGTAGTGGACGTAGGCGTCGACGGCATTGGGCGTGACGGCGACTCCGAACGGCCAGGCCTGGTCGAGCAGCTGGTCGCGGCTCAGGGCCTGGCCCGGATGGCGCAGGAGCGATTCGAGGAGCGAGAACTCGCGTGGGCTGAGATCCACGGGCCGATCATGAACCGTCACGGTCCGCGATGCCTCGTCGAGGCTGATCGGACCGGCCGTGAGCCGTGGCTCCGGGCGACGGGCCGCGCTCTCGACGCGTCGAGCGAGCGCCCGGAGCCGCGCGGCGAGCTCGTCGTAGCTGAACGGCTTGACCACGTAGTCGTCTGCGCCCGAGTCCAGTCCGGTCACCCGGTCGCCCACGGTGTCACGGGCCGTCAGCATGAGGATCGCCAGCTCGCGTCGCTCGCGACGGATCCGCTTCGCGACCTCGATCCCGGACAGGTCGGGAAGGCCGATGTCGAGGATCACGACGTCGATGCCGTTCTCCCCGAGCGCGATGTCCAGCCCGGTCTCGCCGTCGGCGGCGACCTCGACGTTGTGGCGGTCCTGTTCGAGCAGACGCGCGAGCGAGCGACTCAGTCGCGCGTCGTCCTCGACGAGGAGGATCTTCATTCGGACGGTGGTCCTTGTGCTGGCCGGCGCCGGCGCCGGCGGCGGTGAGTCGTCGATCGTGCCAGAAGGTTCGGAGAGGTGTCCCTGCCGTGAGCCGGGAGGAGGAGGGGAGATGGCCCACGGCGGGGATCGCGATCGATCCTCGCCCCGAGCGATGAGAGGCTCCTGAGACCGTCCGCCACGCTCACAGCGGTCCTCTGTGGTACGAGCGGCTAGCCCAAAGTACGGCTTGGCGACCCTGACGGGCCACCCATACGCTCCGCCCATCAGCGAGCCGCACTCCACCACTGGCCACCCCTCGGGTGCGGACACCCTCCACGCGCACAGAAAGGCAAACGACCATATGGGGTCCATGGCCGTCAACGAGCTCGGGCCGATGCTCACCGCGACGGAAGTCGCCGAGATGCTCCACCTGCACGTCAACACGGTGAAGCGGCTCGGGGATCGGGGCGAGCTGCCCTTCTATCGCGTCTGCAAGCGGGGCGATCGACGCTTCCGCCTCGACGACGTGATGAAGTTCCTCGCGCAGAACCGCTGATCGCGGACTGACGGGGGCGGCTCGGCCGCTCTCGACATCGATATCGTCACGAGGCGCCCGCCGTCGAAGCGGGCGCTTCGCCATGCGAGCGCCGGTCACATCGAGCGGAGCGCCTCACCGAAGATCTCGACGGCCTCGCTGACCTCCGCCGGGCTCACGTCGATCGGCGGGATCCAGCGGATGACCTGGCCGCTCATCCCGCACGTCAGGAGCAGGAGCCCGAGGTCGGCCGCGCGGGCGATTACCGCCTTGGCGGTCACACCATCCGGCTCACGCGTCTCGCGGTCGGTCACGAACTCGACGCCGATCATCAGCCCAGGGCCTCGAACATCACCGATCCGGGGCTCCTCCGCCGCGATCCGGTCGAGCCCGGTCCTGAGCTCCGCACCACGAGCGGTCGCGTTCTCCACGAGCCGGTCATCGGCGATCGTCTCGAGGACGGCGATCCCGGCGGCACACGCGACCGGGTTGCCGCCGAACGTCGAGCCATGGGCGCTCTTGCCCCACTGCTCCATCCGGGCCCGGGAGGTGGCGATCGCCGACAGCGGCAGGCCGTTCGCGATCGCCTTCGCCAGGACGACGACGTCCGGGACGATGCCGGACACCTCGAAGCCCCACATCCGCCCGGTCCGGGCGAAGCCGGTCTGGACCTCGTCGGCGATGAGCATGATCCCGTGCTCGTCGCACAGCTCGCGAAGGGCGACGAGGAACGACGGCGGGGCCGGCTGGTAGCCGCCCTCGCCGATCACCGGCTCGATCAGGATCGAGGCGACCTTCGACGGGGCGATCACGGTCCGGAAGAGGGATCGAAGGGCATCCAGGGCAGCGGCCGACGCGCGCTCCGGGTCGCCGTCGAAGTCCGGGTAGGCCGCCGGATACGGGGCGATGAAGACGCCGGGGAGCAGCGGCTCGTAGCCGGTCCGGTAGTTGAGGTTCGACGTCGTGACGCTGGTGGCTCCGAACGTGCGTCCATGGAACCCGCCGCGGAACGCGATGATCCCCGGCCGACCGCTGATCCGCCGAGCGAGCTTGAGCGCTCCGTCGATCGCCTCCGAGCCCGAGTTCAGGAACATGACGCTGTCGATGGGATCGGGCAGGGTCGCCGCCAGCATCGACGCGAGGCGGACGACCGGCTCCGCGTAGCCGATCCCCCCGGTCGGCCCGATCAGGCGATCGACCTGGGCATGGATGGCCGCCGTGACGCGGGGATGGTGGTGGCCGAGCGCCGTGACGGCGATCGAGTTCGCGAAATCCAGGTAGGCGCGCCCGTCGGTGTCGTACAGCCGATGGCCCTCGCCGTGGCTCCAGCTCCGCTCGAAGTAACGGCCGAGCACGGGGGTGAGGTGGGTCGCGGCTGCGGCGAGATCGCGGGTTGCGGTCGACTGATCCATCCGGCGGAGTATAGGAAGCGCCCGAGCCGGTCGGGCCCCGTTCGCGGCCACCTCGCGCGCTAGCATTCGGCGAATGGTCGACTTCTCGCTGACCGACGAGAACCGCCTCGTCCAGCAGGCCGCCCGCGACTTCGCCGCAGCCGAGATCCTGCCGCACATCCGACGCTGGGACGAGGACGGCGGCTTCCCGCGCGAGCTGTTCGGGAGGATGGCCGAGCAGGGCTTCCTCGGAGCGCCGATCCCGGAGCGCTGGGGCGGGTCGGGGATGGACTACCTGAGCTTCGCGATCCTTTGCGAGGAGCTCGAGCGGGCCGACACGGCCTTCCGGGTCGTCCAGAGCGTCCACGTCGGGTTGAACTCCCTGGCGCTCCTTCAGTGGGCGACCGACGAGCAGAAGGAACGCTGGCTCGTGCCCCAGGCGCGCGGCGAGAAGCTCGCGACGTTCGGCCTGACGGAGCCGGGCGTCGGCACCGACGCGGCGAACCTCGGCGCAACGGCACGCCGCGACGGCGACGCCTATCGACTCAACGGCCAGAAGCTGTGGATCAGCCTCGCCGACATCGCCGACCACTTCCTGGTCTTCGCTTCGACCGACCGCTCGAAGGGCTGGCGCGGCGTCACGGCCTTCCTCCTCGAGCGAGGCATGACCGGCCTGTCGACGGGGTCCCTCCACGGCAAGCTCGGGATCCGGGCCGGCAACACGGGCCTCATCAACCTCGACGACGTCGTCGTGCCCGAAGAGCACCGGATCGGCGACGAGGGCGAGGGGTTCCTGATCGCGATGAGCGCGATCGACCAGGGCCGCTACACCGTCGCCGCCGGGGCCGTCGGGCTCGCCCAGGCCTGCCTGGACGCGTCGCTCGCGTACGCCCGTGAGCGGCGGACGTTCGGCCAGGAGATCGGCCGGCACCAGCTCGTCCAGCAGATGCTGGCAAAGATGGCGGCCGGGACGGAGATGGGCCGCCTCCTCGTCTGGCGGGCCGGGTGGCTGAAGAACCAGGGATTGCGCAACACGCGCGAGACGTCGCTCGCGAAATGGCATGCCACCGAGCACGCCGTCCAGTCCGCTCTCGATGCCATCCAGATCCACGGCGCGAACGGGTACTCGAACGAGTTCCCCGTCGAGCGCTACCTGCGGAACTCGAAGGCCGCGGTCATCTACGAGGGAACGAGCCAGCTGCACACGATCATCCAGGCCGAGTACGCCCTCGGCTACCGCGAGGACCGGCCGTTGCGGTGCGAGCCGTTGCCGGCCCAGGGCTGGGAGCGCCACATGGCGGGACTCTGATCCGGGCGATGCCGTCACCCACGCCGTGGTCCGAACGCGATCTCGCGACTCTCGCCGAGCTGGCCGAAACCTTCGTTCGGGGCGGGGCGGTTCGTCGGGCCAACCTCGCGGCAGAAGCCCTCGCGCTCGCCGCCGACCCCGCCCAGGTTCGGCAGCTCCGCCTCGTGCTGCGCCTGATCGAGTCCCGTCTCGCCAACCTGATGCTGACGGGCCGGCCGACGGCCTTCCGCGACCTCGGGCCTGCCGGGCGCGAGCGGTTGCTGCTCGACTGGGCCACGTCTCGAATTCCGCAGCGTCGGTCCGCATTCCAGGCGTTCCGGAAGCTCCTGACATTCCTCGCCTATGCCGACCCGGGCCCGCCCGAGGCGCCGAACCCGCGGCTCAAGACGATCGGCTACGAGCCCGATCGCCCGCCGGTCACATCCGACCCGACACCGGTCCGGCCGGTCCGGCTCGCGCATGACGCATCCCCCCTGACCCTCGACGCCGACGTCGTCATCGTCGGCTCCGGTGCCGGCGGCGGTGTTGTCGCTGCCGACCTCGCGCGGGCGGCGCGATCGGTCGTCGTGCTCGAGGCCGGGCCGTTCGTCGACGAGGCCTCGCTGCCGTCGAACGAGCTCGATGCATACAACCGGCTGTACCTGAACCGCGGCGTCCTGACGACCTGGGACGGCTCGATCACCATGCTGGCCGGTGCCGCGGTCGGGGGCGGCACGCTGGTGAACTGGATGACCTCGATCGCGGTCCCCGACGACGTCCGCGCGGAGTGGGCGGCCGAGCACGGGCTCGACGGTGTCGACGGCGGTGACGGCGCCGAGCTCGACGCCGACCTCGAATCCGTCATGGCCGACGTTGGTGCGTCGCCGTCGATGGTCATCCCACCGAAGGACGAGGTGATCCTTCGCGGTGCGACGGCGCTCGGCTGGGAGGCCGCTCCGATCGTTCGAAACGCCCGCGACTGCGGCGACTGCGGGAGCTGTCCGTTCGGCTGTCCACGCGGGACGAAGCAGTCGGGGATCCGGGTGCACCTCGCCTCCGCTGTGGAACGCGGTGCGCGGGTGATCCCGCGGGCGACGGTCCGGCGCGTGCTCGTCGAGGGTGGACGGGCCGTCGGCGTCGAAGCCGATGTCGGGGTGTCGGGCGACCCTTCGGCCGGGACGATGCGCCTGACGGTGCGGGCGCCGCAGGTCGTCGTCGCCGCGGGCGCCCTCCGGAGCCCGGCGATCCTGGCCATGTCCGACTTCGACCACCCGGCCATCGGCCGTCACCTGCGGCTCCATCCCGTGCCGGTCATCGCGGGCGTCTTCGACGAGCCGATCGACATGTGGCGCGGGACGATGCAGGCGGCGCGCTCGCTCCAGTTTTCCCCTCCGGCGCCCGGCCGTCGCTCGTACGCCATCGAATCGGCGCCGGGCCACCCGGGGCTGATCGCGCTCGCCCTGCCCTGGGAGGGGACGGAGGCCCACGACGCGCTACTGGGTCGGATCCGCCACGTCGCGCCGCTGATCGCGATCACGCGGGACGGCGGCGAGGGGACGGTCCGCCCGACCCGCGCCGGGAACGTCCGGATCGACTACCGCCTCGACGCCGCCGGCGTCGCGACGCTCCGCCATGCCCTCGTGTCGATGGCGCAGCTGAGCCGGGCCGGCGGTGCCCGCCGGATCGTCGCCGTCGGAATGCCACCACGGTGGCACGACACCAACGGGTCGGAACCCGCCGACGAGGCGCGCGCGTTCGGCGTGTTCGAGGAGGCGCTTCGGTCGTTCGACTTCAGCCCCAATCGCGGGAGCGTCTTCTCGGCGCACCAGATGGGGACCGTCAGGATGGGTGCCGACCCGGGATCCCATCCCGTGGACCCGCGGGGACGCCTCCGGACCCGTGACGGCCGACCGGTGCCCGGCCTCTATGTCGCCGACGGGTCGCTGTTCCCGACCGGCATCGGGGTGAACCCGATGATCACGATCCTCGCCCTGGGCCGGCGCGTCGCGCGGACGATCGTCGCCGAGGGAGTGCCAGCGGGATAGGACCTCGCGCGGAGGTCGTGCCTAGGCAGCGAGCTCCTCGCTGCCGCGCGCGTCGACCGCTCTCGGCTCGGGCCGGCGCGCCGCGGGCATCCGGCTCCGGGCGAGGATGATCAGCGCGACGCCGACGACGGTGACCGCGCCCGCGAGGAGCTGGACGGGTGCCACGGGCTCGCTGAGGATGAGCCAGCCCAGGAAGACGGCGATCACCGGATTGACGAAGGCATACGTCGCGATCAGCGGCAGCGGTGCCTGGCGGAGAACCCAGGCGAAGGCGGTGAAGGCGATCAGGCTCCCGACCACCGTCAGGTAGGCGAACGCGATCGCGGAGTTCGCCGACACGGCCGCCGGCTCGAAGGACGCCAGCTCACCGCTGACCGCCGACATTGCCGCGAGGACGGCCGCCCCCGACACGAACTCCATGCCGGTCGTGACGAACGGGTCGTCCGGGAGATCGGCCCCGTGCGTCGAGTAGAGCGAGCCGGCCGACCAGGCGATCGGCGAGATGATGAGGGCGCCGACGCCGGCGGGATCGAGCGACCGGTCGATCGCGACGCCCTGGCCGACGAGGATGGCCACCCCGAGCATGCCGATGGCGATCCCGGCAACGGCGACCCGCGGCAGCCGATCGCCGAAGAAGACTCTGCCGAGGACGGCGACCCAGACCGGCATCATCGCGATCAGCAGGCCGGCGATCCCCGACGGAACGGTCTGCTCGCCCCATGCCACGGCGCCCATCCCGCCACCCATGAGCAGCGCGCCGATGATCGCGCTGTCGCGCCACTGCCGGAGAGTCGGCCGAGGGATGGCGCCTCGCCGCACGACGGCCACGGCGACGAGCATCACGATCCCCGCGATCGCGAAACGGGTCGCGGCGAGGACGAACGGCGGGATCGTCGAAACGGCGATCCGGATCCCGAGGTAGGTCGAGCCCCAGACCACGTACAGGATCAGGATCGCCGTCCACACGAGCACGGCGGAAGCCGGACGGACCCGGCGGCGAGTTGGCATAGTCGACTGGTCCAAGGTCACCGAAGTGTACGACAGCGCCAGCGACTGCGTTCGCAACAGCCCTAGGCGACGGCAGTCGCCACGGTGGGGCGGCAGTGCTTGCAGGGGCGGTACCCGGCGGCGGACGCCGCCCCGGCAGACGAGAACCGGACGAGGTGCCGCTCCGTCACACGCCTCGCGTCGTGGCAGGTCGGCAGGCAGTAGATGTGGGTCGTGTCCGACCCGAAGTAGCGGATCCCGGCCCGGGCTAGCGTCTCGAGCTCGTCCGGGTCCGCGCCCTCGCCGGCCAGGATCGTCCGCTTGTTGCGCGGCCCGCCGAGCGAGTACTGGCCGATCATCCCATCGCTCCGCACGACTCGGTGGCAGGGCACGATTAGCGGCACCGGGTTCTGACCGAGCGCCGTCCCCACGGCCCGGACGGCCTTCGGCCGGCCGATCTCCCGGGCGATCCAGCCATAGGGCCGGACCTCGCCGCGGGGGATCTCGAGCGCCTTCATCCACACCGCCCGCTCGAAGGCGGTCGATCCGCGAAGGTCGAGATCGATGCGGTTGTGGCGGCCGGCGAGCCGTCGCTCGATCTTGCGGGCGAGGTCGGCCGGCAGCGCGTCGCGGCGACGGGCCACGCGTCCGGTCCGGGCGTAGAAGCGCGCCTCGAACACGCCGTCATCCGGGGCCTCCTCGACCGCCGACACGCCACGGCCGTTCCAGGCGACGCGGAGCGGCCCGACGGGCGAATGCAGGACCGCGTAGTCGTCGGCGAGGCCAACGGCGACGAGCGTGGCGTGGGCGAGCCCGACGGGAGCGGGCTCGCGAAGACCGGCGAGGGCCGACTCGGTCGTGGGATCGATCTGGTCGTTCATGCGGGGATCTCCTCGCGCTCGCGCCGCTCGGCGGCAAGGAGCGCTGTGCGTAGGGCGGCAAGGCCGCGATGGACGTGGGCCTTGACGGTGCCTTCGGGCCGGCCGGTCGCCTCGGCGATCTCGGCGTACGACATCCCGTCCACGTGGCGCAGGACGACGGCGGTCCGCTGGGCCGACGTCAGGCCGGCCAGCAGACGGGCCCACGTCTCACGCTCGTCTCGCCGGGTGAGCGGGTCGACGGCCGGCTCGGCGCCGGGCTCGAAGGTCAGCTCGGTCGTCGGAACACGCTTGACCCGCGCCCGGTTGCGGCCGGCGTTCAGCAGGATGGTGGTCAGCCAGCCCCGCAGCCGCAGCTCGCGGATCCGCGTCGGGGGATACGTCGCGAGCGCTCGGTAGGCGCGGACGAAGCAGTCCTGGACGAGCTCCTCGGCGTCGTGGCGGTCGCCGCCGGTCCGGAACGCGATCGTGAAGAGGCGGTCCTGGTGGGCGACGACGAGCGACTCGAACGAGCTGTCGAGGTCGCTTGCCAGGCGGGCGGCGAGCCGGGCGTCGTCGGTGGCGGGATCGAGTTCGACCATCATGTGAGATTGAACACCGGGGCCGGTCGATCGGTTGCGCCCGACGCGGCGCGCGCCGCCGAGGCCGCTGACGGCGCGAGGCGCCATGCGACAATCGGTCCATGGGACGGGAGGATCGGTTCGAGGAGCTGGCTGCCTCCGTCGCCGGGTTCTACCAGAGCTGGGTCATCTACCTCGGCCTTGAGCTCGGCCTCTTCGCCACGATCCGCGACGCCGGGTCCGGCGGGATCGCCCCGAATGATGTCGCTGCGACGGCAGGCTGCCGGCCGGAGCCGGTCGGGGCCTGGCTGCGGGCCGCGCACTCGGCCGATCTCGTCGCGTTCGAGGACGGGCGAGCCCATCTCGAGGAGGACGTCGTCTCTGTCCTCCTCGACGACACTCATCCCGAGTACCTCGGCGGCCAGTTCGTCGCCGCCGTCGTGTCGAGCCTCGACTACGCCGGCCTGGCCGAGTTCTTCCGGACCGGCCGGACGATCGACGAGCGGCCGCCACGCTTCCACCGGGCGATCGAGTCGGTCACCGTTCAGGACATCGCGGTCTTCTTCCAGGAGGGGCTGGCCCAGCTGCCCGAGCTGACGGCGGCGCTCAGCCGGGGGGCACGGGTCCTCGACGTGGCGTGCGGCGGGGGCAAGTGGCTGATCGCGATCGCCCGACGTTTCCCGGCGACGGAGCTCGTCGGCGTCGAGTACGAGCCGGATTCGGTCGCCCGCGCGATGAAGCACGTGAGTGATGCCGGCCTCGGCCAGCGGATCCGGATCGAGCCGCGGGCGATCCCGGATATGCCGTTCCGAGAGCAGTTCGACCTGGTCTACATCCAGGACGCGCTCCACGAGCTGCCGGACCCGGTCGCGTCGCTCAAGGCCTCGTGGGCCGCGGTGGCGCGCGGCGGGCGACTCGTCGTCCTCGAGTGGTGCCTGCCCGACAAGCCGGCCGACAGCCAGTCGCTCCAGGCCCAGCTGCTCTGGGGCATCCAGATCGACGAGCTCTACCAGGGCACCCGGATGCTGACCCACGCCGGGTACGTCGAACTGTTCGCCTCGGCGGGCGTGCCGGTCCCGACGGTCATCGACCTCCTGTCGGGTGCGACGCTCCTCGTCGTCGCCCGTCCGACCTGAGCGGAGCTACGTGACCGCGATCGTGTAGTCCTTCATCTGCGTCGGGTGGACGGAGCAGTGGTAGGTGTACGTCCCGGGCGCCGTGAAGACGAGGGTCGCGTTCGAGCCGGGGGAGATCGGCTTCGTGTCGCAGGCGCCATTGTCGAGCGTCGCGCTGTGCGGGGCGGAGTCCTGATTGGCCCACTGGATGACGTCGCCGACCTTGGCCTGGACCGGTTGCGGCGCGAACTTGAAGTCCTTGATCGTGACGTTCACGGTGGCTGTCGAGCCGGTTGGCGCGGTTGCACAGGCGGCGCCACCAGCGGCGCCTCCCGACGCGGCCGCGGGCGATCCCGCCGCGGGCGACCCTGCCGCGGGAGATCCGGCCGCCGGTACGGGCGCGGGCGAGCTCGACGCCGGCGTCGACGCGGTCCCGGAACACGCGGCGAGCGTCAGGACGGCCACGAGCGTGGGCAACAGGGTGAGGCGGCGCATGCGGGTCCTCCATCGGAGGGGACCGGCGAAGCTGGGATAGCCGGTCGGGCGGGCAGATGCTTCATCGTACGCGCGCTCGCGGTCGTCCGGTTCTCCGGCCACGGGTATCGTTCGGCGATGGTCGCCGATCACGTGCCGTTGCCCGCGGGCCGCTCGACCCGGCCGGCCGACCTGACCCCGGCCGACGTCCGCTGGCTCTCGTGGCACGAGGCTCGCTCCCACGGGCTGATCGGTCGCGAGGTTCGCGATCTCGGCGACGCCTACCTCCTGTACGACCCGACCGATCGCGAGCCCTTCTGGAACCGGCTCGTGGGGGTCGCCTGGCCGAGCGAGCCGGCGGCGTTCGACCGGCGACTCACGGAGGTGTTGGCCCTGTTCGCCGGGCTCGATCGGATCCCGCACGTCTGGCCGATGCCCGGTTTCGACGAACCACCGGACCTCGCCGAACGGCTCCTCGCCCAGGGCTTCGACGATCACGGCGGCGGCATGTTCATGGTCTTCGACCCGGACCGAGCCGCGCTCGACGCGGCCGCCCCGGGTCTCGGCGACGGCGGGCTCGTCACCATCGAGCGGCTCCATCGGATCGCTGGGCCCACTGCGGAAGCGGCCGTGCAGGGCATCGCCGAGGTCCTCGTCACGGCGTTCGGGGTCGAGCCCGAGCGGCGGGTCGCCATCGAGCTCGAGGCGCTCCAGGGCCTGACAACCGAGGCCTACCACGCCGTTCTGGTCCGGATCGACGGCAAACCGGCGGCGGTCGCCCGGCGGACCACGTTCTCCGGGGCGAGCTACCTGTCGTCGATCGGAACCGATCCGGCGTTCCGCGGCCAGGGACTCGGCCGGCTCGTCACCTCGATCGTGGTCGGCGATGCGCTCCGGGCCGGCAGCCGCTGGATCTACCTCGGCGTCTTCCAGGAGAACGACGTCGCCCAGCGCCTCTATGCGTCTCTCGGGTTCGACGCGATCGGTGGGGTCGCGCCGGATCTGCTGCTGCGCCCGTGACCGAGGCGCCGTCGATCGAGGATGGCCTCGTCCCGCTCGCCGAGATCCTCGCGACGGTCGACCTGGAGCGATCGCTGACCGACCGTGGCCAGCACGCTGACCCCCGCGCCGCAGCGAACGACCCGCTCCTCGGGGCTCGCGTGGCGGTCGTCAGGGATCCGGACGGCGCCACGATCGCCGTCGCCGAGCCGACGACGGAAGGGCGGCTGGCGGCTTCGCTGGCTCGTCACGGGGAGGGTCCGGCCGGTCGGTACGTCGGCGTCCCCGAGGAAGACGGTCTCGAGGCCTTCCGGCGACGGGCGGCGGCGGCCGGGGTGGGCATCAGCGGCGTCGCGATCGGCCCGTTCGGCCCGTCGGTCCTCGTCCTCGACGGACCCGTCAGCGGGCCGCACCTGATCGTCGTCGAACGCCGTTCGCTACCATCCGGCCGATGACCGACCATCCGCCGATCGTCGTCCGCCCGGCGTCGCCCGCCGACGCCGAGGCGATCGCGGCGCTGTTCACCGATGAGGGCTACCCCTCGGGGCCGAGCGACATCGTCGAGCGCCTCGGGCGCTTCGACTCCGAGTACTCGCGCGTCCTGGTCGCGGACCACGACGGCGAGGTGCTCGGGTTCGTCGCTGTCCATGCCCTCCCGCGCTTCGAGCATTCGGACCGGGTCATCCGCGTCATGGCGCTCGTGGTCGACGCCGGCGTCCGCGAGCGCGGCGTCGGCCGGCTGCTGATGGAGGAGGCGGAGCGCCTGGGCCGCGAGGTCGGCGCGGCGTTCTCCGAGGTCACCGCCGGCCATCACCGTCCGGACGCCAAGCGCCTGTACGAGGAGCTCGGCTACGACGCCACCGTGGCGGCCTACCTCCGCAAGCGGCTCTGATCGAAGCAGCCGACATGGCACCATCGGCCAAGTGAGCATCCCGACCGCGGCGGCCGCGGAACCCGTCATCCGCGTGGCCGGGCTGCACAAGGCATACGGCGAGACGCGTGCCGTCGACGGGGTCAGCTTCGAGGTCCAGGCCGGGACGATCTTCGGCCTGCTCGGGCCCAACGGCGCCGGCAAGACCACGACCGTCGAGGTCCTCGAGGGCCTTCGAGAGCCCGACCGCGGCGAGGTCCGCGTCCTCGGGGTCGATGCGGTCCGGGATCCCGACCGGCTGAAGCCACGCATCGGCGTCTCGCTCCAGACCGCGGCGCTCTACCCGAAGCTGACCGTGGTCGAGGTCCTGGACCTGTTCCGGGGCTTCTACCACCTCGGCGGCCGCTCGACCGACGAGCTCATCAGCCTGATGGACCTCGGCGAGAAGCGGACGACCCGGACCCAGAACCTGTCCGGCGGGCAGCGCCAGCGCCTGTCCGTGGCGCTCGCCCTCGTCAACGACCCGGAGCTGGTCTTCCTGGACGAGCCGACCACGGGCATGGATCCCGCCGCTCGGCGGGCGCTCTGGGACGTCGTCCTCGGCCTCCGCTCGGCCGGCCGGACGGTCCTCCTGACGACACACTACCTCGAGGAGGCCGAGGTGCTGTGCGACCGCGTCGCGATCATGGATCACGGCCACATCCTCGAGGAGGGCACGGTCGAGGAGCTGGTGAGCCGTCGGTTCAAGGAACGGGCGGTCCGGTTCGACACGATCGACGGCCTGCCCGAGGAGCGGCTCGCCCGGATGCCGGGCGTCGCCTCCGTCAAGCACGAGGACGGCGACACGCTGCTCTATACCCGGGACGTGGCCGGGACGATCGGGGCGGTCCTCGACGCGGCCGAGGGCCTCGGCGTCGAGCCCGCGAATCTCGGCGTGCGGCGGGCCACCCTCGAGGACGTCTTCCTCGACCTCACCGGCCGGGCGCTGCGGGACTGACGACCGACCGATGCGCCCGCTGCTCCTCCTCACCGTCGCCAACATCAAGAGCTTCACCCGCGATCGGGCGGCCCTCTTCTGGACGCTGGCCTTCCCGCTGATCTTCGTGTTGCTGTTCGGATCGATCTTCACGGGCGGCAGCAGCGAGCGATCGATCGGATTCGCCGACCTCGACGGGACGCCGGCGTCGGGCCAGCTGAAGGGTGCCTTCGCCGCGCTGTGGAACCTGAAGATCGTCGACGGGACCGAGGACGAGCTGCTGGCCTCGATGAAGAAGGGCGATGTCGTCGCCGTCATCATCGTCCCGGAGGGCTACAGCCAGACGGTGGCGGCGAAGGCCGGCCCGGCCAACCTGACCGTCTACACGGACCCGAGCCAGAGCGGCGCGGATGCGACGACGCGCCAGCTTGTCGGCTTCGTCCTGTCGGCGGTCAACCAGGCGGTGGCCGGCGTCCCGCCGGCCGTGGAGCCATCGTTCAAGCCGATCCAGACGAACGACCTCACGTTCATCTCGTACCTCGTTCCGTCGATTCTCGGGATGTCGCTGATGCAGGTCGGGATCTTCGCCTCGGTCCCGCTCGTCGCCGATCGCCAGAAGCTCATCCTGAAGCGGCTCCAGGCGACGCCGCTCCGACGCTGGCAGTTGGTCGGCAGCAACGTCCTCATGCGGCTGCTGATCGCGATCGTCCAGACGGCGATCATCGTCGGCGTCGGGTCGGCTCTCTACCACGTCCAGGTCGCCGGGTCGTGGCTGCTGATCGGCGGCCTGATCCTCCTCGGCTCGCTCGCGTTCATCGCCCTCGGCTACGTGATCGCGTCATTCGCGAAGACCGAGGACGCAGCCAACGGCATGACGAGCGTCGTCCAGTTCCCGCTGATGTTCCTGTCGGGCACGTTCTTCCCGATCGACGCGATGCCGGACGCCCTGAAGACCGTCGCCCGGGCGCTGCCGCTGACCTACCTCGGCGACGGCCTCCGCCAGGTGATGGTCGACGGCACGCCCTTCTCACCCCTGTGGGTCTGCTTCGCCGTCCTGGCCGTGTGGCTCGTCGCCTGCTTCGGGATCGCCGCCCGCTTCTTCAAGTGGCAGTGACCTTCAGCACATTCGGGTAGCGCGCAGGCGACGGGTCAGGGCAAGGCGCCGCCGAGCACGGAAGCGAGCGCACTCAGACGTGCGTGAGCGACGCGCGCAGGCGGCAACGCCGTCCTGGCCCGCCGGATGCGCGCTACCAGCGCTCGTCGTGGAGGATGTCGGCGAGGGCGACGCGCCCGCCGGCCTTGTTCGGCCGGGTCAGGATGTCGGGATCGGCGGGGTAGCCGAACGACAAGAGGTACTCGCAGTGGTGGTCCTCGGGGTAGCCGAGGAGCTGTCTCGCGAGATCCTGCTCGTACACGGTCGCCGGGACGCTGCCGATCCCGAGCTCCCAGGCGACGAGCATCATGTTCCCGGCCGCCATTCCGAGGTCGAACATCACCGACGCGGGACTGTCGGCGGCCGCCGGATCCGGCGTGACGAGGGCGATCGCCACCGCGGCGCCGGCGAGGTGATCGGCCCACGGACCGACCCGGGTGAGCTCGGCGAGGTGGTCACGGTCGCGGCACACAATGAACTGCCAGCGCTGGAGATTCTTCGAGCTCGCGGCGCGCCTCCCCGCGTTGAGGATCCGGACGAGATGGTCCGGCTCGAGCGGGCGGTCGGCGAACCGCCGGACGACGCGCTTATGGGCGACGGCATCCCAGACCGACATCGGTCGATCGTCGGTCACGACGGGATCCCCGCAGCGTCCGAATCGGTCCGAACCGGAGCGGGCGGCGGCTGGCGGTCGCCGTCCGGGTCCTCGATGTCGCCGATGCCCTGACCGGCCCTCCGGAACGGCACCGCCAGGGCAACCAGCGAGCGGAGGCCGCCGGGCTCGCGCTGCACGGCGGTCTGCGGCCGGGGCGTGTCGGGCAGGCGGTGGGTCTCGGCGGCGGCGGCCAGGGCGCCCGCCTCCGCCGGCTCGAACGGCCCACCGAGGACTCGCGCCAGGAATTCCGCGACGGCCCGCCGGTAGGCCGGGAACTCGTAGAGCCAGGAATGCTGGCCGCCCTCGATCGTCAGCATCTCGACGCTCCGCCCGGCGCGTCGGGCAACCGCCGCCAGGCGCTCGAGATGGGCGATCGGCACGACCGGGTCGGCCGATCCGTGGACGAGGAGGATCGGCCGGTCGAGCGTCCGCAGCGCCTCGCTCGCCGAGATCCGGGTCATCCGGTGGCCGCGCGGACGGAGATAGACACGGGTCGTCAGCCAGGCGAGCGGCCAGGCGATCGCATCGGGGAAGGGGAGTCGAGCGAGCCGGAAGGTCTGCCGGGTGAGCCGCCATGGGTCGGCGGGCGCCGACGTCGAGACGACGGCCGCGATCCGCGGCTCCTCGGCCGCGGCGAGGATCGCGCCGATCGCCCCCATCGAGTGCCCCAGCACCGCCCCGACGGTCACCTCGGGCCGCGCGTCCAGCGCGCGAAACGCCGCCAGCGCGTCGGAGCCGAACTCCCCCGCGGAGATCGGCAGCGTTTCCGCCGCGTTGGCGCCGTGGCCGCGGACGTCGATGGCCAGGCAATGGAAGCCGGCTGCGTGGAGGAAGACCGCCATCGGCAGAAGGCGGTCCCGGGCGGATTCCCAGCCGTGGACCAGGGCGACGCCCGGACCGGGCGAGCCGTCACGAGCGGGGATGAACCAGCCGGGAAGGGTCAGGTCGCCCGAATGGACGTCGACCGGCTCGAACGGCAGGCCCATGTCGGCCGGGCTGAGCTGCGGCGGGCGGGGGATCGGAAAACCCGCTCGGATCCGGTAGAGCAATGCGAACCGGTAGGCGAGGGCGAAGGGGACGGTGACGAGCGCGGCGACGAGGCCGGTCCTTCGGAGAGAGGGCACGGCGATATGGGACGGCCCAGCGGAGGGGCTGTCAAGCGGGGCCCGTCCGGACCACCGATATGATCCGGCCGTGGTGAAACGCGATCCGCACGACGTCCTCGGCATCGAGCCGGGCGCGACACCGACCCAGATCAAAGCGGCCTGGCGGCGGCTCGCCCGACGGCACCATCCCGATCTGACGGGCGACGATCCGGCAGCGTCGCGCGTCGCGACGCGCCTCATGGCCGAGATCAACGACGCGTATGCCGCCCTCACCCGGGACGGCGGTGCATCACGGCGGCGGCCGGGCACGGACGACCGCGCTGGAGCGCGTTGGCCGGGCGGGACAGACGCCGGCGGCGGCCGGTCGCGCCGCGGCGGCCCGCCTCGCCCGCGACCCACCCGACCCGTCACGGGCCGGGTCGACACGACCGGGACCTTCCGTCCGCGGAACCAGCCCCTTCGCCCGGCCGACAGCCGCGAAAACGGCCACATCCTCAGAGGGCAGCCGCCCTACCGCGTCTTCGACGATGAGCGGGAGCCACCGCGTGCGAGCACGCCGACCGGTCCGTCGGCCCGGTCGCGGGTCCGGAATTTCCGGCCGCCCGCCGAGCCGCCACTCGCGAAGGCACTGGACCTCGAGCTGCCCTTCGGCAAGTTCCACGGGCACACCCTCGGCCAGGTCGCGAGCTTCGAGCCTTCGTACATCGACTGGCTGGCGACGACGATCACCCGCGACCGGGACCTCAAGGCCGCAGCCCGGGTCGTCCGGGCCGACCTCAATCGGCGTGGCGTCGTCCGTCGGGCCCGGCCGCCGGCCGAGCCCCGCCGGACATGAAATCGCCCTCCGGGTGGCCGGAGGGCGACGAACATTCGAGCGATGAGTTCTGCCGTACCGCGTCCCAGGCCTGCTGGCCGATGATCCGTGGTTACTCGGCTCGTGGCCTGGGTCCGGGATCCTCGGCGCTCCAACCGTCATGGAGTGAACCGAAGGCCGTGCCCTGGCCCGTGACCGACGCCCCAGGTTTGTCCCCGGGTGTGTCGCGTTACGGCACGACGTAAATCTACGCTGCGCTGCTCCCGCACCTCAATGACCGACTCGTCCCGAAGGGGGAGCGGCGATGGTCGGGCGCGCAGGCGCACCAATCCGGGACGGCCGTACCAGGTGCCAGGAGGCACCGCCCCGGCTCACAGCACATCGTGCCGACCGGCCTCCATCGCGCGATCGAGCCGGAATGGATTCCCGCCCGGACCGTCCGCGGCGATGCCCCACGACGGGCCGGTCGCGCGGCCGGTGATCGCATCGAGGAGCAGCCGGCTCCCGCCACCGGAACCCATCACGCCGTGACCGCTCCACCCGCCGTTCAGCCACAGGCCGTCGACCGGCGTCGGTCCGACGAACGGGCGATGGTCCGGCGTGTATTCGTACTGGCCGGCCACGATCAGCCAGTTGATGCCGCGCTCCCAGGCGTCGGCCCAGAAGGGCGCCACGGCCGCGACGCTGTCGGGTGACGCCGGGTCCAGGAGCCGGAACGCGAAGTCCGCCGAGGTCGGGACGCTCCAAGTCGGGTCGGTCGCCGGCGTCCCGGGCTCGGTCAGCAGGACGAAGGCGCCGCGGAGGGCCGGCCGCCAATGGGCGCCCGTCGCCTCGTCGATCGTCATCGGTGCGTCGGCCGGCACCTCGGGTGCGTCGGCAACCACGACCTTCTGGCGGCGCGTCGGGGCGATGGGGACGTCGACCCCAGCCAGCGCGGCCGTCCGTCCGAGGAACGGCCCCGTTGCCAGCACCACGAGCGGCGCCGCGACCGCTCCGTCGTGTGTCTCGACGGCGACGATCCGCCCGCCGACGGTCCGCAGGCCGGTCACCCGCTGGCCGAGCGCGAACGTCGCCTCGGACGATTCCGCCGGTCGCTCGACGCCCGGCCCCGCGGACGCCGCGAACGCGTAGCCCCAGGCGAGCCGGACCTGGTCGATGAACCCGTCCCGGGCCCGGAAGCGCGCGCTGATGACATCGTCCGAGACGAACGGGAATCGCCGTCTCGCCTCATCGCCATCGATCAGCTCGACGTCCTCGAGTCCGAAGCCGTGCTGGCGCTCGACCAGTTCACGCTGCCGGGCAGCCATCTCCTCGTCGCGGGCGCAGAACAGGTAGCCCTGCGGTCGGAGGCCGAGGTCGTGACCGGGGAGCCCCGCCAGAGCAGCGAAGTCTTCGTACAGCTCGATCCCCTCGCGCACGAGCGCGACCTCCTGGGCGTTGTCGAACTGCAGGCGGTACGCGCCCGTCGCCGCGGGCGTGGTCAGCGTCGCCGGCCGAGGTCGCGCGTCGAGGACGACCGTTCGGAATCCTGCCCGGGCTGCGCGGAAGGCGGTGGCGCAGCCGACGACCCCGGCCCCGACCACGACGAGGTCGGCGGTCGATGGGAGCAGGTCGGTCGTCCGGAGCCGGAAGGGCGTGACGGGCTCGGCGGGCATCGCGCCGTATCATCGCCCCATGTCCCCCGGATCGCGACCCGGTCATCGCGCGGCCGCGATGCGCCGCCGGGTTGCGCTCATCTCCGTCGGTGTGGCGTGCGTCGCGCTGATCGCGAGCGGCTGCGCCGCCCGCTTCGACCCCACGGGTCCGTGCACCACCGACGGCAGCGTCGCCGGCGCGTATCCCGACCTCGAGGCGCAGGTGCCGCGGGTCTTCCGCGGGAATGCGCCGGCTTCGGTCGATTCCGGCCGCGCCTGCACGGCGGTCGGGCTGGGCACGCTGGCCGGCCACGGCGTCACCGAGCTGCGATTCGCCGGGGCCCGCTGGACGACCGGCTCCGAGAGCGGGCTGTCGCTTGCCCTGTTCGAGAGCGGCGGCGGACCGGCCCTCACGCGGGATTGGCTGGCGGAGTTCTACGAGATCGGCGCACGGGCCGGCAAGAACGTCACATCGGTCGAGCCCTCGGACTACCGGGTCGACGAGCTCACCGGCCGCCGGATCGACGTCCTCAACGGCGAGTCCTTCCAGACCGTCGTGGTCTGGGAACGAGGCGGCCGGATCGAGGCTGCCGTGATCGCGGACGCGATCCGCGAGATCCAGACCCGCGAGGCCCACGACGCCGTCGTCCGGGACGCCGTCGATGCATGGCGCACCGTCGATGCCGCCGGAACGTAGCCTCGCTGCGAGCCCATCGCGGGCGATCGCAACGGGATCGTCACGCTGTGCCGGCCGGGCCGCGCCCAGGCGTCGGCCCGTCGAGGGCATCCTCGGGTCATGCTCAAGACCGCCGCGCGGATCCTGCTCCTCCGGATCCTTCCGGGGCGCCTGATCCCGATCGTGACCGTCGCCGAGGCGATCCTCCTGATCAGGTCGGTCCGTCGCCGCTCCCGCCGGCCGGCCCCGGTCGCGGTCAACGACCCGCGATCGTCGCGGTCGGCCCCGCCCGAGCCCGCTGGGGGCCTCGCCCGTCGCCCGCCACCGCCCTGACTGCCGCCCCGGTCTCGCCGCGGCCCCGTGCTAGCGTACGCGGCATGACCTGGTCCGCCCGGAAGCGCGCCTGGGAGGCGCACCGGCTCGCCAGGGCCCTGGACCGGGCTCCCGAGCGGAAGCCGCGCTTTTCGACGATCAGCGACACGACCGTCGACCGCCTGTATGGGCCGTGGTCGTGGCAGTCCGCCCCGGATGGCGGCCCGGCCGGCGGCGGCGGACCGACCCGCGTCGATCATCACGGCGAGCATCTCCGCCCCGAGGAGGGTCGCTGGGACGCCGCCGATCCGCTCCGCGACATCGGGCTGCCGGGCGAGCCGCCGTTCACCCGCGGTATCCATCCGACCGGCTACCGGAGCCGGCTGTGGACGATGCGGATGTTTGCTGGCTTCGGCGCGGCCGAGGACACGAACGCCCGCTTCCGATCGCTCCTCGCCGCCGGCCAGACCGGCCTGTCGATCGCCTACGACATGCCGACGCTCTACGGCTACGACAGCGACGACCCCGAGGCCGAGGGCGAATTCGGCACCTGCGGCGTGGCCGTCAGCAGCCTCGCCGACATGGAGGTCCTCCTCGACGGGCTGCCGCTGGACCGGGTCAGCACGTCGATGACGATCAACTCGCCGGCCGCCCCGATCTGGGCGATGTACATCGTCGCGGCCGAGAAGGCCGGCTTCCCGCGGGCCGCGCTCGAAGGCACCACCCAGAACGACATCCTCAAGGAGTTCGTCGCCCAGAAGGAGTTCCTGTTCCCGATCGAGCCGTCGATGCGGCTCGTGACCGATACGATCGAGTTCGGGACGCGCGAGCTGCCGAAGTGGAACACCGTCTCGATCAGCGGCTACCACATCCGCGAGGCGGGCTCGACCGCGATCCAGGAGCTGGCATTCACGATCGCCGACGGGATGGCCTACGTCGAGGCGTGCCTCGCCCGCGGCCTCCGCGTCGACGACTTCGCCCCGCGCCTCAGCTTCTTCTTCAACAGCCACAGCGACTTCTTCGAGGAGATCGCCAAGTTCCGCGCCTCGCGCCGGGTCTGGTACAAGCTCATGACCGAGCGCTACCGGGCGGAGAACGAGCGGTCGACCTGGATGCGGTTCCACACCCAGACCGCCGGCGTGTCGCTGACGCCGCAGCAACCCTTGAATAACCTGACCCGCGTCGCGACGCAGGCCCTCGCCGCGATCCTCGGCGGGACACAGTCGCTCCACACCGACGCCTACGACGAAGCGCTCGCCGTTCCGACCGCAGAGGCGGCGCTGCTCGCCCTCCGCCAGCAGCAGATCCTGGCCGACGAGACCGGCGTGGCGAACACGATCGACCCGCTCGGCGGCAGCTGGTTCGTCGAGGCGCTGACGTACGAGACCGAGCGGGAGGTCTGGCGGTATCTCGACGAGATCGACCGGCGGGGCGGCATGGTTGCCGCGGTCGCCGAGGGCTATCCGCAGCAGGAGATCGCGGACGCCGCGTATCGGTTCCAGCGCGAGTTCGACGCGAGGGAGCGCCGGATCGTCGGCGTCAACGCCTACGTCGACGACGCCGAGAACACCCCGATCCCGGTCCTGGCCGTGCCGGCGGGATCGCTCGAGGCACACCTCGCCCGTCTGGAGCGGACGCGCCGCGAGCGCGACGCAGCCGCCGTCGACAGCGCGCTCACGGGGTTGCGTGAAGCCGCGTCACGACCGGGCTCGAGCGAGGCGAACCTGATGCCCCACTTCATCCGGTGTGCCGCCGCCTACGCCACGCTCGGCGAGCAGTGCGCCGTCCTGCGCGGCGTATTCGGGGAGTACCGCGAGCCGCTGCTCGTCTAGCGCCGGCCATCGGT
Source organism: Chloroflexota bacterium (assembly GCA_005882635.1). GTDB lineage: Bacteria > Chloroflexota > Limnocylindria > Limnocylindrales > CSP1-4 > CF-46. Next base: position 112 of record VBFG01000045.1, on the reverse strand, counting down.
CATCGCGGCAACCCGGGCCACCGCGGCGGCGTTCGACGGTCGATTCCCGACGAAACGCAGGGCGGCTGCGACGGCGGCGGTGATCACGAGGCAGATCCCGACCGCGAGGGCC
>VBFG01000027.1 GCA_005882635.1 Chloroflexota bacterium | reverse complement strand
CCGGGCGCGTATGGTGACGCCATGAACGCGGTGGACGTCCTGATGTACGGCCAGCGCGAGATCGAGAGCCGGATCGGGCGCCTTCGCGCCGACGACTGGGTCGCGATCGCGCTGGGTGTCTGGACGACGAAGGACCTCGTCGGCCACCTGGGCGCGTTCGAGGCGCGCTTCGCCGACGTCCTCGCCACGTTCGTGGGCGAGCCGACGGTCACGGACCTCCTCCGCGTCAGCCCCGCGACCTTCAACGACGATCAGGCGGCGATCCGGCGAGACTGGCCGGTCGACGACGTGCTGTCGGAGCTGCGCAAGGCCCACGAGCGGGTGATGGACTTCGCGGCCCGCGTCGCGCCGGACAGCTGGCGAGAGGTCGGGACGATCCCGTGGTACGGGCCGCAGTACGCGCTGGACGACCTCGTCGCCTACACGATGTACGGTCACAAGCGGGAGCACGCGCCGCAGCTCCAACAGGTCCTCGAGCGCTCGGGCCGCTGACCTTCCCTCGTCAGGGGGCGGCGCGGCGCTCAGTCGACCTCGACCTGGAACAGCGCCTCGATCCGGCCGACGACCCGGCCGTCAGCGGAGACGATCGACAGCGTGACGCCGACGACGGATCGCCCGGATCGCGCCGGGATCGGCATCTCGACCTGGCTCGGGCCGGTCGTGGTCACGATCTCCGGAGTCACGTTCGCGCCTTCGCCGACCGCCGGCCGATCGGAGCCCTCGTAGGCGAGGATGACCCAGCCTGGCGGGACGCTGACGGTGAGCCGATCACCGGCACGCGCCGTCAGCCCGACCGCGGGGTCCTGCCCGACCGTGTCGGATGCCGACCCCGTGGTGCAAGTCGTGAGCGTGGCGGACCCAGGCGTCGCGACGATCGATTGACCGTCGGGGAGTGCGACCTGGACCGGTGGCGGCAAAACCTCCTTCGCCGGACCGGGGCAGACCGGCGCCGGCAGGGCAAACTCGCCGTTGCCGGCCGGCGGTGTCGGGGCTGGTGCCGGTCCGCCGGGGACGGGGGTGAGGTCGGCGGTCGGCGAGGCCGCGGCCGTCGCGGCTGGCTGAGATGGCGCGGAACTGGAAGCCGTCGACCCGCCGCAGGCGGCGAGCGCGACACTCGAGCCGACGAGCCAGATCAGGATGACCGCGATCGTGCGCATCCTGATGATCATGGCACGGCACCCGGGCGATTCCGTCGCGCAGGGGAGATCAGCTGGCGGGCGGGCGCGCCGCCCCACCTGAGCGCGCCGCTTCGAGCGGGAGCCAGAAATCTGTCAGATGACACACAGGCGGTCGTTATCCGGGCCTTGAACTCGCTCCCGGCGTCGCCCCACGCTCGAGTGAGGCGGGGATTCTTGTCTTACGGCTCCCAGGCGGGCGGTTGACTGAACCTCCGCGCATAACGACCGGGTGAATGTCGCCTGACAGGACGCCGTGCGCGGCAGGGCCGCAGCTGGCCATCCATCGAGCGTGCTTCCCGTCAGCGGAGTCCCTCGATCGATGCGGTCGAGACGATGTCGCCGACGCTACGCGCCAGGTCGGCGTCGAGGGTGACGAACGCGTCTGCCTGGAGCTGCGTGAGCGCAAGGTACTCGGCGTCGTAGGTCGAGGACCATCCAAGGCGATCCGCGACGTCCCACGCCCGACGGCGGAGCACCGCATCGCCGAGCAGCCGAATCGGCATCCGCGAGATCAGCCGGTGCCGCTCGAGCCCCACGTCGGCCGGGATCTCGCCGCGCGCGACGGCCTCGTGCAGCGCCGACAGCGTCTGGGAGCGAAGGAGCGTCGGCGCCAGGAGCTCGTGCGCGCTTGAAACGTCGACTCCGGCGCTCGCGAGATGCAGGACGGCGCTCGCGTCGACGACGAACCTGGTCATGCGAACCTCTCAATGTGGCGTCCGCGCCTTGGCGGCATCGTCAGGGCACGATGGGCGAGCTCGAACGCGCCACGACGCGTCATGTTCCGGGCAACATCGTGGACCGGCTCGGGCCGATCGAGCTCCGTGACTAGCTGCGGCTGGTCGTGGAGTCGGTCGCCGCCCTATTGGTGTGCAGTCGGCCGGATGGCAGCACGAGATGTTGGACGGGATGCGGGCGCAAACGTAGCCCGGCATCGAGTCAGGCTGTGTCACGTTCTGGTCGCGGCGAGACTATTGCGCCGGCGGCGTGTAGGTCACCCGAATTTCCTGCTCGGTCGAACGATCGTCGCCGATCCGGAATTTCAACTTGTTCTCGCCCTTGTTGAGGCCCACACCGATCGCCCAATGGCCCGTGCCGTCGGTCGTTGCGTGCTGGTCGAGCCCGAAGCTGACATCGCGCGTGATCTTCACGCCCGGTGGAGCAAGCCCGATCACTGTTACATCCTCCGTCGCGACCACCTCACCATCGCGCGGACTCATGATGGTGAGGCCCACGATCAAGGCGGACGGAGCGACCGGCGCTCCGCCCGCCGGCGGCTGGCCACCCGGGAGCGCGGCTGGACCAGATCCGGGCTGAGGCCGCATCAGCAAGCCGAAAATGACGAGACCGGCTGCCACGATCACCGCCGCGATCACGACGGACGGTGCTCGCGACACACGATCGAGGAGACGTCGCGCCCTTGGTGAGATCGCTGCGCCGCCGCTCGACTCGGCGTCGTCCGTGGACGATTCGACCTGCGTCTCCTCGGGCAAGCTGCGCCCGAACGGTGTGCTCAGCCCGATCTCGGCCGGAGCCGTCGCCTCGTCGTTCGGCGGCACCGCGGTGGAGTCGCCCACCTTGGCGGTGTTCAGCCCACACGCGGGGCAGAACGGCAGGCCAGCGACGAGGGCACCGCCGCACCGGGGACAGAAGCGACGAGAGTGGTCAGTCATCGACGCATGGGCTCGTAGCTTGACGCCGGTCATTGGCGTCGCAGCGGACCTCCCTGTCGGAGGTCAATGGTCTCGCGGCAACATACAACGATCTTCGGCTGGTCTCGGACCTGCTAGCAGGCACCCGAAGCGCGATTGTCGCGTGCCTCGCCACGGACGTCATTGCTTGAGGAGGCGTCGCATGGCAGAACGGGCCGCTAACATCCCGGACATCCCGTGGATCCCACCGCCCGGCGGCGTCGATGCGGAGCAGATCAGGATCCGGGGGTCGGACGTCGTGTACGGGTCCAGGACGCGCAGGCTGGGCCGGGTGAACAGCTGCCAAAGGTCCATCCGCCCGCCCGCGATGTCGCCGCCGCGGAAGTTCGGGTCATAGGCCTCGAGGTCGGCCGGCGTCGTGACCGTCGTCGCGAGGATCCGGTCGCGGAAGCCCGGCGCGAAGCGCTCGACCTGCCGGAGGATCGGCTCGGTCACGTCCGCCGTGGACCCGTTCGGGACGTGGGAGTACGCCCAGACCGTCTCGCCGCTACCCGGCACCCGTGTCCGGTCGAGGAGGCTCGGCTGGGCGAGGAGGACGAACGGCCGATCAGGCACCCGGCCCGCTGCAGTCTCAGCCTCGGCGAAGGCGATCTCCTCGAAGGTTCCGCCGAGGTGGACCGTGCCGGCCTGGCCGAGCTCGGACGCCCGCCACGGGATCGGCCCGTCGAGCGCGAGGTCGAGCTTGAACGTCCCGGGGCCGGGTCGGAACCGGCGGAGTGCGCGGCGGTACCCGGCCGACAGGCGCGCCCCCGCGATGCCGAGCAGCTGTTGCGGGTCGACGTCGAACAGCGCCACTCGATGCTCGGGCAATTCATCGAACCGCGTGACCGGCCGACCCGTCTCGATCGTGCCGCCGAGCCGCGTGAATTCCGCGGCGAGCGCCTCCGCGAGCCGGCCCGCGCCGCCGACCGGCAGCGGCCAGCCGTCGACGTGGGCCGTCGCCAGCATGATCAGAGCGGCCGCCGCGCTCACCGCCTCGGACAGCGCGAGCTGGGAATGACATGCCGCACCGGCAACGAGTGCCCGAGCGCGGCGCCCGGCGAAGCGTCGGACGAGCCAGCTTGCGGGCGGGATCGCATACCAGCCGAAGCGGGCCAGTCTGACCGCCTGCCGGGGCCGCCTTGGGAGTGGGAGCGGCCCGAGAAGGTCGGGCATGAGGCGGTCCCAATCCTGGACGATCGGTCCGAGAATCCGGCGATATGCATCGGCGTCGCGCTCGCCGAGCCCGTCGGCCGTCGCCGCAACGTCGCCCCGAACGACGACAGCCGACCCGTCGTCGAGTGGATGGCCGATCGCGATCGGCGGCGTCGCCCAGGCCAGGCCGTGCGGCGCCAGCTCGACCGAGCGGAAGAACGGCGAGATCCGGCCAAATGGGTGGACCGCGCTGCAGTGATCGTGGATGAAGCCGGGCAACGTCAGCTCGGCCGAGCGAAGGCCGCCCCCGACGGTCGTCGCACCTTCGAGGACCGTAACCGAGCGCCCGGCGCGGGCGAGGCAGATCGCGGCAGCGAGTCCGTTCGGTCCCGCCCCGACGACGACCGCGTCGACGACGGCTCCGGCGGCCCGTCTCGTCCCGCCCGCCCGCACGTCGGCGACGTTCACGCTCGGCTCACGTGGCCGCGTCGCCGGGCCGCGACGGGAGGGTTGCCGAGGTCGGCGGCAGCCGCACCGGCCGGACCAGCTCGCCGACCGGAGTCCTGACCCACCACGCGCCGGTCTCCCGTCGCTCCCGCCAGGTCGTGAAGCGATAGCGGAACAGGCGCGCCCGGACGTATGCCGGCGGGCGCTCCGGGAACGGGTTCCTGCCGAGCAACCGGAGCGTCGCTCGGTCGCCCTCGAGGAGCCGGGCGAGGAACGGCACGAACCAGCCTTCGGCGTAGAACGGTGAGAGCGGGATGAACCACATCAGCCAGTCCAGCCGGAAGTGGTAGGGCGCGACCTGCGGGCTCGTCCGGCCAACGTCGCCGGGCTTCCCTCGGAATCCGTATTCGCGCCATCCGGACTCGTCGGCCGGGTCGCCCGCGGTTCCCTCGACGACGACCTCGTCTCGCGTTCGTCCGACGGTTCCGAAGGCGCCGTATGTGTTGACGAGGTGGAACGGGTCGAATGACACGTTCATCAGCTGGCCCGGGCTCGCCATGTTCCGGACCGGGAACCAGCTGAGGATCGCGACGAGCAGGACGAGCGCGATCAAAGCGGCTGTAAACCAGACCGGCGTCGGGGCGAACACCGCCGTCGGCACCCCGAGCCCCAGGGCGTCGAGCACGCCTCGGGGAACGACGGCGTCGCCGATGGCGGCGGCGATGGCGACGATCGTGACCCAATTGAGCCAGGCGTAGTTGCCGGAGACGACGAGGTAGAGCTGCGTCGCGATCATCAGGGTCGCCGCGAGCGACGCGAACGGCTGCGGCAGGAACAGGCCGAACGGCAGCACGAGCTGGGCGACGAAGTTGCCGAGGACTTCGACACGGTGGAACGGCGCCGGCAGCTGATGGAACAGCCAGCTGAGGGGGTTCGGCAGGGGCTGCGTCTCATGATGCCAATCCATGCACGTGAGGTCGCGCCAGCAGCGGTCACCCCGAAGCTTGATCAGCCCGGCGCCGAACTCCACGCGGAACGCCAGCCAGCGGAACAGGAGGATCGTCGGCCAGGGCGGGGCGATCTCGTCGTTGCCGAGGAAGATCGCGAGGAAGCCGGCCTCCAGCAGGAGCGTCTCCCACCCGAACGCGTAGAAGGTCTGGCCGACGTTGACGATCGACTGATAGAGAACCCAGAGAGCGAACCAGCCGAGCATGGTCACCGGCAGCGGGGCGCGTTCGAGGATTCCGATCACGAGCAGGAGCGCGATCGTCGCGCCGGTAACGGCGACCGCGACGAGCCTCCGATCCGAGTATCCGAGGTGGAAGAGGCTCGGCGATTCGAGGAAGGTGCGATCGGCCAGGTGCTGGCGGACCGGGAGGAGGCCTCGCTCGCCGAGAAGCGCGGGGAACTGGTCGAGTGCGACAACGAACGCGATCAGATAGATCGCAGCGATCCCGCGCTCGAGGAGGAAGCGGGCGAGCTGCTGATCGGGAGCAGTCAAATCGAGCATCTGCGAGAGCTCCGCGCCACAGCCTTGGCCGCGGCGGTGCCAAACCGTCATGCGGGCGTCGTTCGCCGGTGGCGGTCACGTGTCAACCTGGCGGGGGTCGTCGAATATGAGTGCTTGTCCGAAGCGCAAGGAGTGTGGCGCCCCCGGACGGACTCGAACCGCCGACGCAGGCCTTAGGACGGCCTCGCTCTGTCCACTGAGCTACGGGGGCGCGGGCCCCATCGTAGCGCGCCACTCCGGGCGGGAGCCGGAATCTGTCAGAAGACACTTAGGCGGTCGTTACCCGGACGCGTTCGCGCTCCAGGAGTCGGGCCACGCACGGGCAAGCCGGGGATTCGTGTCATACGACCACCCAGGAGGGCAGTTGAACGGATCGATCGCGCTTAGTGACCGGGTGAATGCCGCCTGACAGAAATGTGCGCGCGAGGGCGCGGCGACGCGGCCGCGCCGAGTTCAGCCGATGCCGACCAGGTTGATCCCGACCATCCGGTGATAGTGCGAGAGGTACGTCTCGCGATGGATCACGCGGCCGGACCCGTCCCGCACGATTCGCGTCACCGACACGTCCTTGCCGTCCACCGGCCACTCGGTCCGCTCGCTCGTGCCGGCCTTCATCGCCGTCGTCTTCACGACCGTATCGTAGCCCTGCACGACGTTCCAGACGATCGGCCGGGTCAGCGTCACGGTCCGGCCGTTCGGCACGGACCAGATCTCGAACCGGACGATTCCCGGTGAGGCGAAGCCGCGGATCAGGATCGCGTTCGGCGTGTCGTTGCGGAAGCGCATCGTCTGCGATCCGGAGACGGTCGCATCGAGGCCGAGGGGATAACGGGTGATGTAGTACCAGTGCGGCTGACGGGCGTCGATCTCCAAGCCAGCGCGCAGGGCCGCGTTGAACAGCGTCGTCGACGCCGCGCAGATCCCACCCGCGAGCGCTTTTCCTTCGACCGAGTGGCCGCCCACGATCGCCCCGCCGAGCCGATAGCCCGTCCGGAAGCTGACCTCGCCGAGCGCTGCCCAGAAGTCGAACCCCTGGCCTGGCTGGACGACGGTCCCGTTCAACGTCCGCGCCGGGATCGTGATGTTCGCGGCGAAGCCGTTGTGGTCCGACGGCGTGTAGTAGGTGGTCCAGCCGCCGACCTTGACCATCAGCGGTGCGGTCTTCACGACGTCCGCCGTCGTCGTCTTCGGCAGGACCGCGACGAGCGGCAGCTTGATCCGCGTCGGGGGCTCGCCGCTCGCACGGCTCTGGAGCGCCTCGACGACGCGGTCGACGGTCGCGTCGATATCCAGCTCGCGACCGGCGCTGTCGGCCATGGCCCCCACGATCCGGCCGTGCTTGTCGCGCAGGAACGCGGCGTCGTGGACCGGTCGGGCGACGCGCTTGCCGATCGATGTGAACGCCGCGGGGATCTTGCGCTCGTCGAGGACCGGCCGATAGACACCGTCGACCCAGGCGAACGAGATCCAGGTTCGGATCCGTGCGCCATAGATGGTCCAGGCGTCCGAGCCGTTCGTCACGACCAGGTTACGGGTCATCCTCTGCGCCGAAAGGCGGACCGCGTCCGCCACCTCGGTCGTGAGGATCGGCGCGACGCGCATGACCGGCGCCGTCACCCCGGCGCCACCGATCGTCGCCGGGTCGCGCATCGCGGCGTCGACCAGCGCCAGGGCTGCGGCATCGTCGATCCGGCTGCCTTCGACCGATGGGATCGTCCCGAACCCCGTTGCGCCGGAGATCGCCGAGGCGTCGATCGCGCTCAGCGCGGTCCGGTCGGTCCAGCTCGTGATGGCGGTGGCCGCGAGATCGTGGTCGTAGGTGAGCCGCAGCTGAACGGTCTGCGGCTCGAGGCGAAGCCGGATCGCGGCGATCGTCTCGTCGAGCCAGCTCCCACCGCGCCCGATCGCCGCCGCCTCCGCGAGCATCGCGTCGATGTCGGCGCCGCGATGGACGTCGGCGAAGGCGACCGTCGTCGAGCCGATGCTGGTCCGGACGACGAGACCGCCCTGGGCAAGTGAGCCGTAGCGAGCCGTGAGCGCCGCTCGGGCCTCTTCGGCGGTGAGGCCTCCGACGTTGACGCCGGCAACCGCCACCCCCGGCAGGATCTGTCCCGCGAGGCTCTCGTGGAAGGCGGCCAGACCGCCGGCGACGAGACCGGCGCCGAGTCCGGCGGCCACGACGAACGCGAAGAACAGCCGTCCCGGCCGTGGGATCCTCATCGCTCGACGTCGTGGAAGCGTCTCTTCAGAGACGGCCATCGCCCAAACCTCGCGGTGACCGGCGGGTCCGCTCCCGTCGACGCGACGCATCATCGGGTCCCGTGGTCGGTTCCGTCCAGTCCTGACGGGTCGTCCGATCGGCCCAATCGCGACAGTGACGATCGAGGGGTTACGGCCGTAACGGGCCATCGCGCGCTTCGACCCTAGAATGCGAGGCGCGATGGCCGCCTCTCCCCTCCCAGAGCTGATCCTCTACACCCGCGACGGCTGCCATTTGTGCGACGAAGCGCGCGCGATCGTCCAGGGCCTGCTCGAGGATCGTGCGGCGCGCGGACGCCGGACCGCCGCGATCCGCGAGCGGGACATCACGACCAACGCCGACTGGGAGCGCGCCTACTTCGCGACGATCCCGGTCGTCGAGATCGATGGTCGGCGGCTGGAGCTCGCGACCTCACCGGCCAAGCTCCGCCGGTTCCTCGACGACGCGCTCGACCGGGCGCTCGCGTGAGTCGTCGCGGATGAGTGGCGGAGACCTGACGATCCTCGTCGCCGTCGCGGCGGGCCTGATCAGCTTCCTGAGTCCGTGCGTCCTGCCGCTGGTTCCTGCCTACCTCGGCCAACTGACGGCGGTCGCCGTGGCGGGCTCGGAGACGGCGGCGGGCGGCGCGGGCGGCGCGACCGCCGGCCCGACCCGCTGGACGGCCTTCCGCCACGCCCTTGCGTACGTCGCGGGGTTCGGCCTGGTCTTCACCTTCCTCGGCGTGACGGCGACGTTCATGGCGGCCGGCCTCTCGCCGTGGATGCCGATCCTGCGCCAGGTCGGCGGCGTGATCCTGATCCTGCTCGGCCTGAACCTGGCCGGCATCCTCCGGTTCCCGGCCCTCGATCGGTCGTGGCGACCGCTGGACGTGGGAGCCTCGGCGTCGGTCGCGAGCAGCACCGGGACGATGTCGTTCGGCAGCGGCGGCCGGCAGTCGATCGGCGACCGACTCGGCGGACGGCTCGTCAGCCGCCGGGGCGGCTGGCTGACGTCGTTCGGACTCGGCGCGATCTTCGCCATCGGCTGGACGCCGTGCATCGGCGTGATCCTGGGTGGAATCCTGACGATGGCCTCGACGAGCGACACGATCGGCCGTGGCGGGATCCTGCTCCTGGCCTACACGGCCGGGCTGGGGATTCCGTTCCTGGCCATCGCCCTCGTCTACGACCGGGCCCCGGCGCTGCTCCGACCGCTCGTCCGACACGGCCAGGCGGTGTCGGTCGTGGGCGGGCTCCTCGTCGTCGCGATCGGCGTGGCGATGCTCTTCGACTGGCTGGCGCGCCTGCCCGCCTTCTTCAACTTCCCCGGCGTCTGAGTGACCGATCGGCCCGGGTTCACCCATCGCCGAGAGCGACGCGGGCTGATCGGGCCGTTCGGCGGGCGCCAGCTGCTGCTCGGTGCGGTCCTGGTCGCGGTCAGTGCGGTCGTCCTGGTCGTCGTCACCACGCCGCTCGGTTCCGTGAACCCCATCGGCCCGGGGGATCCGCGCGCCACTCAGTTCGTCCTCGATCCGAACGCCCCGATCGGCGTCCGGCCGGGACAGGTCCCGCCGGAGCTCCAGATCACGCGACCCGACGGCACGGTCGTTCCGCTCCAGGACCTGAACGGTCGACCGCTGCGGCTGGCAGACCTGCGAGGGAAGGCCGTCTGGATCAACTTCTGGGCGTCGTGGTGCCCACCGTGCCAGTCCGAGACTCCGATCCTCCGCGACCTCGCCGCGCGGTACCGAGACCAGGGGCTCGTCGTGATCGGAATCGACGTCCAGGAGACCGCGGACATCGCGTCGACCTATGCGGCCAAGTACCAACTCGGCTACGTCATCGCGGCCGACGTCACCGGCGACATCTTCCGGGCCTACGGCCCGCGCGGCCTGCCGACCTCGGTCTTCATCGGGCCGGAGGGGGCCGTCCGCTCGCTCGTCCTCGCCCCGCTCAATGCCGCCGCGGCAACAGCACAGATCGAGGCGATCCTGTCGACGATCGGGCCGTCCTCATCCCCGGCCGCCTCGGCCTCGTCGGGCTGACGCCTCAGGCCGGCTCGTAGGCGAAGCGGTCCCGGTCGCGGACGAGTCGCCCGACCGGGTGGCCCAGCTCGTGCGAGAGCACGATCGTCCAGCGCTCGTCGGCGGCCTGGGCGAAGAGCGACGCCTTGACCTCGACCGACGTCAGCGGGAAGTCGTCGAAGGCGGTGACCCAGCGCGGGTTGGCGCTCCAAGGACGCATGCACAGGTCGCCGAAGAAGGCCAGCGGCGGCGCGCCGGCCGCGCGGACGACGATCGCCTGGTGCCCGGCCGAGTGGCCGCCGGTGGGGACGACCGAAACGCCGGACAGCACCTCGTGCTCCCCGTCGGCCCAGCCTTCCGCGCCCCAGTCGCGGACGAGCCGGAGCTCCGGCTGGACGTAGCTCGCGATGAGCCGCGGGTTGTCGCCGAGGGCGATCTCCCACTCGGCGCGTTGGGCGACGATGGTCGCGCGGGGGAACGCCCGCGACCCGTCGCGGCGGAGCAGCCCGCCGGCATGGTCGAAGTGGAGGTGGCTCATCGCGACGATGTCGACAGACATGGGGTCGAAGCCGGCCGTCCGCAGGGCCGGCTCGATCCACGCGCCCTCGTAGCCGCGCATCGCCCGGGTCTTGTCGTCGAGCCGGTCGCCGATCCCGGTCTCGACGAGGACGCGACCAGCGGGCGTTTCGATCAAGAGGCAATTGAGCGCCTGGAGCAGACGGTTCTCGGCGTCGATCTCGTTGCTGACCCAGCGGTTCCACAACGACCGCGGCACGGGCCCGAACAGGGCTCCGGCATCCGACCGGAAGGTGCCGGCTCGGACGAGGGCGACGGTCGTCCCGCCGCCAAGGTCGCGTCGCCAGTCGACGGCGTCGTTCGGTCCGGTCAAGACGCGTCAGGCGGGTGGCGGCGGCGCCACCACACCCAGTACAGGATCCCGATGACGATCGGCGTCGCGAGATAGCCGATCAGGTACGCGGCCGGATTGGCGCCCTCCGGCGGCCGGATCGTCGCGATGTTGACGAAGGCGACGACGGCGCCGATCCCGAGGACGACGAGCGGCGACGGCGCGACGAGCTTCACGCCGTGGCGCCTGTCAGCTGCGCCGCGAGAAGTCGCGGTGGAAGGCCGAGGCGGTCGGCTCCGACTGGCCCTGGTACTTGGAGCCGAGCTCCGGCGATCCGTACGGCCGATCGACGGCCGAGCTCATCTTGAAGAACGAGATCTGGCCGATCTTCATCCCGAAGTACAGCGCGATCGGCAGGTTGGCGACGTTCGACAGCTCGAGGGTCAGGTTGCCCTTCCAGCCGGGGTCGACATACCCCGCTGTCGAGTGGATGAGCAATCCAAGCCGCCCGAGGGAGCTCTTTCCCTCCAGGCGGGCCACGAGATCGTTCGGCAGCTCGACCCATTCGAGCGTCTGGCCGAGGACGAACTCGCCGGGGTGAAGGATGAACGGCTCGTCGTCGGCAACCCGCAGGAGCTCGGTCAGGTCGGGCTGCGGCGACCGCACGTCGATGTAGGCATAGCGGTTGTTCCGGAAGACCCGGAACGCGCGGTCGAGGTGAAGGTCGACGGAGGACGGCTGGAGATCGACCGGGTCGTACGGCCGGATCGCGATCTCGCCGCTCTCGAGCGCGGTCCGGATGTCGCGGTCGGACAGGACGCTCATGCCGCGCGGATCACTTCCCGTGCTTGCCGAAGCCGTCGTCCGTGGAGTCCCGCTCCGCGTACAGCGAGTCGACCTCGCGCTTCAGGTCCTCGAGGTCGTCGAAGCTCTGGTAGACGCTGGCGAACCGGATGTAGGCGATCTGGTCGAGCTCCCGCAGCTTCTCCATCGCGAGCGCGCCGACGTGCGACGAGGCGACCTCGGTCGAGCCTTGCGAACGGAGCTCGGCCTCGATCTCATCGGCGGCCCGCTCGGCGGCATCGTCCGCGACCGGTCGACGGGTCAGCGCCTTGCGGAGCCCGGCGGCGAACTTCTCGCGGTCGAACTCCTGGCGGGCGCCGTCGCGCTTGACCACGACGAGACGGGCGGCCTCGACCCGCTCGTAGGTCGTGAACCGCGTCGTGCAGGCGGTGCATTCCCGGCGGCGGCGGATGGTCGCGGAATCGTCGAGGTCGCGCGAGTCGACGACCCGCGTCTCTCGGGCTCCGCAGTGTGGACAGCGCATCGAGGCTCCTGACGGTCGCACCACAACCGCTTGTGGTGTCGCCGGATGATACCACTACATAGCGGGCCGATGGACCGTGCGGCGCCTCCCGACCTGGCCCTTCGACCTACGGCAGCGGGCGCTCCAGCCCGGCGTCGTCGCGGACTCCGACGACCCGCGCCAGCTCGGCCTGGTGGTTGATCGCCTCGCGGGCGTGGAGCACGTTGAGGTAGCCGCGCTTGATCGACGTCTGCGCCTCGACCTCGCGCCCGCCGGAGCGGGCCGAGGCCTGGATCGATCGGCCGTGCTCGATCATCTCGAGGGCCCGGGCCGCCCGCTCGAGCTCCCCGACGATCTCGTCGCGGATCCGGCGTGCGTCGGTCGGCGGTCGCAGGCCGCGTGCCTCGTCGGCATATCGGCCGACGGCATCGAGCGAGGCCGAGAGGTCGTCGGCCAGGGCGTCCGCGCCGAGCTGCCCGCGGCGGAGCTCGTCGACGCGAGCGCAGATCTCGCCGAGCGATCGCTCGATGCGGCCGGCGAGGTCGCGGACCTGCCGCCGGAACCGCTCGACGTCGCGCGTCCGGGCGATGAACCGGCCGGCCCGCCGAAGGACCAGGAGGAACAGGGTGAGGAGGATAAGGAACGCAAACAGCGGCAGGACGAGCAGCAGCTCCATCGCTTCCGGTGCCCTCCGCCCCGCCCGTCCCCGTTCGCGCCGGGTCTCAGCCGGCGCGGGCGCGGAGCGCCGCCAGGAGCGCGGGTCCGACCTCGAACAGGTCGCCGATCACGACGAGATCGGCGAAGTCCGCGATCGGCGCGTCCGGGTCGCGGTTCACCGCGACGATCGTCTCGGCGGTCTGCATCCCGACCTTGTGCTGGATCGCGCCCGAGATCCCGAGGGCGAGGTACAGCGCGGGCTTGACGATCTTGCCCGTTTGCCCGATCTGCTGGGCATACGGGATCCAGCCGGCGTCGACCGCCGCGCGCGTCGCCCCGACGGCGCCGCCGAGCGCCTCGGCGATCTCCTCGACGAGCTTGAAGCCCTCCGGGCCGCCAACGCCGCGGCCACCCGAGACGATGATCCGGGCCTCCTCGATCGGGGCGGCCGTCGTGGCGGCCTCGACGCGATCGACGATCTCGACCTGGGGCAGCCGGAGCTCGCCGGGCGCGTCGGTCGGCTCCACGGTGCCGGTCGCGCTCGCCGGCTCAGCCGAGACGACGTTCGGCCGGACGGTGACGATCCCGGCCTCGCCGGCGAAGCGGCTCGTCGTGTTCAGCTTGCCGCCGAACACGCTCATCTCGACGACCGGGCCGTCGTCCCAGCGGACCGCGGTCGCGTTCACGAGGATGCCCAGACCGGTGAGCGCCGACACGACACCGGCGACGTCGCGGCCTTCCGGCCCGGCACCCGCGAAGAGGTACGCCGGCTTGTCCCGGTCGATCAGCGCCGCGAGCCGCTGGCCGACGATCGTGCCCGCGGCGTGATCGGCGGTCGCGGGCTCGCTGATCGCGAGGACGCGCGGGACGTACGTGGCGAGCTCGGCCGCCGCAGCGCTCGGATCGGCGCCGACGACGATCCCCACCACCTCGCAGCCGGCTTCCTCCCCGAGTGTCCGGGCGAGCGTGGCGACCTCGGTGCTGATCCGGGCGAGGCTCCCGTCGGGCGCGGACTCGCCGTGCACCCAGATGGCGCCTGCCGGGCCGGTCGCCGCCATCAGATGATCCTCCGCTCGGCGAGGAACGCGACGACCTGGCGGGCGGCTTCGTCGGCCGGATCGCGGATAACCCTCGTGGCCGCCCGCGGCGGGGGCGCCTCGGTGGTGAGGACGGCGGTGGTCGACGAATCGCGGCCGGGCGCGCCTCCGTCGAGCGCGGCGTCCGCCGGAAGCCCGGTCGTCTCGATCGTCTTCGAGCGGGCGGCCATGATCCCCTTCAGCGACGGGTAGCGCGGCTCGCCGAGCGCCTGGGTCGCGACGATGAGGGCTGGCATCGGCGCCTCGAGGACGTCGTAGCCGGTCGGGCTGATCCGGTGGACGCGGACCTGCCTCTTCTCCAGGTTCGGCTCGATCCTGGCTGCGTATGACAGGTACGGCAGACCGACGAGCGCGGCCACGCCGGCTGGAACGACGCCGCCGCCGCCGTCCGACGTGTCGGCGCCGGCGAAGACGAGGTCGTACTCCAGGTCCTTCAGCGCGGCGGCCAGGACGCGCGTCGTCGAGACGATGTCGGAGCCGCCGAGGGAATCATCGGTCACGAGGGTCCCGCTGGCCGCACCCATCGCGAGCGCCTTGCGCATCGTCTCCGGGGCGGTCGGACCGGCCATCGTCAGCATCGCGACCTCGCCGCCGTGCGCCTCGGTCAGCTTGAGCGCGGCTTCGAGGGCGTACTCGTCGTTCGCGTTGACGACGGCAGGGACCGCGGCGCGGTCCAAACGGAAGTCATCCGGCCGAAGTCGCTCGCCCCCGGACGCCGTGTCCGGGACGGGCTTCACGAGGACGACGATTCGCACGGGCGGGCGGCCTCCGTTGGATGGTCGGCGGCGGTGGGAAGCAGGCGGTTCAGCGATTGCAGGGTCAGCAGTGGGGTCTCAGCGGCGGGCGGTGAGCGCTCGGGCGATCACGAGTCGCTGGATCTGCTGGGTTCCCTCGTAGAGCTGGGTGATCTTGGCGTCGCGCATCATCCGCTCGACCGGGAACTCGTCGATGTAGCCGTACCCGCCGAGCACCTGGACGGCATCCGTCGTCACCCGCATCGCGGTGTCACCGGCGACGAGTTTACACATCGCCGACCAGCGTCCCGCGTCGGGCGCTCCGGCGTCGATCTCGGTGCAGGCCTTGTACAGGAGCTGCCGCGCGGCCTCGGTCTGGGCATCCATGTCGGCGAGCATCGCGCCGACCATCTGGAAGTCGGCGATCGGCTGCCCGAACTGCTTCCGATCGCGGGCGTAGGCCGCGGCGACCTCGAGCGCACCCTGGGCGATGCCGACGGCCTGCGCCGCGATCCCGGGCCGGCTGCGGTCGAGCGTCCGCATTGCCAGCTCGAATCCCCGGCCGACGTCACCGATCCGGTTGGCGTCCGGGACCCGCACACCCTTGAAGCTCAGCTCCGCGGTCGGCGAGCCGCGGATGCCCATCTTGTGCTCGATCCGCTCGACGGCGAAGCCGGGCATGTCCTTCTCGACGATGAAGCACGACAGCCGCTTGTGGCGCGGCGTGCCCTGGGTGTCGTCCGTCACAGCGAACACGGTGATCAGGTCGGCGACGCTGCCCTGGCTGATGAACCGCTTGGAGCCGTCGATGATCCAGTCGCCGGTCGCCTCGTCCCGCCGGGCCCGGGTCCGGGCGGCCGCGACGTCACTGCCGGCCTCGGCCTCCGTCAACGCGAACGCGATCAGGAGCTTGCCCGTTGCGAGGTCCGGGAACCATCGCTCCTTCTGCTCGTCGCTGCCGGCGAGGAGGAGCGGGAGGCTGGCGAGCTCCTGGACGGCGACGATCAGGCCGCTGGTCGCGCAGACGCGGCTGATCTGCTCGACGGCGAGGCAGACGGTCAGGAGGTCGCCGCCGAGGCCTCCGTACCGCTCGGGATAGGGAATCGCGAGGATGTCGTGGCTCGCCAGGAGCTCCTTGACGTCCCACGGGAATTCTGCGGTCCGGTCGATTTCGGCGGCCCGCGGCGCGATGCGCTCGTCGGCGAGGACCTTGACGGCGTCGCGCAGCGCAGCCTGGTCCTCGGTCAGCCGATAGGTCGGCGGGCGGGTGGCGAGCGTCGCGGCGGTGGCCGGGGTCGCGGCGGTGGCGGGGGTCGCGGCGGTGGCGGGGGTCGCGGTGGTGGCGGGGGTCGCGCCGGGCGGCGGATCGGACTCCAGTGGCGGCGTCGCGCGAGCCATCGCGCCGATCGTAGCAGTCGGCCCGGCTGCCCTCGCCCGGCCTCGCCCGGCCCTCGCCGGGCGGGGTCGTCGGTCGACAGGGCGTCGTGAGCACCCCGTGACGCTTCGGCGTAGGCTTCGGCCACGTGGCGAACGGCCGACCGGGGGCCCGTTCCAGCCATCGAGGACCGTCATGACCCTGATCAACGAGCTGCTCCTGCTGATCGCGGCAGTTGCGATCGGGATCGGGGCCACGTACATCATCCTTCGCCGGCAGCGGCTCGAGCGGGACGCGCGCTCGAAGGAGAGCCCGTACGGGACGTCGACGGAGGGTGAGAAGCGCTGCCCCTACTGCGGGATGTTCAATCTCTGGACAGACCGCAATTGCATCAGCTGCAAGCGGAAACTCCCGGGCTGAGCGACGCTCGGTCCCCGCTCGACCGGCTGCGCGACGTTCTCTCGCCAGACCCTCCGGGGACCGATTGAGCGCCTGGAATCGGGACGAAACCTCAGGAGTCGTTCGGCCAGGAGGGAAATCCGCCAGTCAACGCCTCAGGCGAGGCCGCTCCGACGCAGCGCTTCCGCAGCATCCGCGTAGCCTCGGTATCTCGCGGGCAGCGACGGATCCAACGCCTCATCGAGCCCCACGAAGGGACGTCGTCGGCCCCCACCGACTGCCATGGGGTCGAGCAGGATGAAGGTGCTCGTCGGGTCGCCATGGCCCGGTGGCGATCCCGACCACCACGCCTCGAATCCGTCGATGCCATCAGGGCAAACCGCTCGCAACGTCGCCGACCGGAGCCTCGCAACGTGGAGAACCTCCGCGGACCAGATGCCGGCCAGGACGTGGGTCACGCTCCGGAATCCGCCTCGCACCCCCCACCGATCGGCAAGCACACCGGGCAGGTATCGGCGCTTGACGTTATAGGAGCCCATCGCTTCCTGGACATTCGGGAACCGCGTCCTGTTCTCGACGTGCAGCAACGCCCGACGTCCCGGATCCCAGGCGAGGACATCGGCGCGGCCGGCGAATTGGTAGTGCTGGAACGGCTCGTCGATCGCCACCTGAACTCGTTCGGTCGGCATCCGTCGCGCGAGGACCTCGCCCATCGCCGCGTGAACAGGATCGTCGCCTCGCACCGAGTGGGCACGCACTCGCGGGTCGGCGAGGTCAAGTCGAAAGTCGAGACCCAATGCGGCGGCGATTGCCGCGTAGCTCGAGAGCGACGCCGGTCGACCGTGCTCGATTGCGTGCATCGACGAAACCGCGAGGCCGCAGCGCTCCGACAGGTCCCGAAGCGTCCAGTGTCTCGTCCGCCGTGCGTCGCTGATGACGACGCCGAGATGGCCTGCGAGGCGGAGCGCTTCCCGACCAGCCGGCGTAGACGACATTCTCTCGGCAGTGAACAGGATCGCCCTTTCCTGGCGTCAAACCACCGCTTCGCTCATCGTCACTCGACTCCTCCGCTCAACCCTCGCCGTGGTCCGAGCGTGCGCGACACAGACGGGGAACGCCTCGGCGCGCAGTCGGACCCGCGGACCGCCGCAATCGTTCGCTGACGAGAGAAAGTCGCGAGCGGCGAAGCTTGAGACCCCAGCGCGGCCTCCCACCCCACCTACTGAATGACCGTCAGCCGCCTCCGCGGGTCGACCGGCGCCGAGTCGATGACGTCGGCGAGGATCTCGGCGATGTCGCGGGCGCTGACGACGCCGCTCCCCGGCTGGGCAGACGCCATCGCGTCGCTCAGGCCGTCCTTCAGCATCGTCATGCAGAACGGGCAGGCGGTCGCCACGGTCGAAGCACCGGTTTCCAGCGCCTGACGCGTCCGCTCCGCGTTGATCCGCGTCCCGCGCGTCTCCTCCATCCACATCCGGCCGCCGCCCGCGCCGCAGCAGAACGTGTTCTTGCCGCTCTTGTCCATCTCAAGCAGCTCCAGGCCGGGCACCGCGCCGAGCACGTCACGCGGCGCGGCGACAACGTTGTTGTAGCGGGCGAGGTAGCACGAGTCGTGATACGTGACGGAGCCCGCCGCTGCGGCGCCGTCCTCGGCGACGCGCAAGCGGCCGTCCGCGAGCAGGCCCTGGAGGTAGGCGGAGTGATGCACGACCCGGAAGGACCCGCCGAGCTGGCCGTACTCGTTGCCGATCGTGTTGAAGCAGTGCGGGCAGGCCGTGACGATCGTCCGCTCCCCCATCCCGTAGCGGTTCAGCGTCTCGACGTTGCCCGACGCCAGCATCTGGAAGACGTAGTCGTTGCCCATCCGCCGCGCCGGGTCGCCCGTGCAGGACTCCTCCTGCCCGAGGATCGCGAATCGGATCCCGGCGGCCTGGAGGCAGGTCGCGACCGCGCGAGCCACCCGTTTGTTCCGCTCGTCGAAGGCGGCGGCGCAACCGACCCAGTACAGGACCTCGAGCGAGTCCAGCCCGCCCGGTGATGCCGCCAGCGAGGCGACGGTCGGCACCTCGAACGGCAGGTTGCGCGTCCAGTCGGTCCGGGTCGAGGCCGGCTGACCCCACGGGTTGCCCTGGCCCTCCATCCCCCGGAACGCGCCTGTCAGCTCCGAGGGGAACCTCGACTCCTCGAGGACGAGATTCCGCCGCAGCCCGACGATCGTGTCGACGTGCTCGATCAGGACGGGACATGCCTCGACGCACGCGCCGCAGGTCACGCAGTCCCAGACCGCGTCGTAGGGGATCGCGTCGCCGACGATCCGGGCCTGCATCTTCGCTGGCTCTGGGTCGGCGCCCGACAGGCCGTACGTCTCCCGGACGATTGGGCTGTTCGGGATGAGGTCGAGGCCGTGCTCGGCGTCGACCGACATGTCGCGGATCCCCATGATGAAGGCCTTCGGGTTGAGCGGCTTCCCGGTCGCATTCGCCGGACAGGCGGCCTGGCATCGGCCGCACTCGGTGCACGTGAAGCCGTCGAGCAGGTCCTTCCAGCCGAGGTCCTGCAGCGACCGCAGCCCGAACGTCGCGTCCTCGCGCTCGAGGTCCATCGCCGGCAGCTCGCCCCGCGGCGCCAGCTTGCGGTACCAGATGTTCGGGAACGCCGTCGCGATGTGGAGGTGCTTGCTGAACGGCAGGTAGACCAGGAACGCGGCGACGAGGACGATGTGCGCCCACCACAGCGCCGCGAACGCGACCTCGAGCGCCGGCTGCGACACGGCCCCGCGGAGCGGCGCGGCGAGGAACGCAGCAACGAACGCCCCTGGTTGATCGCCGTACCTGGCGAACTCGACGACCTGGGCGAGGAGCTCGGTCGCGACGACCCCGCCGATCATCGACAGGATCACCAGCGCGTCGCGGTTGTAAGTCAGTCGCCGCGGCCGCGAGATCAGCCGCCGCTCGAACGCCCAGAGGATCGACACGAGAACGATGACCGCGACGACGTTCTGCATCGCCGCGACGGCCGTCCAGATCAGGCCATCGAACGGGATCGACAGGACCGCCTGGATGACGCCGCCGGTCACGATGTTGGCGGTCCCGATCGTCAGCAGCACGAAGCCCCAGAAGATCCCGCCGTGCATCAGGCCGGCGCGCCAGTCCTTGAACATCTTCGTCTGGACGAGGGCAAATTCGACCAGCCCGACGAACCGTCGCGGGATGTCGCCGAGCGGGCGAGGCTGGGACTGGACCGGGTTCGCCGCGACGAACACGCGGAGGTGGCGGGCCATCGCCAGGACGAACACGGCAGCCGCGCCCCAGAACACGACGAAGACCGCGGGGTAGACCGGCACGTGGCCGAAGATCGGGAACACTAGCCGCCGTCCGAAGCGCGATCCGCCGAGGCGTGATCGAACGGGCCAGCGAGCGTCTCGAGCGCGTGGTCGAGAACCGGGACGATCGCGTCGAGGGACTCGAGCGCGGCCTTCGGGCTGCCGGGCGTGTTGACGATGAGCGTTCTGCCTCGGACGCCGACGACCGAGCGACTGAGGGCCGCGAACGGCGTCTGGAGGCGGCCTTCGGCCCGCATCGCCTCGGCCAGTCCCGGCACTTCGTAGTCGACGACCGACAGCGTGGCCTGCGGGGTGACGTCGCGCGGGGTGAGGCCGGTCCCACCCGTCGTGACCACCAGGACGTGGCGCGTTGCGCCGTCCCGGAGCCGGGCCGCGATCGCGTCGCGGTCGTCGGGGACGACGTCGCGCTCGACGGCGAAGCCGAGGCCCTCCAGGCGCGACGCGAGGGCGGCGCCGCTGTCGTCGTCGCGCGTTCCCGCCGCGCTCCGGTCGCTCGCGGTCAGCACGAGCGCCGTCCGCCGCCCAGCGACCACCGACCTTGAGGCGCTCACCCGATCGGTCCTCGCCGCTTGCCTCCGATCCGGCCGGCGGAGCGCGCTCCCGGCCGATGACGTGGCGCAGGCGCCGACCCGGTCTCGACCGGCCGGTGCCATTCACCGCTCTTGCCCCCGGTCTTCGACACGAGATGGATCGACCGGATCTCGACCCCCCGCTCGATCCCCTTGACCATGTCGTAGATCGTCAGGGCGGCGACGCTCGCCGCGGTCAGCGCCTCCATCTCGACGCCGGTCGGACCGGTCGTCGCGGCCTCGGCCCGGATCCGCAGCACGCCCCCGCCGCGATCCGGCGTCACGGCGACGACGAGGTCGGTCAGAGCGAGCGGGTGGCACAACGGGATCAGCTCGCTCGTTCGCTTCCCGCCCATGACCCCCGCGAGCTCGGCCACGCCGAGGACGTCGCCCTTCGGACCGCCGCCGTCGATCACCATGCTCATCGTCTCGTCGGACACCGCGACCGTCGCTTCGGCGATTGCCCGGCGCGCGGTCGACGGCTTCTCGGAGACGTCGACCATCCGCGGCCGGCCACTGCGGTCGACGTGGGTGAGGCGGCGGCGCTCGGCTCGGGGCGGGAGGTCCTTGGCCATCGCCTCCAGTATCGCGGTTGCCGCGTTCGATCGGGGCGGTTGCCGGGTTCGATCGGGGCGATTGCCGGCCAGCCGGCATGACTCAGTCCCGGTCGAGCCACCAGAGGTCGACCGGCGAGCCCGCCGCGAGACGGTCGACCGACTCCGGGACGATCGCGAGGGCGTCGGCGATCGCCAGCGCCGACAGGACATGGCTCCCCTGCCCTCGTCCACCGCCGGCGAGCCGGACCGGCACACGGCCGTCCGCGTCGCGCACGGTCGCGCCGTGCGGGTCCCGGTCCGCAACCACCCGCAGGAAGGCGCGACGGCCGGAAGCCTTCGAGACGTCGTCGCGCAGGACGCCCCGGTCGACGGAGCGGACCAGACGGTCGGACGGCCACCCAGCCAGGCGGCGGATGGCGGGCCGAACGAACAGCTCGAACGTGACGAAGGTCGAGACGGGGTTGCCGGGCAGGCCGAACAGCAGGGTCCGGTCGTCAGGCCCGCGGTCAACGACCCCGAAGACAAATGGCTTGCCCGGCTGGACCGCGACGCGCCATAGCTCGATCCGGCCGATCTCCTCGAACGCGGCGCGGACCACGTCGTACGGCCCGACCGACACGCCCCCGGACACGATCATCGCGTCGACCTCGCCGGCCCGGGCGGCGCGGAGCCGCGCCCGGACGTCCTCGATCCGATCGCGGGCGATCCCATAGTTCAGCGCGGACCCGCCGGCCTCCTCGGCCAGCGCCGTCAGACCCGGCCCGTTCGCGTCCGGGATGCCGGCCGGTCCGAGGTCACGACCGGCGGCGCGGACCTCGTCGCCGGTGGCCATGATCGCGATCTTCGGCAGCCGATGGACGCGGAGGGTCTCGTTGCCCGCACCGGCGGCGAGGGCG
Source organism: Chloroflexota bacterium (assembly GCA_005882635.1). Classification (GTDB taxonomy): domain Bacteria; phylum Chloroflexota; class Limnocylindria; order Limnocylindrales; family CSP1-4; genus CF-46. Next base: position 6,471 of record VBFG01000027.1, on the reverse strand, counting down.
ATCACGGCCGGGCTGAGGCGCGTGCCGGTGCTGAGGATGTGGGTCGCCTCCGGGAGGTCGTCGCCGGCGCGCCGGATGGCCGTCCCCCGAGCAACCGCCGCATGAACGAGGATGCGCGGCGGGAGCGGGCCCGTCGCATCTCGGCCGCGGTCCCCTGCCGGTGACCCGTCGGCGTCCGCCGGCGTGGTCAGCTCGACCTGGACGACCGCGTCGGCACGTGGCGGGATCGGCGCCCCGGTCGCGATCCGGATCGCCGCTCCGCGCTCGACCTCCTGCTCCGGTGCCTGCCCCGCGCGGACCTCGCCGATCACGTCGAGGAGGACGGGCGAGGCCTCACCGGCAGCCGCGACGTCGGCGGCCCGGACCGCGTACCCGTCCATCGCCGAGTTGTCCCAGGGCGGCAGCGCCGTGAGGCTCATCACGTCCTCGGCCAGGATCCGCCCGCGCGCTTCCGAGAGGTAGACGACCTCGTCGTCGGTTGGGCCAGGGATGGCCGCCAGGATCGCTTCGCGGGCCTCCTCGACCGACAGCAGGCGGTTCGAGACCGCCGTCACGGCACCTCCCCGCGAGTCTCGGCTCGTGCGTGAAGGATCGCCCCGATCGAGCGACGGGTGAGCACGCCCCGAAGCGTCTTGCCGTCGAGGACCGGCAGCCCATCGAGGTGCGAGCGGCGCAGCCGTTCCAGCGCGTCCGTCAGCCGCTCATCGGGCGCGGCGATCGGCAGGTCGTCGCCGCCGACCATCACGTCCTCGGTCCGTGTCGACGGCCAGCTCCGCTGGGGGATCGACCGGACCTGGGCCAGGCCGACGATCCCGATCACCGCATCGTCGAGGACCACCGGCAACGCCGGCCCAACCGTCCCGTCGAGGATGGACGGGGCGAAGGTGTCGAGCGTCAGCTGCGGTGTCACCGTTTCGAGCTGCTGCTCCATCGCCTCGCCGACGCGGATCCCCTGCACGAGGTCGTCGAGGATGAGCCACCGCTCGACCGAGCGGGCCGACGCCATCAGGAACCAGCCGACCAGTCCGATCATGACCCCGTCGAGGGTGTCGCCGGTCAGGATGATCCCCAGGCCGACGATCAGCAGGAAGCGGCCGGTCCACCGCCCGACCATGCTCGCCACGCGCGTGCCTGCCCGCTGGTCGTGGGTCCGCGCCCACGCCGCCGCACGGACGAGGCGCCCACCGTCGAGCGGGAACGCGGGCACGAGGCTCACCGCGGCGAGGATGAGATCGAGCGCGCCGACGATCACGAGGACGTCGGCGATGGGTCCGAACGGATGGCCATACGCGAGCAGCAGGAACGCGGCGGCAGTCAGGATCGCGCCGATCGCCGCGCTCGTCAGCGGACCAGCGATCGCGACGAGGGCCTCGGCCCGCGGCGAGCTCGCGACGATGTCGACCGCCGCGGGCGATCCGATGAAATGGACGACGACGGCGTCGCCCTGGGCCCCGTCACGGCGCGCCGCTACGGCATGGGCGAGCTCGTGACCGATCACGGTCAGCATGAATCCGAGGGAGCCGACGAGGCCGATCGCCCAACTGACCACGGGGTCGATGTTCGGCTGGTAATCCGACAGACGGCCGGCCACGGTCACCGTCACGATCGCCACGATGAACAGCCAAGACAGATGAAGGCGGACCTCGAAGCCGAGGATCCGGGCGACCGGGACGCCGTTCACCCGGCCCGCTCCGGGCTCGCCGGCGCAGCGGCTGGCGTCGAAGCCGGGAGGGCCGGCTGTCGACGGCCCCCTGCCCCGGCCAGCCGGCCGGCGGCAAGGGCGACGACGACCGCGATGACGAGGATCACCCCACCGAGGACGATCGTCGTCTCCGACCAGAAGTCGAACGGGAACAGCTGGACCAGGCGGTCCCGGGCCGGGTCGAACGTGTACGAGCCGCTCGGGAAGAACAGCCGATGGAACAGCTCGAACGCGGCGTCGAAGAAGAACGTCGCGATGACGCCGGCGACGACGATCCCGACGATGAGCCAGCGCATGCCGGTCGCGATCGCCCGCCATGCCCGCTCGGGATGGCCGGCTCGTCGAGCGCCCCAGACGAGGGCCACGAGGCCAACGGCCGCGACGATGGCCAGCCCGTAGAACCCACCGAACACGCCGCGGACGTCGCGCATGTGGGCTCGCTCCCGCTCCTCGAGGACCGGCGCACCCTCGACCTGGACGGCGAAGTCCGGCGGGCCCAGGACGAGGTCGTGAAGGATCGCGTTCGTGGCGGTCGTGAGGTCGGCTTCGGTGTAACCCGTCAGCGCGGTCGCGTGGGTCCGGCCCTGCTCGAACGAGACCCAGGCCGGGCTCAGGAACGGGAGGATCGCGACCGCGATCACGACGAGGGCGACCGCCAGGCCGGTCGCCACCGCCGCGATTCGTTCCGGGATCGTCCGAGTCACCGCGGCATCGTAGACCGGGACCGGCCGATGCGAGCGATCAGTCCTCGAGCGTCCTCGCCTGCTCCCACCAGCCCGAGATCGTCAGGTCGGCCGGCATCTCCATGTTGAGCTCGGTCGCGCCGCGTTGGATCCGGGCGCGAAAGGCGTCGAGATCGAGGCCCAGGATGTCGTGGAGACCCTCGATCCCACCCTGCATCAGGAGATGGTGGTCGTCCGGCGTGAAGCTGGCCAGGTTGAGCATCAGGGCCTCGTCACGCCACGTCAGCACGTCGTTCGTCGACGCATCGACCTGATCGGCGAGCGTCTGGCGCCGCGTCGGGGTCTCGCTCACCTCGAGGAGCAAGCCGGTGGTGAAGACGCCCTGGTGCTCGAGCCGGTCCAGGTGGACCTGCTCGATCCTCGTCAGCTCTCCGATCGGTGGCACGGGCGGGAGGCTCCTCCACTGGGTCGACGACGTCCCGATGATGCCATGCGACGAAATGCCGCGAGGCCGGGACCGCCGCCTACGATGGACCGATGCCGGAGACGTCGTCCGCTCGCCCACCGGTCCGGCCACCCCGACTCTGTCCCGGCGAGACGGTCGCGGCGATCTCGCCGTCCTGGGGCGGGCCGGCCGTCTTCCCCCACGTGTTCGAGCGCGGCCTGGAAATGCTCCGGTCCTTCGAGCTGGACGTCCGCGAGATGCCGTCGACCCGGTCGCGTGACGCCGACCCACGGGAGCGCGCGAACGACGTCAACGCGGCCTTCGCCGATCCGGCGATCCGAGCCGTGGTCGTCTCGATCGGCGGGGACGACTCGATCCGCCTGGTGCCGCACCTCGATCGCGCGGTCATCAGCGCGAATCCGAAGATCCTCCTCGGCTACTCGGATGCCACGACGCTCCTGTGCGCGATCCGCCGGTTTGGCCTTGTCACCTTCCACGGCCCGACGGTCATGGCCGGCCTGTCCCAGCTCAACGCTCTGGACCCGGCGTTCCGCCGCCACATCCGGTCGATGCTGTTCGAGCCGGCCGACGAGCTTCGTTACGAGCGGTACGAGGCGTACGTCGAGGGCTATCCCGACTGGCGCGACCCGTCCAACGTCGGTCTCGTCAATCCGTCGAAGGGGGACGACGGACCGCACGTCCTCCAGGGCAGCGGCCCGGTCACCGGGGAGCTCTTCGGCGGCTGCCTCGAGGTCCTCGACTGGATCCGCGGGACGTCCGCCTGGCCGGACGGCGACGAGTGGGCCGGCCGGCTGCTGATCATCGAGCCGTCGGAGGAGAAGCCGACGCCGACCCAGGTCCGCCGGATCCTCCGATCGTTCGGCGCCTTGGGCGTCCTCGACCGGATCGTCGGGCTCCTCGTCGGTCGTCCCCGCGACCATGACCCCGACGAGGTGACCGCCTTCGAGAGGGCGATCGCGGACGTCGTCGCCGGCGAGTTCGCCCGCACGGATCTGCCGATCGTCGCTAACCTGCCCTTCGGCCACACCGACCCACAGTGGATCCTGCCGCTCGGCGTCCGCGCCGAGGTCGATGCCACCGCGGGAACGCTGCGCCTCGTCGAGCCCTGGCTCGCCTGAACCGGCCGCCCACCACCCGCCACTCTCGTCCGCGACGAGCGTGGCAATCGTCACCCGACTGCCGGAACCCGTGATGCCCGCGTGATGCCGACGCCGCTAGGCTGCGCCGGGCACGGAGGACTCAGCATGACGACCGACGAGAACAAGGCGATCGTCCGCCGCTTCATCGACGAGATCTTCATCCAGGGCCGGCACGAGACGGTCGACGAGCTGCTCGCCGACGACTTCGTCGCCCATACGTGGCCGTCGACCGGTCATCCCAGGGACGACCTGAAGGCCGCCATCGACCGGACGTCCGGAGCGCTCGAGGACCCGCAGTTCACGATCCACGACCTCATCGCCGAAGGCGACCGCGTCGCGGTTCGGTTGACGAGCGCCGCGACGCAGGTCGGGCAGTTCATGGGGATGCCGCCGAGCGGCAAGCGCTATTCGATCGACGAGATCCACATCTTCCGGCTGCGCGACGGACAGGTCGTCGAGCACTGGCACCAGCTGGACCAGATGGGGCTGATGAAGCAGCTCGGCGCCATGCCGGGCCAGCCCGAGGCCGCGGCCGTCGGAGCGGCGAGCCGCTAGTCCTCAGTCGAGCGGCCGCGGCTCCAGGGGCACGTCCCAGTGCGCCTCGAGCAGCTCGAACCGGCGCTGTTCCTCGCGCTTGAAGGTCGCCTGGTCCGGGAAGAGCCGCGCCGCGATCTCGGCGTCGCTGTGCTCCTCCATCGCCGCCCAGTCGCGGAAGGTGATGGAGACGAGGACGTCCCAGTCGGCCCGCCCGTCGCCGTGGAAGCGAGGCGTCGACATCTCGACCGCCGTGAAACGGCCGCTCGCGAGCTGATCGCGGAGGATCGGCCAGTGGTTCTTCCGGAACAGGGCGACGAACCCGTCGTGGGCGCCCCACTTCGTCCGGTAGAAGTAGAGGACGGTGACGGGATCCGCGGCACTCACGCCTGATCCTCGCCCGCGGACCGGAGGAGCTCCCACGCCCGTGCGACGTGCCGCCGCTCCGTCCTCAGGTTCCCGATCGCGAGCCGGATGGTGAACCGGCCGCGAAGCCTGGTGTGGCTCAGGAGGGCCTCGCCCGTGCGGTTGACCGCCTCCATGACCGCGGCATTGTGGGCATCGAGCGCGGCCTCATCGCGGGCATGCCCCGGCGGGACGTGGCGGAAGCAGACGGTCGAGAAGGGTACCGGCGCGAGCCGCTCCCAATCCGGGGTGGCGTCGATCCAGCCCGCGAGCTCCTCGGCCAGGGCAAGGTGGTGGCGGATGCGCCGCCGCAGCCCCTCGAGGCCGAACCAGCGGACCAGGATCCACAGCTTCAGGGCCCGGAAGCGACGGCCCAGCTGCGGCGTGTACTCGTTGAAGTTGCGCTCCGTGCCGTCGCCGATCCCGTCGACCGTCCGGAGGTACTCCGGGACGAGGCTGAACGCATCGCGGATCACGTCGAAGTGCCGGCTGAGGAGGAGCGAGGCGTCGACCGGCGTCCACAGCCACTTGTGCGGGTTGACGACGATCGAGTCGGCTCGGTCCCAGCCGGCGAACGGTGCCCGGAGGTCGGGGTCGATCGCGACGGCTCCGGCGTAGGCCGCGTCGACGTGGAGCCACAGGCGCTCGCTGGCGGCGACGTCGGCAATCGCCGCGACCGGGTCCACCGAGGTGGACGAGGTCGTCCCGACGGTGGCCACGATCGCGACCGGGGTGCGACCGGCGGCCCGGTCTTCGCTGATCGCAGCGGCGAGGGCGTCGGGCCGCAGCTCGAAGCGCTCATTCGTCGCGACGCGGACGAGCGAGGCCCGGCCGAGCCCGAGCGTCATGCACGCCTTGTCGATCGACGAGTGGGCCTCCTCCGAGGCATAGATCCGGAGCCCAGGCACGTCCGGGCGCCCGGCGATCCCTGCCGCCGCGGCGTCGATGCCGGCGGCCTGCCGGGCGCCGGCGAGGGCGATCAGGGACGAGGTCGAGGCCGTATCGGTCAGGAGGCCATCGAATCCCTTTGGCAGCCCGAGGGCCTGGCGCAGCCAGTCGACGACGACCTGCTCCAGCTCCGTCCCGCTTGGCGACGTCCGCCACAGCATCGGGTTCTGGCCGAGGGCCGCGACGAGCATCTCGCCGAGCATCCCGGGACCGGACGCGGTCGACGCGAAGTAGGCGAAGAAGCCGGGGTGCTGCCAGGCCGTGGCGTTCGGTTCGATGAGCGAGCGGTAGTCGGCCAGGATCGCGTCGAGGTCTTCCGGCGCCTCCGGCGGCGCAACGGGTAGCTGATCGACGACCGACCCCGGTGCGATCGCGGGCAGGACGGGGAAGCTCTCGACGTTGGCGAGGTAGTCGGCCATGACGTCGACGACCCGATGCCCCGCGGCCCGGAAGTCCTCCGTCGACATGTCACCGAGGCCGGTGAGCTGCTCGTCGGCAAGCTCGGCGAGATCCATCGCGTCCGATTCGGGCCGATCGATCGTCGTCATGGGCCGAAGCGTAGCCCGTCGGGACAGAGCGAGGCCCCGCGACTCG
>VBFG01000026.1 GCA_005882635.1 Chloroflexota bacterium | reverse complement strand
CTCCCGCCCAGCCGGTCCCGAGCAGGGCGATTCCGGCCAGGGCCGTCACGACGACCACGGCCCGCCGCGGGGCGGTCGGGCGGCGACGTCGCCGGAACCGGCGCACTGCGGCGAGGCGGGTCATATCGGTGCGACGATACCGGTTGAGTTGATCTGCCCCATCCATTTCCTCGACGTCCGGACCGAGTCGCCCGCGTGACGAGCGGGATCGGCGCCGCCGACCTCCTCCGATCGGTCGGCCTGATGGCCGATGGGCCCGTCGTCTGGGGCCGCCCCCTGCCGGCGCGCCGCGGCGGCGTCTTCGTCGTGGAGCTGCCCGAGGCGCGGGCGACCGCGCCGATCGAGCTCACGCGCGTGGGCAAGTGGCTCGAGCGAGTGCCGGACCTCCGCCTGGATGGGGCCCGTCCCACCTCGCGCGCCCTGGCCGTGCGTCTGGCCGCCTTCTGGGTGCCCTCGGCCCGGGTCCTCTACGTCGGCTCGACGGACGGCTCGATCGGCGGTCGAATCGAAGCGATCCGGAACACGGTCCTGGGAGACCGCCGGCCGCACGGCGGCGGGCACTGGCTGCACACGCTTCTGGGGCTCGAGCGCGCACGGGTCTGGTGGGCTCCGACCGACGCCGCCGAGGAGTACGAGGACGGCGTCCTGGGCGCGTTCGCCGAGTCGGTCCCCGATGCCGAGCGCCTGGCGCTGCCCGACCAGACGATCATCCTGCCGTTCGCGAATCTGCGCACGCCGACCGGCGAGCGGAAGGCGACCGGGCTCACGAACAGCCTGCTCCCCGGTGAGCCGACCCGGGCCGTTCCGGTCGGTCGGATCGTCGAGGTCCCGGCCGGATCCGCCGATGGCGCAGGCGGCCTGCCACCTTCGCGCGCTGCCGGCGGAACGGTCCGGCGCGGGCCGCGGCCGGCTCCTTCGCGGGAGGCCTCGCGGGCGGCGCCATCACGGGCGAAGGCGGCGCGGCCGGCGGCAGCGGCCACGTGGGTCTCGGCGGAGGGCCTCGACCGTTTGCGTGCCGAGCACGCCGAGCTGACAGGCGTGCGGCGGCCGGAGGTGATCGGCCGCATCAAGGCGGCCAAGGAGCTCGGCGACCTGAAGGAGAACGCCGACTACGCGGCCGCCCGCGAGGAGCAGTCGTTCCTCGAGGGCCGGATTGCTGCGATCGAGCAGACGCTCCGCGAGGCGACCGTCATCGAGGTCGCCGATGGGGCGTCCGGTCGGGCTTCGATCGGCTCGACGGTGACGATCGAGGACGACGACGGCATCCGGACGACGTTCACGATCGTCGGCTCGACCGAGGCGGACCCCGCCGCCGGCCGGATCTCGAACGTGTCGCCGGTCGGGCGGGCCCTGCTCGGTGGACGCGTCGGTGATGACGTCGTGGTCGCCACGCCCCGCGGTGAGGCTCGCTACCGGATCATCGAGGTCCGCTGAGCGTCACGCCGGCGCACGGGTGGCTTCGGGCGTCCGGCGACCGAAGGAACCACCGAGGTGATGCTCCGGGGCTGGTTCGGGCGGGTGTCGCCCGTCCGAGGAAGCGTTGCCTCCGCGCATCGAAAGTCCTGTCGCGGATGGACATATCGAGCCCTGTCCCGGCCGTTCGCGGCCCTCGACGATGGGCCGCGCCGGACCCGGCGGGGAGACAGCGTGTTGGTAGAACACGAATCGAATGACGTCTCGCGGCGAACGCTGATCGTCCGCGCCCTCGGCTCGCCGTTCACAGCCAGGGCGTCGGTCGTGATCGGTGTCGTCGCGCTGCTCGCCGTCGTCGCCAGTGCCGCCGTGTTCTCCGAGGTCTCCAAGCAGATGCGCCGGGAGGCCGACGAACGCCTCGATGCCCACGCCGTGACGGTGGCGGCATCGGTCGCCGACCTCATCGCGACCGCCTCCAGCGACATCCGCCTGGCGCGCCGCAACGTGATCTTCGACAAGGCCCTCGCGGACTCGACGGGGCAGCTCCTGCCGGCCGACCGGACCGCGGTCGAGGCGGCCATCACCTATCTCGGGACCCGCTACCAGGTCGACGAGATCTGCATGATCCGGGCGAACGGCCTGGAGACCGCTCGCTGGGTCGGCGGCAAAGGCGTGGCGCCCGTCAGCGACCTGTCGCCGGACGAGCGCGAGAACAACCCGGCCGTCCTGCCCACGGTCCCGCTGCCCGACGACGCGTTCTACCAGTCGCAGCCGTATGTCTCGCCGGACTCCGAGCGCTGGGTCATCGGGATCGCCACCCCGATCGTGCTCTCTTCCGGCGAGCATGCGGGGATCCTCCATTTCGAGATCCCGATCGACCGGTTCGTCCAGGAGCTGGACGGTGCGCCGTTCGGCGGATCGAGCGCGAACATGCTGCTCGACCGGGACGGGCGGCTCCTCGTCCACCCCGATCTTGCCGCCTTCCGAGCGGCCTCGAACAGCTCGATCGATCCCAGGACGGCGCCGTTCCCGCTCGCGACGGCGTGGGGCTCGGCCTCCTGGCGCGATGCCGTCGGCCAGATCCTGTCCGGCAACACCGGGGCCACGTCGTACGACCAGGATGGCCGGGAATACCGGGTGAGCTACCGCCCGGTTGCCGATTCGAACCGGATCGTCGCCGTGGTCAGCCCGATCACGGAGCTCTACGCCGACGTCGACCGGGCGCTGTTGAACCTCGGTGTCATCGCCGTCCCGCTGATGGCCCTGATGCTCCTCGTCACCGGCTGGTTCGCGCGCCGGATGTCCGTGGCGAACAACGGGCTGGCCGGCTTGAACGAGCGCCTGGCGGCGACGAACTCGGCGCTCGCCGAGACAAGCCGGGCGAGCGCCGATCTGGCCCGTGAGTCGGAGATCGTCAATCAGTTCACTGAGCTCACCGCCCTGTCCGAAGATGACGTCGCGCTGTCGGTGGCGACGCTCGCCACGCTCGACGAGCTGGTCCGGCCGGATGATGCCTCGCTCCACGTCTCGAACCCGTCGCAGGATCGGGCGGTGCCACAGGCGACGCTCGGCGACCGCGAGGCGGCGGTCCTGTCCCTCCACGAGCTGGGCCGCTGTCCGGCCGTCCGCCGCAGCAGCCTGTACATCACCGAGGACGTCTCCGCCCGGCTGAGCTTCCGCTGCCCGGTCTACCCGGTCGAGACCGGGACGCTCGTCTGCGTGCCGCTGGTCGCGTTCGGGGAGACGATCGGGGCGGTCCATCTCCACTGGGCCACGGCTCGCAAGCTGCCGCTGCCGATCCGCCTCGGGATCACCCGGGTCAGCGAGCATTCGGCCCTGTCGATCGCCAACCGCCGCCTGCTGCTGGCCCTCCGCGGCCAGGCCAACACCGATGGCCGGACCGGTCTCACCAACAGCCGCTCCTTCGACGAGACCGTCGAGCGACGCCTGGCGACGCGCGGTGACCGCGAGCACGCGGCCGTGCTGATGCTCGACCTGGACCACTTCAAGGTCTTCAACGACCGCTACGGTCACCCTGCCGGGGACGAGGCGCTGCGGGTGTTCGCCAGCCTCCTCGCGACGAGCATCCGCCAGCAGGACATCGCGGCCCGCTACGGCGGCGAGGAGTTCGCGATCTACCTGGCGGGGCTCGGCGCGCGCGAGGCGACCGAGGTCGCAGAGCGGATCCGCGAGCGGACGCAGTCGATGATCATCCCGCTCGGGCCGGGCCAGACCGGCCGGCTCACGGTCTCGATCGGGATCGCGGTCGCACCCGAGAACGGCTGGGACCGCGTCCTCCTGCTTCGAGCAGCCGACGAGGCGCTGTACCAGGCGAAGACAGCCGGCCGGAACCGGGTCGTCGCGGCGGACGCCGGAGGCGCCCGAAAGAGCCCCCATCCCGCCGCGGCCCGAGTCGTCCGTCCTCGGCGGAAAGCCGCCCAGGGCTGATCGCGAGATTCGGGCGGCGAGGGCCAGTCCCGGGCCGGTCAGCCCCGGGCCGTCTCCACGAGCTTGTGCTCGACCGCCCACAGAGCGGCCTGGGTCCGTGACGCGAGCCCGAGCTTGCCGAGGATGTTCGAGACGTAGGTCCGGGCCGTCCGCTCGGTGATGAACAACGCCGCGCCAATCTCCTTGTTGCTCATCCCCTGACCGAGGAGGCGCATCACGTCCTTCTCGCGCTCGGTCAGCGGCTCGATCGGCTGGTCCTCGCCGCTCTTCTTCGCCCGCATCCGCTGGGCGAGCAGGCGGGCGACGGCCGGGTCAAGGTGGACCTCGCCGGCGTACGCCGCGCGAACGGCGGCGGCGACCTCCTCGGCCTCGGCGTCCTTCAGAACGTAGCCGGAGGCACCGGCCTCGAGCGCGGCGGTGACCTTCTCTTCCTCGATGAACGAGGTCATCGTCACGATCTCGGTCTCGGGCCGCTCGGCCTTGATCCGCCCGATCGCGGTGACGCCGTCCATGTTCGGCATCAGGAGGTCCATCAGGACGACGTCCGGCTCGAGGCGACGGGCCATTGCCACGCCCTCGCTGCCGTCGGCGGCCTCGCCGACGACGGTGATGTCGTCCTGGAGATCGAAAAACACCCGCAGGCCCATCCGGACGACCGAGTGATCGTCGACGATGAGCACGCGGATCTGGGAATCGTCGGCCACGCTGCCTCCGAGGGATGCCGGCCGTGACGGTCGAGGCGCAGGGGCGGTCGGCGAGGTCGAGTCTAGCAAGGTCGGACCCTCCATTCGGCTCATGCGACTGACCGGCCGGCGGCCGAGACCACCGCGTCGATCAGCTCGTGCGATCGGAATGTCTTGCGGGTGTAGGCGTCGGCACCCCACGCGGCGTCAGGCGCCTCGGACCAGATGAGGACGAGGATCCGCGCCGCCGGCGCGACGTCGCGGATCCTCGTGATGAAGGCCGTGCCACCGTCGGTTCCGGGCAGGCGAGGATCGACCACGACGACGTCGGGAGCGGTCTCCCTCGCGAGCCGAAGGGTGGCGTCGGCGGTGCCGGCGCTCCCCACGACCAGGACGCGTTGACCGATCCGGAGCAACCCGGCGAGGCTCTCGCGGATTCGATCGTCGGGGTCGATGAGGAGCACGCGGAGCGGAGCCGCCGCTGCAGCAGAGTCGGTCATGGGCGAAAGTGTCGGCCGGCCGACACCTCACTCGACAGCGACCGATGTCGAGATCGGCCTACGTCATTCCGCCGAGCCGCGGATCGAGCCGACGGCCTGCCCGAGAGGCGGACGGCTCTCCGCCTCGGCCCGGGCGAGCGTCTCGGGCGGGACCGTCACCTCGATCGTGGTCCCCTGCCCGGGCCGGGCGTCCACCGCGAACCGGGCACCGATCTTCTCGGCTCGCGCCCGCATCCCGGCCAGCCCGAGATGACCGTCCGGGACGGTTGCCGCGTCGAAGCCCTTGCCGTCGTCGCGGACCCGGAGGACAACCGACGCGCCGCGGCGGTCGACGGCCAGCTCGACCTGGCGTGCCGCCGCGTGCTTGACGACGTTGTGGAGCGCCTCCTGGGCGATCCGGTAGAGGACCTCCTCGATCGCGAGCGGCAGCCGCTCCGTCAGGTCGCTCGTGACGACGATCGGGAGGCCGATCCGGCCCTGGAGCGCCGCCGAATGGGTCCGCAGGGCGGTCAGCAGCCCGTCCTGCTCGAGGTTCCCGGGCCGCAGCTCGAAGATCAGGGCCCGCATCTCGGCCAGTGCCTCGCGCTGGAGGTCGCGGAGCGCGGTCAGCTTCTCGCGGGCCGCCGCCGGGTCGCGATCGACGAGGAGCTCCGTGCTTCGCGTGACGAGGGTCATGCTGAACAGCGCCTGGGTCACCGAGTCGTGCAGCTCGCGGGCGAGATGGGCCCGCTCCTGGCTGGACGCAAGCTCGCCGGCCTGGCGGCGGAGGTCGCGCTCGAGGCGCTCGCGCTCGGTGATGTCGCGGGTCGCGCCGTGGATCCCGGCGAAGGCGCTGTTGACCGTCGTCCCGATCGAGCTGACCTCGACGGGGACGGTCCCGCCGTCCTTCTTGAGGAGATCGAGCTTGATGACCTGGCGCGTCGACGGTGAGGCGACCAGCTGCGTCCAGCGCTCGAGGGCGGCGGGCAACGACGCCGGGTCGACGATCCGCGAGAAATGGCCGCCCACGAGCTCGGCCGGGCTGAAGCCGGTGACCGTCTCGATCGTCTCGGACAGGAAGGTGAACACGCCCTGGTCGTCGGTCGAGAACACGATATCCGGGGAGTTCTCCACGAGGAACCGGTAGCGCTCCTCCGACTCGCGGAGCTCGCGCTCCAGGCGCGTCTGCTCGCTCATGTCGCGGACGCTGCCGTTCGCGCCGGCGAAGCGGCCATCCTCGTCGCGCCGGGCGAAGGCGATGAACTCGGTCGGGATCGGGTGGCCGTCGCGGTGGAGGAGATTGACCCGGCCGCGGAGCTCCCGCCCGCCGGTTCCGTCGGCGTCGCCGAGATTCGCGGTCCAGTCGATCTCCGCCACGTCTCGCGACGACTCGTGGACGAGGGCGCCGAAATGGCGTCCGAGCAGCTCGTCCGCGCGCCAGCCGGTCAGGCGTCGGCTCGTCGTGTCGGAGACGAAGGTGAACCGGGCGTCGGCATCGATCGACCAGACGAGGTCGGGCGAATTCTGGACGAGGTTCCGATAGCGGGCCTCGGACTCGCCGAGGAGCTCGTACAGTTTCGCGTTGGCCAGTGCGATCGCGGCCTGGTCGGCAAGGCCCTGGAGGAGGCCCAGCTCGTCGGCCACGATCTCGCGCGGCTGGCGATACGAGACCGCCAACGTCCCGACCACCTCGCCGCCCGGCGCCCGCAGCGGGGCCGCGGCCATCGCCCGCAGGCCGAGACGTTCCGCCGCCAGCTCGTCGTCGGGCTCGTGCGGGATCCGCGGATCAGCCGCGTAGTCGGCCGTCCAGATGGGCCGGACCTCCGCTGCGGCCAGGCCGTTGATCCCGCCGCCGAGCGGGAACTGCATCGTCTTCAGCCAACGCTCGGTGTTCGCGTCCATCCCGCCCGCGACGATGACGGGGACCAGGTAGGTCCGGTCGTCCGACATCCGGGTCAGATGGGCCCCGTCGGAGCGGAGGAGCCGCCGCGACTCCTCGACGACGCGGGCCAGGAGCTCGTCCGGGTCGCGGAGCGACGTGATCCGCGCGGCGATGTCTCGCAGGGAGTGCTCGGCCTCGGCTCGGCGCTCGACCTCGCGCCGCGACCGGTCCAGCTCCTCGATCAGCCGGGCGTTCGTGATGGCGATCGCGGCCTGGGCAGCGAGCGACCTGATGACCCCCGCATCGTCGTCGTCGAAGGCGTTCGGCCGCTGCGAGTACACCTCGAGGGCGCCGAGCGCTCCCGATTCGCCGCTGACCGGGGCGACGATCATCGACCGGTAGCCGGTCCGATCGAAGAAGAGGTCGTTGACCTCGGAGTCCGGGAACATCGACTTCGGGTCCTCGGAGGCCGTGATCACCCGGTTCTCCGCGACGGCCGCCCCCGTGGCGCCGAGGCCGATGGGGATCGACATCACTCCGATCTCGTCGGGGGTGAACAGGTGGGCGACGCCGGCGTCGAACGCCCAGCGGATCTGGTTACCCCTGGCGTCAACGAGGTCGAGTACGGAGCCATCCGCGTCGACGAGCCGCTTGGCGGCGTCGACGACCTGCTGGAGCAGCGAGCGCGGATCGCGGATCGCGGTGATCTGGGCGGCGATCTCGCGGAGCGACTGCTCCGCCTCGGCGCGGCGCGCCAGCTCGGTCGACGACCGGTCGAGCTCCTCGATCAGCCGGGCGTTCTGGATCGCGATCGCGGCCTGGTCGGCGAGGCCCTGGAGAAGCTCGGCCTGGTTGTCGTCGTACTGGTCGACCTCGATGCTGCTCACCGAGATCGCCCCGAGCGACCCCGACTCGCCCCGGAGCGGTGCCGCCAGGACGGATCGGAACCCGGTCTTCCGGACGAGCGTGTCGGACCGCGGAACATGCTGGAAGCGAGGATCGGCGAGATAGTCGCCCGTCCGGAACGCCTCGCCGGTCGCGACGGTCCGGCCGGCGATCCCCTCCCCGATCCGGAACTCCGCGTCGAAGCCCTCCTCGCGCGTCCGGACCGCGTCCTCGCCGGACGCGTACGCCCAGCGCAGGGTCACCCCGTCGTCCTCGAGCATGTCAATCCGTGCCGACGTCGATCTGAGCAGACGGCGTGCCTCGTCCACGGTCTGCTGGAGGATCGCGTCGGTGTTGCGCAGGGCCGAGATGTTCGCCGCGATCTCGCGCACGGCGCGCTCGGCGTCGGCCCGGTGCTGGATCTCCTCGCCGGATCGCTCGATGGCCTCGACGAGGCGGGAGTTGCGGATGGCGATCGCCGCCTGATGGGCGAGCGCCTCGGCAAGAGCGACCTGCTCCGTCCCGAAGGCGGCACGGGCCCGGCTGCCGACCTGGAGCACGCCGAGCAGGCTGTCCTCGACGAGGAGCGGCGTGATGACGAGCGACTGGATCCCGTCGGCGCCCACGGCCTGGTCGAGATCGCGGTCGTGGACGAACGATCGGTCGGTGAAGTAGTCGTCGACGACGATCGTGCGACGCTCCTCGATCGCCTTGCCGGAGGCTCCATGGCGGTAGGGCTCGCCCTCCTCGTCGACGGCGGCGCCACCGATGTGGGGACCGGCGCCGAGGAAGGTGTAGCCGACGCGACCGGCGCCGCGCCCGATCAGGTCGATCCGGACGCGCTCGGCATGGAGGAGGCGGGCAGCCTCGTCGACGACGTCCTGGAGTAGCTCCGACGGGTCCCGGATGGCCGTGATGCGGGCGGCGATCTCGCGGAGGGCCCGTTCCTCGGTGGCGCGCCGCCGCTCGTCGGCTCGGGATCCCGCGAGCTCCTCGATCAGCTCGGCGTTGGCGATGGCCAGGGCGGCGTGGTCGGCGAGCGCCTTGACGAGGGCCTGGTCGTGCTCGCCGAACGCCGCGATTCGCGGGGAGTAGGTCCCCATGGCCCCGAAGACGCGGTCGCCGGCGATCATCGGCGCGACGAGGAACGAATGGATCCGGAGCGTCGCGACGAGGCGATCGGCGCCCTCGAAGTGCTGGAACGACGGGTCGTTCGGATAGTCGTCCGAAAGGACGATCCGTCGCTCGGCAACGGCTCGCCCGAACATCCCGACGCCCGGCTCGACCTTCAGCTCCCGGACCCACCGCCGGCGGTTGTCGTCCGTGATCCCGGCGTCGTCCGCGAACCGGAGGACGCCGGTCGCCGGGTCGAGGAGGTAGGCGATCGCCCCATCGGAGCGGAGGAGTCGGGCGGCCTCCTCGAGCGCATGGTGGAGGATCGCCTGGTTCTCGGGCGTGACGAGGCGGCCGGGCTCGACCGGGACGTCGGCCGAGGCGGAGGCCGGTTCCGCGGGAGCGTGACGGGTGCGGCGCGCACGGGTCGTGGCCACGACCGGAGGATATCCGACGCCTTCTCGGGGTCGCGATCGACCGACGGCAGGGCTTCCTACGTCATTTGTCTCGCCGGCGGGCCGTCGTCGGTCGCCAGGCTGTCGGCGCCTGCCGACGACGTCGACGCGAGCCGGACGTCCGGAGGCCTTGTCGACGCCAGCCGACGGCCGGGCGGGCAGCCTCCGCTCGACGATGCCCCGGACGCCGACGAACCCGGCGCACGCAAGCGAGCCCCACCCACTGAGGTACCGCGAACACCATGAGCCCTCGCAGCAGCCTTCGCCCGCTCGACGTGGTCAGCCGGATCGCGATCGTCGGCCTGATTCTCGGCACCGCCTATATCCACTCGACGCTGGGCGGCCTGCTCTTCACGCTGAACGCGCTCGGCTACGTCGTCGCCGCCGTCGCGATCGTCATCCCGCTGGGGATCGCGATGCGCTTCCGCTGGTTCATCCGGCTCGGCCTGATGGGCTACGCCGCCACGGCGATCGTCGCCTGGGCCGTCCAGGGGCCGTACTACACGACCGCGTACATCGCGAAGGCGATCGAGATCACGCTGATCACCCTCCTGGCGATCGACTTCGCCCGGATGGACGGCAACCCGGTCAAGGTCGTCAAGAGCGAGCTCGCGCTGCTCGCCGGCAAGCTGGGCCGGCGCCCCGCCACCGGCCAGGCCGGCGCGTAGGCAGGACCCATCGGGCCCGACCGAGCTCCCCTCGGTTGGGCCCGCCCTCACCCCGTCGCATCACGGAGCTGCCCAACATGAAACACCTCGTCGCCACCCTTGGTCTCGTCATCGTCGCCGCCGTTGGTGCGGCCTGCTCCCCGACCGCCGCCGCCCAGCCGTCGGCCCCGACCGGCCCGGCCTCGGATGGCCCGACGATCGTCGCCAAGGACATGAAGTTCCAGACGACGACCGTCGAGGTCAAGGCCGGCGAGAACCTCAACCTTCACTTCGACAACCAGGACAGCGCGCCGCACAACGTCGCGATCTACACCGACAGCAACGCGTCGACGCCGGTCTCGGTCGGCCAGGTCGTGAGCTCCGCCAAGACGGACCAGGTCGTGCCGGCGTTGAAGCCCGGGACGTACTTCTTCCGCTGTGATGTTCACCACGACATGACGGGGACGATCGTCGCCAAGTAGGCGATCGGGCAGCTCCGCTCGACGACGGCCCCGGGCTCGTCCCCGGGGTCGTTCGATTCCATCTAGAGCCGCTCGAACAGGCCGGGCGTCCCGCCGGCATGCCAGAAGACGATCGACCCGCCGAGCCTCCCGTCGCGAACGCGGGCGATCAGTCCCGCCAACGCCTTGGCGGTGTAGATCGGGTCGACGAGGAGGCCCTCCGTCCGCGCCAGGAGCCTCGTCGCCTCATCGGCCGCGGCCGAGGGTCGGCCATATCCCTCCCCGATCTGATCGTCGTCGATCGCGATCGCCTCGCTCGGCGGCCGGACACCGGCGAGCCCGACGAGTCCGTCGAGGAGGCCATCGATCGCAGGCCCCAGCTCCGCGGCGGGCGAGGCGACGGCCATCCCGAGGACCGCACAGGTCGGCGGCGATGCCAGCGCGAGGCCCGTCAGCAGCCCGGCCTGGGTCCCTCCGGTCGCCGTCGGCACGACGACCGTCGCCGCGCCGACGCCCGCGGCCGCCAGCTGGTCCGCGACCTCGAGGCCGGCCAGGACCTGGCCCGCAGCGCCGATCGGGCCGCCCCCACCGACGTCGATGACGAACGGCCGCCGGCCTGCCTCGCGAAGCTCGGTCGCGATGCGGTCGACGGTCGCTGCCCGCTCGGCGCGATCGTCGGTCGACGTCACGTGGACCGTCGCGCCGAGGAGCTCGTCGAGCACGTGGTTGGCGCCTTCCTGGCCGGAGGGTTTCGGCGGGCCGGTGAGGACGAGATGGACGGCGAGCCCGGCCCGTGCGCCGGCGGCTGCCGTCAGCCGGCAGTGGTTCGACCAGCGCCGGCCCGACGTGATCAGCGTGTCGGCGCCATCCGCCAGCGCAGCGCCGACCAGGAACTCGAGGTTGCGCAGCTTGTTGCCGCCGAACGCGAGCGGCAGGAGGTCCTCGCGCTTGATCCAGACCTCGGCCTCGCCGTCGAGCGCCGCCGAGAACCGGTCGAGTCTCGTCAGGGGCGACGGGCCGTCGAGGAGTCGGAACCGCGGCAGCCTCTCGATCCCGGGCGGGACGACCATCCCCGGATGCTAGCCGGTGCTAGGCTCGCCGGACCGATGCCGCAGTCACGAGCCCACCGCGTCCTGTATCGCGATGCTGCGATCGCCGACGGCCGCAGCGACCGGCTCCAGCGGGCAATGAGCATCCTCGTCGAGGACGACCGGATCGCCTGGATCCGACCGGCGGACGGCGAGGAGGATCCCGGCGGCGAGGGCCTCGAGGTCGTCGACGCGGGCGGCGCGACGATCGTCCCCGGGATGGTCGATGGCCACAGCCACCTGACGCTGCCCGGCGGCTCACATTGGATCGACCGGATCGAGGACCGGCCGGCCGTCGCGGTCGCGACGGCGGCCCGGAATGCCGCGCTGATGACGCAGGCGGGCGTCCGCTGGGCGAGGGACGTCGGGGCGGCCACGGCGGTCGACCCCGTCGACGGGCGGGAGCGGGCGCTCAGTCTCGGCGTCCGCGACCGGGCGCGAGGCCGGCCGGGCTGGCCCCACATCCGTGCGGCCGGGTCGTGGATCGGGGGCCTCGGTGCGCTGGGCGCCGGCGGGATCGAGGTCGCCGACGCCGACGAGCTGGTGGCCGCCGGCCTCGGCCAGATCGACGCCGGTGCCGACCTGATCAAGCTCTATCTGGACGGCTCCGACCCGGCCGTCTGCCCGTGGTCGTCCGACGAGATCGCGCGGGTCGTCGAGGCGGTCCACGGCCGAGGCGGACGCGTCACCGCCCATTCGGGACGGATCGACGGCGCCCGAAAAGGAGTCGCCGGCGGCGTCGACGCGATCGAGCACGGCTTCGAGCTGGACGACGAGCTCGCGGCCGAGATGGCCCGTCGCGGGACGTTCCTCGTCTCGACCCTGGCCGTCCCGAGGTCGTGGGCGACGTTCGCCACGACCACCACGATCGAGCGGTTCACGAGTGACGAGGGCAAGGCCGTCATCGCCGCGCGGCGAGAGACGGCCGAGGCGTCCGTCGCCGCCGCCCATCGCGCCGGCGTCCGGATCGCGACCGGGACCGACTTCGGGGGCGGATCGCTCCGGGCGAATCAACTGGCGTGGGAGGTGGAAGCCCTCCTCGGCGCCGGGCTGGAACCGTGGGAGGCGCTCGGGGCCGCAACGTGGCGTGGCGGCGAGCTCCTCGGCGAGCCCGATGCGGGCGTGCTGCGGGACGGCGGTCCGGCCGACTTCGTCCTCGTCCACGGCGATCCGCTGTCCGATCCGGCTGCGCTGTGGCGGGTCTGGCGCGTGTCGTGGGCGCCGGATCCGGTCGCGGTCTGATTCGTCGCCGATGGCAACACGTGTCCGTCCGGAGGACCGGTCGACCTCGCCCGGCCAGACGGCCGACATGGAGCGGTCGATCGCGATCAGCTCCGACACCGTCGGCGCTGCCGGACTCTACTCGTCGGTCGTCACGACGGCGCCCGGCGCGAGGACGCGCATCCACCACCACGGCGGGTGTGAGACCAGCATCTGGATCGTGTCGGGGCGGGCGCGGTACACCTTCGGCCCGTCAGGGCTGGAGGAGGAGTTCGAGGCGGCCGCCGGCGACTTCGTCTACATCCCCGCCGGCGAGGTCCACGTCGAGGAGAACGCGTCCGACAGCGAGCCGCTCGTCGTCGTGATCAGCCGGAACTGCCCGGGCTCGGTCGTCCACTACCTCGACGAAGGATGACCGCGGCCGGTTCGGCGAGCGGCGACTGGCGGCGTCGATCCTTCGCCGACCTCCTCGACGAGCACGGACTGACCGGCCTGCCCGAGCGGGAGTTCCCGACCGACGGCTGGTCGGGTGCGCGCTTCTCGATGATCGAGCGGGCGACGGGAGACGGGCACCCGCCGAGTCGATATGTGATCAAGCGGACGTCGCCCACGATCGACTGGATCGCGGCCGCGACGCAGGACGCCAGGATTCGAGAGGCCCAGTTCGCCGCGACCCAGGCCGACCATCCGAAGTCGCTGGACTGGGTCGCGCCCTATCTCGGAGCGGCATCGGACGGTGACGTCGCTGCGATCCTCATGCCGGACCTCTCCGCCGAGCTGCTGGCCTGGGAGCGACCCGCCCACGAGCGAGCGGAGATCGACATCGCGGTCGTCGATCGCGTCCTGAACCGGCTGGCCTCGCTCCACGCCTCGCCGTGGTGGGTTCGGCTCGATCCGGTGGCAGCCGGGGCGTCCGAGGGCGCGCCCTTCCCGTGGTGTCCCCTGCCCGAACGCCTCACCCTGACCGCCCGGTCCACGTGCGGACGGCATGTCGCCCGGGGCATCCCGGCAGGCGTCGAGTCGGCCGGCAAGCTCCTGGCCGGCTGGGATGCGTTCGATCGCCACGCCCCGATCGCGGCGCGAGACCTGATCGCCGCCCTCGATGCGGACCCGGGCCCGCTCGTCGACGCGCTCGAGCGGCTGCCGGCGGTGACCCTGCACGGCGACCTGAAGCTGGCGAACGTCGCGATCGGCCCGGGCGAGGACGAGCTCCGGTTCATCGACTGGCAGATGACGATCCGGGCACCGATCGCCGTTGAGCTTGGCTGGTTCTTCGTTGCGAACAGCGCCTCGCTGCCGGAGCGTCCTGCCGACCTGCTGGCCAGATACCGGACCTCGCTGGACTGGTTCCTGTCCCGAACCGGCTACGGAGCCGTGCCCCTGGACGCCGCCCACGTGATCGGGGACTGGGATGCCCAGGTCGACCTTGCCTGGATCGTCGGCCTGCTCCTGCGCGGCTGGCGGAAGGGCCTCGATGCAGAGGCCGGCGCGACCCTCGGATCGGCGGTCTCGGGCCCGGACGATCTCGCGGAGTGGTGCGCTCTCGCCGTCGAGGCGGCCAACCGGATCCTCTGAGCGGGCGAGCGATTCAGCTGGGAGCGGCGAGGTCGCGGCGGGGGAACTCGACGAGCGCCCAGCCGATCGCGGCGAGCGCCACGCCGGCGAGCAGCGCGAGCCCGGCCACGTCCGTCGTCCCGGCCAGGACCTCGCGCGCGGCGAGGTAATGGAACAGCGAGTACGGCTGCAGGCCCTGGGCATCGGGCCAGAGCGAGCCGAGGATCTCGAGGAAGTAGGAGACGACGACGATCGCGACCGTCACGCCGATCGCCGGCCCGAGGCGGTCGAACGAGACCGACGCCGCAAGGCCGATTGCCGCGATCGCCCCCCACATCAGCAGGCCGTTGAGCCACAGCAGCGGGAGCCGCTCGGCGGCCAGCTCGCCGAGCAGGCCCGATGCGGCCGACCCGACGACCGTCCCCGCGATCGCCGCCGCCAGGACGATCCCGATGAACAGGACGACGCCGACGAACAGCGTGGCGTAGAGCGTCCGGCGGGAGAGCGGCCGGGCGAGGACGACCTCGAGCGTCCCGCGCTGCCGCTCGCCGGCGACCGCCGACGTCGTCAGGCCGATCGCGAAGATCGACACCAGGATGATCGAGATCGGGTGGATGTAGCCGAGGGCGATCGAGCCGCCGAGGCTGAAGACGTCGCCGCCGCCGAAGCTCGTGAACTGCTTGGGGATGACGCCCGAATCGATCAGCGCCTTCATCTGCGAGCCGAACGATTGGTAGATCACCGGCAGGAAGGTGCTCCAGCCGAATATCGCGACGGACACGATCAGGAGCTTCGCCCGCTGCGATCGCCACAGGTGCTTGAAGAAGGTCCAGCTCATGCGACCGCCTCGCCTGCCTCGCCCGTCTCGCCCGCCGAGGCCGCAGCCGTCGCCGGCTCGCCGTCGTCGGGCTCCGTGTCCTCGTACAGCTCGAGGAACGCCTCCTCGAGGTGGGCCGGCTCGATCGTCAGGTCGACGATCGAGTGCCCCGCCAGCGCGGCGAGGAACGGCCCGACGTCGCCCTCGAGCTGGCAGGTCAGTCGGCCGTCGGCGGTCCGGGCGATGGCGCTGACGCCCGGCACGCCCTCCAGCCTGGGGAGGTCGCCGTCGGCGACGCGGAGCTCGACGTTCCGCTTCCGGCGCTCCAGCAGCCTGGCCACGTCCTCGAGGGCGACCAGTCGTCCCCGCCGGACAATCGCGACCCGATCGCAGACCCGCTCCACCTCGGACAGGACATGGGACGAGAAGAAGATCGTCCGGCCGGCCTCGCGGAGGTCGTCGAGGATGCCGTAGAACGCCCGCTGCATCAGCGGATCCAGGCCCTCGGTTGGCTCGTCGAGGATCGCCAGCTCGGGATCGTGCTGGAGCGCCTGGATGATCCCCATCTTCTGGCGCATCCCGCGCGAGTAGTCGCGGACGGGCCGCCGCATCGTCCGTGCCGACATCTCCAGCCGGTCGAGGAGCTCGGCGCGGCGCGTCGGCGGTCGCCCGGTCAGCTCCCCGAGGTAGTCGAGCAGCCGTTCGCCGGTCAGCGAGTCGTACAGGGCGATCCCGCCGGGCAGGTAGCCGACCCGCCGCCGGATCTCGACGCTGTCGCGGACGATGTCGCGCCCGAGGACCGTCGCCGAGCCGGCCGTTGGATGGAGGTAGCCGAGGAGGAGGCGGATCATCGTCGACTTGCCGGCGCCGTTCGGACCGAGGAAGCCGAAGATCTCGCCCTCGGTCACCGAGATCGACAGGTCGTCGAGGGCGAGGACGTCACCCGACGGCTGCCGGCCGAGACGACGGGCCAGCCGCTGGATCGGCAGCTCGCGATGACCGTAGCGCTTCGTCAGTGCGGTCGTGGTCAGGGCATCCATCCCGCCGAACGCTACACGACGGGGCGCGGGCCAGGACCCTAGACTCGCGGCGAGGGAACCGTCACGAGGAGTCGATCCATGCCCCGAACCGTCCCGGCCCTGCCCGGCGAGCCCGCGAGCTCGCTGCCGTTCTCCAAGGTGATCGAAGCCAATGGGTTCGTCTTCCTGGCCGGCCAGATCGGCGATGCGCCCGACTCGAACGGGCCCGTCCCGGGTGGGATCGAGGTGGAGACCCGGGCGGCCCTCGACAACGTCGGGCGCCTGCTCAGCGCCGTCCGGCTCGACTACTCCGACGTTGTCCGGTGCACCGTCTACCTGGCCGACTTCGACGACTTTCCCGCGATGAACGCGGTGTATCGCGAGTACTTCCCCACCGACCCGCCGACCCGGGCCACGGTCGGGGTCGCCCGGCTCGCGGTCGGGGCGCGGATCGAGATCGAGGTCACCGCCGCTCGCTGAGCCCGTCGCGGAACGAAGAGGCGCCCGCCCCGGCGAGCCGGAACGGGCGCCCGCTGCCTGGGGGCGAACGGTGATTCAGGTCCCGACGATCAGCTCGTCGATGGCCACGGGCCGGCCGCTGCTCGAGACCACGATCCGGAGGGTGTGCTGACCGGCCGTCGCGAACGGCTTCGCGAACAGCAGGTTCCGGGCGCGGAACGTCGAGCGCCGCAGATCGACCGTCTTGACGTACTTGCCGTCGAGATAGACGCGGGCGGTGCCACGCGTTGGGCCGACCGGCCCGATCCAGGCGATGCCCCTGCCGGTGAACGTCAGGGTCGCCGATGCGCCGGTCCGCGTGGCGTACATGACCTGGCGGTTCGAGTAGCCGGAGTAGCGCGCCGTCAGCCATGTCGACTGGTAGCGGATCGCGGCGTTCGTCTCGCCGAGCCGCTTGTCGGTCGAATCGATCCAGCTGGTTGAGAGCGTGGATGACGTCGTGCTGACCAGGCCGCCGACCGATCCACCGACCGAGCGCATGATCGTCATGACCCGGTTCACGTAGGTCCGCGAGAACGACGACCAGAGCGCGGGGTTCCGCTCCGACGAGCCGGTCAGCCACCAATGGGCGACGACCGGCCACGAATCGAGCCAGTAGTACAGCACCGTGACCTTGCGATGAGCGACGATCTCCTGGTTCTTCGGCGTCTGGGGAGCGGTCGCGCTGCCGAGGTAGAGGAGCGCCCAGCCGGCCCAGCTGCGCGGCATGATCTGGTACTTGCCGTAGGCGCCGCTCGTCGCGTTCCGGGCGTAGTAGTTGCCGCCGGATTCGACCTGGCCGAGGGCGTACAGGAACGGTTCGAGCCCGGCGGGTGGCGTGGCCGACTGGGTGACGGCGGGCACAACCGAGACGAGCAGGACGGCGGTCAGGATTGCCGCGGGGACCGCACGATGGCGGCCGGCGGAATCTGGCAATGGTTCTCCTTCCTACCGGGACGGCACGTGAGCGTGCCGGCGATGGGACGCGCTGACCGGGACGGCGGAGGGGCGGGCGCCTGGGTCTCGCTGCACCGCGCGAGGCTCTGCCGTCGGCAGTCGGGAGATGTTCGACCGGGGCGGCCTCCTGTCCACGCCGGTCTGCCTGGGGTAGGGCCCAAGGATACGGGCCATGTCCATACCCGAATTCCGAGCTGGCCGGCCGCGCGGCCGGGCTAGGCGTGCGAGAGCAGGAATGCCGCCGCGCGGTCGAGCGCGTCCTCGAGGACCGGTCGCAGGGTGTGACCGAGGCCCGGGTAGGTGACGAGCTCGGCGTTGCCGAGGAGCGGAATCCGCGCCCGGAGGAGGTCGAGGCGGGCGAACGGATCGCGCTCGCCCGACAGCAGCAGGACCGGGCACGAGATCATCGGCCAATGGCTCGTCCGCTCATCCGTTTTTGCCGGCGAGCCGGGGGGATGGAGCGGATAGCTGAACAGGACGAGCGCCGCGTACGCCGTCTCCGGCAGCGCGGCGGCAAGGCTGGCGACGCGGCCGCCGTACGACTGGCCGCCCACCGCGATCGGCGTGCCGCCCGCGCCGCGCGCCGTCGGGCCATCCGGGACGATCGACCGGAAGGCCGGCACCGCGGCCTCCGCCTGCTTGACGGGCAGGTCGATGGCCCTGGCGTCCACGCCCCGTCTCACGAGCCCGCGGACATGCCCGGCCATGCTGGCCGCCGACCCGCTGGCGCCGTGGGCGACATAGAATCGGATCGCCATCGCGACAGGGTATCCGGCAGCCGGGACGCCGAGGACCCCTGACCCGATCGGATGAGACCGCTGGCCCGGTCGAGCCATGTCGGTGCCCCGCCGCACCGCCCAAGGTTGACCGGTCCGCTGAGGAACCACGCCTGGCCATGGTCTCGCACCGCCGTCGCGCCCGTCCGCTCGCCGTCCGTCTCGTGGCCGCGCTCGTCCTCGTGCTGTCGACGGCGGGAAGCGCGCCCGGCCTCGCTGCCGCCGTGTGGGCGCCATCGCCCCACGGCGATCTGACGTTCTACGGCCGCGGCTATGGCCACGGCGTCGGCATGTCCCAGTACGGCGCACGCGGCCGAGCCATCGCCGGCCAGCTGGCGCCGG
>VBFG01000025.1 GCA_005882635.1 Chloroflexota bacterium | reverse complement strand
ACGGGATCGCCGGAACGTTCCCGAAGGACGCTCGGCTGACGCTCGCTCCGACCGCCCCGGGGGCGACGACCTGGAACCTCAAGGTCATCTCCCCGACCAGCGCCGTCCTCGCCACGGCCACGGTCAGCACGGCGGTGATCGCCCGACCGGCGAGCACGGCCACCTACCTCGAACTCAGCTCCAAGGCCTCGACGGCCAAGCTGTACCGCGGATACCTCCGGGTCCGCCTGACGACCACCGTGATGGTCATCAACCACATCGGTGTCGACCTGTACCTGCGCGGCGTCGTGCCG
>VBFG01000140.1 GCA_005882635.1 Chloroflexota bacterium | reverse complement strand
GCGCGCGGTGCGCCGAGATGACCCGGGTCTCGGATGCGACGCCCAGCTCCGCGAGGACCGCCGCCGCCTTCTCGGCGGCAGCGATGTCGCTGCGGCTGCCGACGACGATCCCGACGCGGCTGGCTCGGTCCGCGCTCACGGCTGCATCCCGGTCGTCACGCGGTCGCCGGCTCGCCGGCTTC
This sequence comes from Chloroflexota bacterium, assembly GCA_005882635.1. Lineage (GTDB taxonomy): Bacteria > Chloroflexota > Limnocylindria > Limnocylindrales > CSP1-4 > CF-46. Next base: position 7,996 of record VBFG01000140.1, on the reverse strand, counting down.
GCCGACCGGGCCGCCCTGGACGTTCCGGGGTCGCGGGATGCCGAGGCGGTCGAAGACTTCGAGGATCCAGACGCCTTTCTCTGCCTGGTATCGGACCGCGTCGACGGGACCTCCGGCGGGGCCGGCGATCTCGGCCTTCACGCGGGCGTAGCCGTCGCGGAGCGCGCGGTCGGCGCGGAGCGCATCGCGGAACCGGAGGTCCTTCGACAGGTCACCGCTGCCGCGCGGGTGGACATGGAAGTGGATCCGGTACTCCTCGCCGTCGTGGATGATCGACCCGACGTGCATCGGCCGGGTCGGCGGCCACGGATCCGGGCCGGGCTGAGGCCCGAACCCGAGCCCGAACAGGGCCTCGGTGATCGCCGGAATGTCGGCCGGGTCCGCCTCGGTCCCGAGATCGACGATCCCCTTGCCGGGCAGGCCCGGCACAGCGGTACTGCCGATGTGCTCGATGACGAGGTCCGGACGCGCCGTGTGGACGATCTCGACGATCCGCGCCGCCACCGCTTCCAGCCGCGGATCCCAGCGGCGAACCGCGGCCATCCGCCGCTCGTACGGACCGATCGGGGCTGGCGAGCTGGGCACCCGGGCAGTGTAGAGTTCGCCGATCATGCGCCGCGTCATCGGCCGACGCCTCGTCGAGGTGGACGTCGGCTAACTCGCCAATCGGATCGCCGCCGCAGACCGGGTCGTCGTCGACCTCGGAACCGGCGACGGTCGAGCGGCCGTCGCTCGCGCCCGCCGCGAGCCCACGGCCTTCGTCGTCGGCCTCGACGCTTCCGCGCCGGCCATGGCCGAGGCGTCCCTGCGCGCTGCCCGTCCGGTGCGGAAGGGCGGCCTCCCCAACCTGTTGTTCGCCGTTGCCTCGGCCGAGCGTCCACCGGTCGAGCTCTGCGGCCGCGTCGACGAGGTCACGGTGCTGTTCCCCTGGGGCTCGCTCCTCCGGGGCACTCTCGCGATCGATCCCGTGGCTGCCGCGGGCATCGCCGGGCTGCTCGCGCCGGACGGTGTCGTCCGAGCCCTCGTCTCGGTCACGGACCGGGACGCCGCGGCGACCGATCTTCGGCCGCTCGCCTTTGGCGACGGGGATGACATCGGCCGGCGGTGGGCGGCGTTCGGCCTCGCGTTGACCAGGTTCGAGCCGGCGCCCGATGACGAGATCGCGGCGTCGAGCTCGACGTGGGCTCGACGGCTGCTCGCGGGTCCGCGTGGTCCCGACAGATCGGTTCGGAGCCTCGAGCTCCGCTGCTCCGAGGGTTCGCCACCTCGGTCCCGACGACGAGCGGTCTAGAATCCCGCCGCCATGAGCCGCCGGAATCTCGTCCGCCGCCTCCGAAGCGTCCGGCCACTCGGCCTGGCCGCCTTCGCAGCGGCGGCGCTCGCGATCGTCGCGCCGACGGCCGCCGGTCCTCCGTCCACGTCGGCCGCGTCGAGTGGCTTCCGCCTCGATCTGGCGCAGAGCGGCGACTTCGTCGCGCAGACGAACTTCGTCCAGTGCGTCGGAGCGAGCATGCAGATGATGCTGAACATCGCCGGCACGCAGGACGATCGCACCGCCGCAACCCAGCGTCGCCTCCAGGGACTGGCTCGGACCCTGTCCGGACCGGCCCGCGCCGGGTTCGAGCGGAAGGGCGCCAGCGTCCGCGGCTGGTCGGCCGGGTTGAACCAGCTCGGCGGGGGGCCGTACCGTCTCGTCGGGGCCTCGTCGCTCGATGAGGCGCTCCGGCTCGCCGCCGGCGCGATCCGCCGGACAGGGAAGCCGGTCGGCCTGCTCATGTGGGCCGGCCGTCACGCCTGGGTCATGAGCGGCTTCGAGGCCACCTCCGACCCCGCGCGGACCGACGACTATCGCGTTACGCGGGCGATCGTCCTCGATCCGCTCTACCCATACGGCTCGGGCCGCTGGGGAGCCAGCCCACGACCGCGCCAGGCCATCACGCCGGCGACGCTCGGCAGGCAATTCGTCCCGAGACGCCGCGGAACCTGGGCCGGCGCGGTCGCCGACGCGGAGGCCGCGGCGACGATGAATGCCCTCGCCGGCACGTACGTGATCGTCGTGCCGTACATCCCGGTCTACGTTCCGCGGGATCGGAAGATCCCCGTCTGAGCCGAGAGTCGGACTCGGCGTCCTCGCCCTCCGTCACGCTACCGTGAAGGCATGAGCTCGACCTTCCCGATCATCCTCGATGTCGACACCGGCATCGACGACTCGCTCGCCCTGCTCTACACCGCGGCGACCCCCGAAGCGGAGATCGTCGCCGTCACGTGCGTCGGCGGCAACGTCGACGCTCGGCAGGTCGAACGGAACACCCGGGCGGTGATGGAGCTGGCCGGCCGGACCGACGTCGAGGTCGCGCTCGGCCGCGAGCGGCCGCTCGTCCGTCCGGTCGAGACCACGCCGGAGACCCATGGGCCGCAGGGGCTCGGCCACGCCGAGCTCCCGCCGCCGACGAAGCCGCTCAGTGATCGCCACGCCGCCGACCTCTTCATCGACGAGGCCCGACGGCGGCCCGGCGAGATCACGCTCGTCACCTGCGGCCCGCTGACGAACCTGGCCCTCGCCCTGCTCCGCGAGCCGGACCTGCCGCGACTGATGAAGGGCTGGGTCCTGATGGGCGGCGCGTACCGCCATCCCGGCAACACCGCGCCGACGACGGAGTGGAACATCCACTGCGACCCGGACGCCGCGAAGATCGCGTTCACCGCCTGGGGCGAGTCGGCGATCGCGAACGGCCATCCTCGGCCCGTCGCGCTGGGCCTCGACGTGACCGAGAAGGCCAAGGTCGAGCCCGACCACATCGTCGCCCTCGCCAGGGTCGCTGGAAGCACGCCGGACGACTCGATCGCGCTCGCCCGGGGCGAGGACCCGATGCGGGCGACGCGATCGGTGGCCAGCAACCGGATCGTCCGGTACGTCGCCGACGCGCTGCGGTTCTACATGGAGTTCCACAGCCGCTACGACGGCTTCTATGGCGCCTTCATCCACGATCCCCTGGCGGCCGCCGCGGCCCTCGACCCGAGCCTGATCACGACGCGCGCCGTCGCGGTGGACGTCGAGCTCGGCGGGACGCTCACCACCGGCGAGACCGTCACGGACTGGCGCGGCGTGTGGGGGCGTCCGCCGAACGTGGACGTGGCCGTCGATGCCGACGCGGACGAGTTCCTGCGCCGCTTCGTCGACCGCGTCGGACGGCTGGCGGCGGCTCGCGGGACGTAGCACACTAGGATCGGAGGGCAGGTCCCGAGCCGCCCGATGCGGCGGCGATCGACGAGGGCAAGGAGGACGTTCGATGTCGGGCAGTTGGCTGCGTGCGCTCGTGGGGATCGTCGCGTTCTTCGTCGTCCTGGCGATCGGGCTGAGCGTGACGGGAACCCTCGATGCGACGGCCGATCCCTCGACCGGTCTGATCGCCTCGCGCAATACCGTCATTGCCGTCCTCGGCATCGCCCTGCTGATCGGCTTCCTCGCGTACGCCGGGACGGAGTACGCCCAGACGAAGCGGCTCGACTCCATCACCTCCCAGTTCGACACGCGGACGATCGTGCTCATCCCGATCGCGATCGCGATCAACATCATCCTCGGCCAGACCGTAGCGGCAGCCCTGAAGGTGCCGATCTACCTCGACTCGATCGGGACGATTCTCGTCGGCGTCCTCGCCGGCCCGATCGCCGGTGCCCTCACCGGCGGCCTCGCCAACCTGATCTGGACCTACGTCCTGCCGGCGCCGTTCCACTCCGACTACGCGGCGCCGTTCTTCATCGTGGCGGTCGAGATCGGTCTTCTCGCCGGCGCCTTCGGGCGCCTCGGATTCTTCCGCAGCCGGCCCAACTCCCCGCCCGAGCGGCTCGCCATCGGGGCGATCGTCGTCGCGGTGATCGTGGCGGTGATCGGCTACTACGGGTTCCTGCCGTTCTACAGCAACGGCCAGTTCACGTTCTTCGCGCCACAGGCCGCGGGCGCGACCGGCCCGGCCCAGATCTTCGTCCTCCTCGGCTGGCTCGTTGCCCTGCTCCTCGTGGCGGCCGTTGTCGGCCTGGTGGCGCTCCTCTTCGTTCGGCGGGACCTCGGCGCGGCCTACGTCTTCGTTGCTGGGCTGCTGTGCGGCATCGTCTCGGCGATCATTTCCGCTCCGATCTCGGCCGTGGTCTTTGGTGGCGTCACGGGATCGGGGACAGACCTGCTCGTCGCGGCATTCCAGAAGGCCGGCGATTCGCTGAGCTCGGCGGTGCTCAAACAGGGGCTGCTGTCGGATCCCATCGACAAGACCCTGACATTCTTCGTCGTGTTCGCGATCCTGGGCGCCCTGAGCCGGCGGTTCGTCTCCCGGTTCCCGCAGGGCGAGCAGGCCGTCGGCCTCGCGGAGGCCTAGCCGATCGACGACGCAGCCTTTCTGGCGAGTCTCGCGCCGCCGACCCCGAGCCCGTACCACCGCCTGAACCCGCTGACGAAGGCGGTCATCGCGACCGTCGAGTCGCTCGGCGCCTTCGTCCTGGGCGGCTATCTCGGGCCGCTCGCGATCATCGTCCTGGCGGTGCTGCCGGCCGCCGTGATCGCCGGCGTCGCCGGTCGGCTCGTCCGGATCTCGGCCCTGCTGACGCTGCCGATCGCGATCTCGGTGATCCTCGTCAGCGTCTTCACCCGCGCCGGGACCCACGTCCTGTTCACGATCGGGCCGTTCGACGCGACGACCGAGGGCGTCGACTTCGCCGGCCAGACCCTCGTCCGGCTGTTCGCGATCTCCACGTCGATCGGCCTCTTCGGCTTGACGACGGAGCCGCGGAGCTTCGTCCTCGACCTCGAGCGGCGCGGCCTCTCGCCGCGGTTCGCCTTCGTCGCCCTCGCGACGCTCGAGGCCGTCCCGGCGATGGTCGAGCGGGCGAACATCATCGCCAGCGCCCAGCGAGCGCGCGGCCTCGACACGGAGGGCAGCGTCCGAGCGCGATTGCGCGGCCTCCTTCCGCTTGCCGGGCCGGTCGTCCTGTCGTCGCTGACGGAGGTCGAGGAGCGGAGCCTCGCGCTCGAAGTGCGCGCGTTCGGCAAGCCCGGCCGGCGGGAGCTCCTCTGGCGGATGCCGGACTCGACGGCCCAGCTCGCCGTCCGGGCCATCCTGGTCCTCGCCCTGATCGCCGCGATCGGCGGCCGGATCACCAACACGTTCCCCCGCCTGCCCTGACCGGCTGATGCTCCAGCTCAGCGGCGTCTCGTATCGCTACGCGGGGTACTCCAACGAGGTCCTGCACGACATCGACCTGCGGCTCGACGATGGCGAGATCATCGGCCTGGTGGGCCCGAACGAGGCCGGCAAGTCGACGCTCTGCCTCGTCGCGTCGGGCCTGGCACCCGCGTCGATCGGCGGTTCGCTGCGAGGGTCGCTGACGCTCGACGGGGTGCCGGCCGCCGGCCTCGCGACCCACAAGCTTGCCGAGCGGGTGGTCATCGGCTTCCAGAACCCGAACACGCAGCGGTCGGGAATCGCGGCGACGGTCTTCGAGGAGATCGCGCTCGGGCCGATGAACCTGGGCCTGCCCGTCGCCGAGACGGTCGAGCGGACGCGTGCCGCGATCGCCCGCCTGCGGCTCGACGATCTCATCCGACGGGATCCGCAGCGGCTGTCCGGTGGCCAGGCACAGCTCGTCGGGATCGCCTCGCTGCTGGCGATGCAGCCTCGCCACGTCATCCTCGACGAGCCCACGGCGCAGCTCGATCCGGCCGGAACCCGGCTGGTCGGGGAGGCGCTCCGGGCGCTCGCGACGACCGGCACATCGCTGCTCATCGCCGAGCACAAGACGGACCTGCTCGATGGACTGTGCAGCCGGATCATCGCGATCGACGGCGGCCGGATCATCCTCGACGGGCCAACGGCGACCGTGTTCGATGATCCGCGTCTCGCCGCGCTCGGCGTGGAGCCGCCTGCCAGGGCGCGGCTCGTCAGGGCACTCGGCAATCGCGGCCTCGAAGGGTCCATCGTCGAGGACGCGATAGCGGGGGCCGCGTCATGAGCGTCGTGACTCCGGCAACGTCATCGGCGCCCGCGGCTGGCCAGCCCGTCCTCGCGACCGAGCGCCTCGTTCACGTCTACCCCGGCGGCACGCGGGCCGTCGACGGAGTCGCCCTCGCGATCGCGGCCGGCGAGCGGGTGGCGATCGTCGGCCAGAACGGCTCGGGCAAGACCACGCTGGTGCGACATTTCAACGGGCTGCTTCGGCCGACCGACGGACGGGTGCTCGTGGGCGGCGAAGATGCCGTCGGACGACGGGTCGCTGACCTCGCGCGGACCGTCGGCGTCGCGTTCCGGGATCCCGACCGCCAGATCTTCGCGGGCAAGGTTCGAGCGGAGGTCGCCTTCGGGCCGCGCAACCTGGGGCTGTCGGGAAACGAGCTCGACGAGGCCGTCGGTGCCGCCCTCGCCGCGACGGGTCTGGACGGCGAGGCCGACACGAACCCGTACGACCTCGGCTATTCGCGGCGGAAGCTGCTGGCGCTGGCGTCGATCCTGGCGATGGGGACGCCGGTCGTGATCCTCGACGAGCCGACGACCGGCCAGGACGCGCGCGGCGTCGCGCGCGTCCAGCGGATCGTGGCCGACCTCGCCGCGGCCGGCCGCACGGTGGTCGCGATCAGCCACGACATGCGCTTCGTCGCGGAGGCGTTCGAGCGGGTCGTCGTCATGCGCGACGGGCGGATCGTCCTGGACGGCTCACCGACCGAGGCGTTCGCAGAGGCCGCGTGGCCGACGCTTGCGTCGACGTTCCTCGAGGCGCCGCTCGCGGCCCGGATCGGGGCGCACCTCGGCCTCGGTTCGACACCGACGGATGAGGCGCTCCTCGCCGGGCTCGACTCGGCTGCGGCAGCTTCGGCGGCCGCTGATACCTGACAGAGATCGCCTGTCCGGTCAGGCGCGGCGGCTCGGCGCGCGACCTACGGCTGGCGGTTGAACCAGATGCCGCCCGGCCTCATGGAGCTGATCGTCAGTCGCGTGACCGGAGGGCGACCACGATCAGCAGGAACGACGTCTCGAGGACGTCGACGCCCGCGATCACGAGCGCGACGACGAGCGGGAGCGGATGCCCGAGCAACCAGCCCGACGCGGCCGCGAGCGCGGCGACGGCCAGGAACACGAGCCGCACGCCGCGGATCATCCCGGCGATGTCGCGCCGGCGCTCGGCGCTCGTCCGTGGCAGCGCGGCCTCGGGCGGATCGTCGGCGAGGCGACCCAGGGCGGCGATCAGCAGCACGATCCCGAACGCCACGGACCCGCCGACAAGGGCCGCGCGGATCAGTGGCGGCGGGGTGACGACCGCGGCCAGCGCGGACGGGTCCCAACCGAGCGCCGTTCCCGCGGCGATGGCCGCCGCGCCTGATACGAGCCAGGCGATCCGGGTCGGATCGTCCGTGTCGGCGTCCCGGCCGTCGCGCCCGCCGGGCGTCCTCGACGGCCGGGGCGGGACCGGCTCGGGCGGCTCGGGTCGGTCGGCGCCCTCGGGCCGGCGATGACCGGGTTCGAGATCCACGGTCATGGCCGCCCGGGCACCACGGCGACCACCCACAGGAACCGGGCGCCGTGGCGGTCCTCGGGCTCATCGAGCACGTCGGCGCGTTCGACGACGAACCCGGCCTCCTCGACGAGACGGCGATTGACCCGCGCAGAGAAGTGGCTGAAGTACATGTCGACGCCGAGCCAGTCGGCCTCGATCCCGCCCGGGTCGTCCTCGACACCGAACGAGGCGATGAACACGCCGCCGGGGCGCAGCCAGCGTCGGATCCGGGCGAGCAGCGGCGCGTGCTCATCACGCGGGACATGGGTCAGCGAATAGAAGGCGACCACGGCGTCGAGGCTGGCAGGCGGGCGGTCGATCGCCGTCATGTCGGCCTGAACGAACGTCGCCGATGGAACGTTGGCGCGAGCCAGCGCGATCTGCGTCCCGGAGATGTCGACGCCCACGAGACGGCGGCCGACCGCGAGGGTCGCCGTCATCGGGATGCCGGCGCCACAGC
>VBFG01000139.1 GCA_005882635.1 Chloroflexota bacterium | reverse complement strand
GCTTCAGCTGGTATTCCTGGGCGACGACTTCCTCGGGCAGCGTGACTTGACCGCGGCCGCCAGCCGGGGCTGCGGCGGGCTGGCCGGCGGTTGTTGTCGCAGTCGTGTCGGGGTTTCGACGCTTGAGGAAATCGAGCGGCACGGCAGGCTCCGTGGAGACGGGAAATCGCTGGCCGGAATGGTAGCAGCGGGGCCGACCGGTCCGTCACCCGGACGATTGGCGGCGGCTCAGCGTTCGACGGATTCCAGGATCACGGCCTCGTCCGGGGCGAGCTCCAGGCGGCCGTGGTCGGAGGGCGCCGACGGCTCGCGCCGAGTGCCGACGCGTGGCGTCCACGACGTGCCGGGGGCGATCCCTGCGAGATCCACCGTCCGGGTCTCGCCGACGAAGCTCACGAGGACGAGCAGCCGCTCGGCGGCGGCCTCACGGGTCCAGGCGAGGACGTCGGCGGCGCCACTCTCCAGCCGCGTCATCCCGCCCCGACGGAGCGCGGCCGAGGTCGCCCGGAACGCCAGCACGCGGCGGTAGCAGCCGAAGACCGAGTCGGGGTCAGGGACCTCGGACTCGACGTTGCGGTCCGCCGCGTCGGGCCCCAGGCGCAGCCAGGGTCGGCCGGTCGTGAACCCGGCGCCCGGCCCGGACGACCACTGCATCGGCGTCCGACAGCGCGAGCGGTCGTACCACGGGAAGTCGGGTCCCGCCCGGAGCGCCGGGGGGTCGACGATCTCGTCTCGGGGGATGTCGACGTCGACCATCCCGATCTCCTCGCCGTAGTACAGGAACGGCGTCCCGCGCAGTCCCAGGATCACGACCGCGGCCGCCTTCGCGATCGCGTCGCGATCCGGCTCCCGGTCGCGCCCGACCGAGGCGGACAGGCGGGTCGCCTGCCGTTCGCGGTCGTGGTTCGAGAGGGCGACGGTCGGCCACAGGTCCGGCCCGAAGGACCGTTCGCGGCGATCGATCGACGCGGCGTAGGCGGCCGCGGTCCACCGCGACTCCATCAGCGACCAGTCGAACACGATGTGCCAATCGCGGGCGTACTTCGCGGCGAGCTCCGTCTCGCGCGAGAACAGCTCGCCGATCGTCATCCTCCCGGGCCGCTCGTCGACGATGGCGCGGAAGCGCTCGATCAGCTCCGGAAAATCCGGCTGGTCGATGTCGTAGCGGTGGTCCTGGCGGGCCCACGGCGAGTTGCCCTCGATCACCGGGTTGGACCGCAGCTCGGGGTCCTTCAGGTAGGCGTTGAACACGTCGAGCCGGAAGCCGTCGACGCCTCGGTCCAGCCAACCGCGGACCATGTCCCACTGGGCCGCCTCGACCGCGGGATTGCGCCAATTCAGCTCCGGCTGCTGGACGAGGAACGTGTGGTAATAGAACTGCCCGCGCCCCGGCACCCACTCCCAGCCAGGACCACCGAAGAACGACACCCAGTTGTTCGGTGGCAACGGCGTTCCGTTCTCCTCCCAGCCGGACGGGTCGCGCCACAGGTAGAAGTCGGCGTACGGACCCTCACGCGACGCCTTCGAGGCGAGGAACCACGGGTGCTCGTCGCTCGTGTGGTTCATGACCAGGTCGAGGATCACCTTGATCCCGCGCCCATGGCACCCGGCGACGAGCCGGTCGAAGTCCTGGTCGGTGCCGAGCAGCGGATCGACCGTCGTGTGGTCGCTCACGTCGTAGCCCAGGTCCCGACCCGGCGAGGGGTAGATCGGCGACAGCCAGATCGCTTCGATCGGCAGGCGGTCCGGCCCGAAGTGATCCAGATGGTCAATGATCCCGGGCAGGTCACCCGTCCCGTCGCCGTCGTGGTCGGCGAAGCTCCGCGGGTAGATCTGGTAGACGACGCCGTCGCGCCAGTCATGGGCAGCCGCGCTCGCGGCGGGCGCCGGCATGGATTGGGCCATGCCGGGATGCTACCGCCCGGCGGCCCGGCTCGACCCTATACTCGACCGCCCGTGAGCAGACCACCGTCATCCGGCCGCGTGCGCGTGGGCGTCGCCGGGCTCGGCGCCGTCGCGCAGGCGGTCCACCTGCCGCTGCTCGCGCGACTCACCGACGTCTTCGAGATCGCCGCGATCTGTGACCTGTCAGCCGGGCTCCGGGACGCCCTCGGCGAGCGCTACAACGTCGGAGCGGACGTCCGGTTCGACTCGGTCGAGCGGCTGCTCGACGAGGCGCCGATCGACGGACTGATCCTGCTGACGTCCGGCTCCCACGGGGCGGCGGCCCTGGCAGCGCTGGATCGCGACATCCCGATCCTGTGCGAGAAGCCGCTCGCCTACACCGTAGCCGAGGCGGACCGGCTGGCGGCGTCGCCGAACGCGGATCGGCTACTGCTGGGATACATGAAGGTCTTCGACCCGGCCGTCGTGGAGGCCGGGCGGGTCGTCGCCGATCCGGGTGCGGGCCTCGGCGAGCGCCGCGCGATCGAGGTCGCCGTGCTCCATCCGACCAGTGAATCGCAGCTCGGCTTCGCTCACCTGCGACCGCCGCCCACGGACGTCGATCGGGAGGTCGTCGGCGCGATCCGGGCGGCGACAGACGGCCTCGTCCGAGCCGCCATCGGACCGGCCGCCGACGCCCTCGGTGACCTGTACGGCGGGACGCTGCTGAGCAGCGTCGTCCACGAGCTGTCGGTGATCCGGGCGGTCGCCGGCGACCTTGTTGCGGTCGACTGGGCGGACGCTTGGGAGGCGACGCCGGGCACGCCCGGGTCCGTCCTCCTCGCGGGCCGCCTGGCCGACGGAACGCGGGTCACGATCGGCTGGCACTTCCTCGCGGACTACCCGGCATACCGGGAGGACGTCCGCTTCCACCATGTCGGCGGCTCCGTGGAGCTGCGGTTCCCGGCTCCCTACCGCCTCCACGAGCCGACCCGACTCCGGGTCTCCACCGGACGGAACGAGGTCCGCCGCGAGGTCGCCTTCGACTCGATCGAGGAGGCCTTCGAGACCGAGCTGCTCGCGTTCCGCGATCTCGTCCGCGACGGGGCCCCGCCCCGGACCGGGATCGCCGACGGGCGGACGGACATCGGGACCTGTCAGCGAGCCATCGCCCGCCTGGCCGAGCGCCGCGGCATCGCGATCGGCGGCGAGGCGGCCGCCCTCGCCGCAGAGGCGACCTGAAATGGCGGTCGAGGCGCCGGCCGTCATCCATCTCGTCCCCCATACCCACTGGGATCGAGAGTGGTACGAGCCGTTCCAGGTGTTCCGGATGCGGCTGGTGGAGCTCGTCGACGAGCTCCTCGACTCGATGGAGGCGGACCCGCGTCTCGCGTTCACGCTCGACGGCCAGGTCGCGACCATCGACGACTACCTCGAGGTCCGGCCGGAGGCCCGTCCACGGATCGAGCGGCTGATCGCCGAGGGTCGCCTCGCGATCGGACCGTGGCAGATCCTGATGGACGAGTTCCTCGTGTCCGGCGAGACGATGATCCGGAACCTCGAGATCGGCTGGCGCGCCGCGACGGCGTACGGCGCGGCGATGCCCGTCGGCTACCTCCCCGACATGTTCGGGCATATCGCCCAGATGCCGCAGATCCTGCGGCGGGCCGGCATCCGCCATGCGGTCGTCTGGCGGGGCGTCCCCGCCGCGGTCGACCGCCACGCCTTCACCTGGCGGTCACCGGACGGATCGGCGGTCCGCGCCGAGTACCTCGTCGGCGGCTATGGCAACGGCGCCTATCTCCTCGCGATCCCGGACCGGCTGGCGGAGAAGGTCGGGCGGTACGTCGACGCGAGCCGAGCCTTCTACGGCGACCGGTCGATCCTCGCCATGTACGGGACCGATCACGCGGTGCCCTCCCGCGCCCTGGCCCGCATCGTCGACGAGGCCAACGCCCGGCGCGATGACATCGTGGTCCGGATCGAGACCTTGACGAGTTACATCCAGGCGTTCGATCAGGCCGCCGCGGACCCGGATCAGCCCGATCCGGCCGTCGCGCCGCTCTGGACCGGCGAGCTCCGGTCGGCGGCGCGGGCAAACATGCTGATGAACGTCACCTCGGCCAGGATCGACATCAAGATGGCCGCGGCGCGCGCGGAACGGGCGCTCGAGCGCTACGCCGAGCCGTGGGCCGCGCTGCATGGCGAGACGTGGCCGGACCGCCTGCTCGAGCTCGCCTGGCGTCGCGTCGTCGACAACTCGGCCCACGACTCGATCTGCGGCTGCTCGCAGGACGCGGTGGTGGACCAGGTCCTCACCCGGTTCGCCGAGGCCGAGCAGATCGGGCAGGGGGTCGTCTCCGCGGCGATCCGGCCGCTCGCAGCGGCATCGCCTGCCGGAAGCGTCGTCGTGGTCAACCCCTCCCCGTTCGAGCGAACCGACGTCGTCGAGGTCGAGCTCGACGTCCCGGCCGCCTGGGATGCCGTCGAGCTGGAGCTCCCGGACGGCAGCCGGTCGGCGACTCAGCTCGTGGAGCGGCCCGAGACGGTCCTCCGGCGGTTGCGACTGACGGGGCGGCAGGTCCCGGAGCTGTTCGCCCGCCGGCTCCACGGGCGGGAGCTGTTCGGGCACTCGCTCGACGGCCATCTCGTCCGCCGAGACGGCCCCGACCCACAGCTGGTCCTCATGATGGACGATCCGGCGGCGCCCGCCGACTTCGACGTCGACGCGCTGCTGGACGCCGTGGCAGCCGAGGCCGCGGCGGACCCGGACCAGGAGTGGGACGTGGTGGTCGCCCGCGGCGATCGGCGGCGCCTGGCTGCTGCGGTCCGGGTGCCGGCCCTGGGCGCGACGTCAATCCGCGCGGTCGAGGCGAGCTCGGCCGCGACGCCGACCGCGACCGCAAACGGGGGCTCGAACGGGCTCGGGGTCGTCGAGGTTGCCGACCGATCGCTCGACAACGGGCTGGTCCGGATCGCGGTCGCCGAGGACGGCTCGTATGACGTCGACGGCGGCGGCTCGCGCCTGACCGACGTCGGCCGCCTCGTCGATGGCGGCGACTTCGGCGACGCGTACAACTACGGCACGCCCGCCGACGATCAGAAGGTCGACGTGCCGTCGGTCGTCGTGGTCAAGCCGGTCGAGCACGGGCCGGTCCGAGGCAGCCTCGAGATCGTCGCCCGCTACGACTGGCCGGTCGGGCTCCGGGCCGACGGCCACGCCCGAGCCGAGCAGACGACCCCGGTCGAGGTCACGACCCGACTCGAGCTCCGGACCGGCGAGCCGTTCGTCCGCGTCGCGATCGCCTTCACGAACCCGGCCCGCGACCATCGGATCCGCTACCACGTGCTCCTGCCCGCCCCGACCCATCATTCGTCGGCCGAGGGCCAGTTCGCCGTGGTCGATCGCGGGCTGACGTCCGAGGCGGGCCACGGCGAGGTCCCGACCCCGACCCTGCCCGCCCACGGCTTCGTCCATGCCGCCGGTGTCACCGTCCTCCTCGAGCACGTCACCGAGTACGAGCTCGTCGACGGCCGGGAGCTGGCGTTGACGGTCCTCCGCTCGACGGGCCTGATCAGTCGCAACGACAACCCGTTCCGCGAGGACCCGGCGGGTCCAGAGGTGCCGGTGCCCGACGCCCAGCTCCTCGGGCCGTGGCGGTTCGGCTTCGCCCTGATGCCCCATCGCCGCGACTGGGACGATGGCGGCGTTCTCGCGGCCGCCGAGGCGTTTCATCTCCCGTTCGTCACGGCGACGGGCCGCGGCTCGCGCGACGCCATGCCAGCGGAGGCGGCCGGCATCCGCATCGATGGGCGGGGCGTCGTCCTGTCGGCGCTCCGCCGACGAGGCGACGAGCTCGAGATCCGGGTCGTCGCAGAGACCCGCGAGGCGACCAGGGCGGTCGTGGCCGGCCCCCGGCCGATCCGCCGCGCCCGGGACGTCGACCTGCTCGGTCGCAACGGGGTGGACGTGGAGCCCGAAGCCGACGGCGCGCTCGTCGTCCCGCTTCGGCCATGGGAGATCCGGACGATCCGCATCGCGTTCGACCCGAACGCGCCCCGGACGTCCCATCGGGGATCGACTCGATCGCAGGGCAAGATCGCGAGACCGATGTAACGTTGACTCGCGGAGAGCGCGCCTTTAGTCTCGCGAACGGATGACACGATCCCGCACGGCGACCCGACCGGCCATTCGTTGACGCGCTCCGGCGTCACGGCCGCTGCCGTGTGCCGGGACCCCACGCCAGCGATCGTCGGCGACGTCGACCATCATCCCGGCGCAGCCGGGCTATTGCACCTGAACGGGTGTAGCTGCTGACGAGTCGACCGGGCGATTGCCCGGGCGGAGGACCGGCGTCGACCGGCCCGCTCGTCGGCCAGGAGGAGGAGTAGGCCGATGGCCAAGTTCCCGCGATTCCTGACGCTGCCGATTGCGGCCGTCATGATCGTCTCGGCGTGCGGCGGCGGGGGTTCGCCGGCACCCGCCGGCGGCAGCACCGCCCCGGGCGGCAGCACCGCTGCCGGCAGCGGAGCCCCAGCGGGCTCCGGTGTCACCGGAGCGACGATCACGGTGACGTCGCTGTGGGGCGGCAGCGAGCAGGAAGCATTCCAGAAGGTCCTCGACGAGTTCAAGGCGAAGACCGGCAACACGGCCACGTACCAGGCGCAGCGGACCGACTACTCGACCGTGCTGCAGAGCAAGATCACGAGCGGCAGCCCGCCCGACGTGGCGATCATGCCGGGCCTCGGCTTCCTGCGGCAGTTCGCCCGGTCCGGCGGGATCAAGAAGATCAGCGACCTGGGCATCGATCCCGCGAGCCTCGAAGCGAACTACCCGCCCGGCATCCTCGATACCGGGAAGGTCGACGGCGAGCTGTACGGGATCATGGTCAAGTTCAACAGCAAGAGCACGTTCTGGTACCGGCCGGACAAGCTCACGGCAGCAGGAGCGAGCACCCCGAAGAGCTGGGACGACCTCAAGTCGTTGATCACCACGCTCCAGGGCAAGGGTGATGCCACGCCGCTCGCGCTCGGCGCCAAGGACTCGTGGACGCTGACCGACTGGTTCGAGGAGGTCTACCTCCGCCAGAACGGCCCGGACGCATACAAGAAGCTGTTCAGCGCGGACGGCGACTGGACCGACCCGACCGTCAGCAAGGCGCTCGACACGATGAAGGAAGTCCTGACCGACAAGAACGTCCCCGGCGGCATCACCGGCGCCCTCGGCGTTGCGTTCACCGACGGGATCGCCCAGGTCTTCGGGACGACCGCCAAGGCCGACCTCTACTACGAGGGCGGGTTCGTCGGCGGCATCGCGACCGGCCAGACCAACAAGGCGCTCGAGATCGGCAAGACGATCGACTGGTTCGACTTCCCGACGTTCGGGGGCCCGGGCGACACCGCGGCGGAGATCGGCGGCGACGAGATCGCGGCGCTGACGACCAACCCCGGGGTCAAGGAATTCATCCAGTTCATGACGGACGCGGACTCGGGTTCGACGTGGGCCAAGACCGGGGCGATCATCTCGCCGGTCAAGGCGGTCGACGCGAGCAACTACCCGAACGAGCTGGCCAAGAAGGAAGCGGCGCAGGTCGCCGGCGCGTCTGCGGTCGTCTACGACGGCTCTGACACGCTCCCGGCCGGCGCTCCGGACATGGGGGCGATGCTGCAGGACGTCGTCCAGGGCAAGGACACCGCTTCGCTCCTGAAGACGTTCAACGACGGCGTGAAGAGCGCGTGGGCCGGCGAGAAGTGATCTCGGCGGTCTAGGCATTCGACGGCGCGGGCGGGCGAGAGCCCGCCCGCGCCGTTCTCGCAACTCATCCGGGAAGGAGGACCCAGCGGTGACGGCAACGCCAGTCATGGTCTCGCCCCCGAAGGCGCGCCGGGTGCGGCACGAGCGCACCGGCTGGGGCACCGTCCTGTTGTTCCTGGCGCCGGCGCTCGTCCTGCTGCTGATCTTCCTCGTCTATCCCACGCTCTCGACGCTCCGGATGAGCGTCGACCGAGGGTTGGGCGGCAACTTCAGCCGGTTCGTCGGCCTCGACAACTACATCTCGCTGCTGAATACGCCATCGTTCGTCGGCTCGATCATCAACAACGTCCTCTGGATCGTCTTCTACACGACGTTCGTGATCCTCTTCGGGCTCGCCATCGCGGTCGTCGCGATGCGGGTCCGCTACGAGTCGACGATCAAGGCGATCGTTTTCCTGCCGATGGCGATCGCGGCGACCGCCCTCGGTGTGATCTGGGCCTTCGTCTACGCCACCGACTCGAACATCGGGCTCCTGAACGCCTTGCTGGGCGTCATCCGGATCGGACCGATCTCCTGGCTGGGGAATCCAAGCTTCGTCAACGCCGCCCTGATCGCGGTCGGGATCTGGGGCTCGACCGGCTTCGCCACGGTCATCCTGTCGGCGGCCCTCAAGGGCATCCCGACCGAGATCCTCGAAGCCGCCCGGACCGACGGCGCCAACGAGTTCCAGATCTTCTGGCGGATCATCGTCCCGATGGTCAGCCTGCCGATCTCGGTCCTTGCCGTGACCCTGATCGTGAACGTCATCAAGCTGTTCGACATCCCGTACGTCATGACCCAGGGCGGCCCGGGAAACGCGAGTCGCGTGATCGCCTTCGAGATGTACAAGCAGGACTTCGCGGCCGGCCTCTACGGGAAGGCGGCGGCCGTGGCGGTCATCATGCTGATCCTGCTGATCCCCGTGATGATCTTCAACGTCCGGCGCTTCCGCAGCTCGGCGGTGGTCTGACATGAGCACGAACGTCGCAACGGAGCGCATCGCGGTTCCGGCCGGGGAGACCGTCAGCGCCCGCGTCCTGCGCGCGCTGAACCGGACACCGGTCCACATCTTCCTCGGGATCATCGCCGTCATCTGGCTGGCCCCGACGATCGGGCTGCTCGTCACGTCCTTCCGGCCCCGGAGCGACATCCAGTCGACTGGCTGGTGGGAAGTCCTCGGGACCCTCCGCTTCACGCTCGAGAACTACCAGTCCGTGATCAACGCCAACGGGATGGGTCGGGCGTTCCTGAACAGCCTGTTCATCGCGGTGCCGTCGACCTTGCTGCCGCTGCTCGTCTGCTCACTTGCGGCCTACGCGTTTTCATGGCTCCGCTTCCCGTTCCGGGACACGATCTTCCTGGTGATCGTCGCGCTGTTGATGGTCCCCGTCCAGGTTGCCTTCCTGCCGGTCCAGCAGCTGTTCGCGCCGCTCAAGCTCACCCAGGGCTTCTTCGGGATCTGGCTGGCCCACACCGCCTTCGCCCTGCCGTTCGGGATCTTCCTGCTCCGGAACTTCTTCATCACGTTGCCGCGTGACCTGATCGAGGCGGCCCGGATCGACGGCTCGTCGACGCTCGGCGTCTTCCGGAATATCGTCGTCCCGCTGTCGGTGCCGGCGCTTGCGGCCTACGGGATCTTTCAGTTCCTGTGGGTCTGGAACGACCTGCTGATGGCCCTGATCTTCATCGGCAACAACGCCAACTACCCGATGACGATCCAGGTCACCACGCTGCTCGGCACATACGGGTCGGAGTGGCACCTCCTGGCGGCCTCGGCGTTCCTGCTGATGTTCGTGCCCCTGGCGGTGTTCTTCAGCCTCCAGCGGTACTTCGTCCAGGGTCTGCTGGCGGGTTCCGTCAAGTAGTCCTCAGGTTCCGGGTCGTCACCTGGAACATCCGGGCGGCGATCGGGCCGGGCGAGCCGTTCCCGCCTGCCTGGTGGCGGCACGTCCGGGTCGACCGCCTCGAGCGGCTGGCCGCCTACATCACGGACCTCGACGCCGACGTCGTGACCCTCCAGGAGGTCACGATCATGACCGTCGACGGCGCGGTTCATGACCAGCCCGCCGAGCTCGCCCGCATGACCGGCCTCCACGCCCGGTACGGCGCCGTCCACAGCTTCCCGCTGATCGAGCCGGAGGACGATCGCCCGTCTCGAGTTCACCGAGGCCCAGGTGGGAGCTCCGCGACCCCATTGGCCCGAGGTTCGGCGATGTGGGGGAACGCAATCCTGACCCGCGAGCCGATCGAGGGCGGATACACGCTGGGCCTGCCGCGCGCCGCCGATGACGACCTCGTCAAGCCAGCGGACGCGGCGCATGAGCTGGCCGGCGTCCGCTACGCCGATGCCGAGCCGGGCCATCGCGAACCGAGGTGCGTCGTGGGCGGGACCGTCGGCGGCGTCGCGGTCGCCACGACCCATCTCACGTACATCGGGCGAGAGCAGCGGCGACGCCAGGCGGAGGCCATGTTGGCGGTCGTCAGCAGGCAGGACGGCCCGGCGATCGTCACCGGCGACCTCAACGCGCCCATCGACACCAGCGAGCTGGCCGTCCTCCGGGACGGCTTCGACGACGCATTCGTCGCGGTCGGCATCCCCGAGGGCGACGATCGCCGTCGGTCGTGCGGGCCGTGGTCGATCGACCACATCCTGGTTCGCGGCTTCGAGGTGATCTCGTGCCGAGTAGCGC
>VBFG01000024.1 GCA_005882635.1 Chloroflexota bacterium | reverse complement strand
GACGATCGTCGGAGGGATCGGGTTCAGCGCCACCGCCGACGGCCTCGTCGACGGGATCGATACCGCGAGCGGCGCGCTCCGCTGGTCGATCCAGCTGACCGGCAAGATCCGACCGATGGCGGTCGTCGGCCCGACTCTCTACCTTGCCTCCGACCAGGAGCACCGGGTGTATGCCGTCGAAGCCGCGACGGGCAACCGGCTCTGGCAGTTCGACGTGGACGGATCGAACGACTGCTGCGTCGCGGTCGCGAAGGGCGCCGTCTTCGTCGGCACGATGACTGGCAGCGTCTACTCGATCGGCGGCGACCGGGCCACGATCGCGGCGCAGCCGTTCGTGAGTCCGGCACCGGCGGCGTCGGCCGCTCCGACTCAGGCGCCATTCGCCGCTCTGAAGGCCGGGATCAGCTGGACGACGGACATCCGGCGCATGGGCTTCGCTCCGGTCTGCCAGATCGCGGTCGATCCGACGAGCGGTCGGATCTGGGCGCCCGAGGCGGGCTCCGACAAGATCGCGATCTTCGACCGGACCGGGAAGCTGCTCGAGGAATGGGGCTCGTCCGGTGACGGGCCCGGGCAGTTCGACTTCACTCGCCAGAACGGCGACGGGTACGGCACGCTGGCGTTCGCCAAGGACGGCTCGTTCTTCGTCCTCGATGTCGGCAATCGGCGGGTCCAGCACTTCGACGCCCACCGCAAGCTCGTCGGACGATGGGGCAGCTTCGGTAACGAACCCGGCCAGTTCAACGATCCGGTCGGGATCGGCGTCGCCCCCGACGGCACCGTCTGGGTCCTCGACGATCGCCGCTCCCTCGTCGAGCACTTCGACGGCACGGGCAAGGTCCTCGGCTCATTCGATCCGTTCGCGAGCGTGCCCTCGAACGACGGGGCCAACTCCCTGGCGATCGACGACAAGGGCAACCTGTATGTCAGCTCGGTCGCGCCGTCGAAGGTGCTCGTCTTCGATCCGAAGGGGATGCTGCTTCGGACCGTCGGCGAAGGACGGTTCAACGATCAGGCCGGCACCATCGCGATCGACGGCAGTGGGCGGCTGTTCGTCGCCCAGGGTCCGGACCGCGGCTCGGCCCCGGGGGTGCTCGTCTTCGGCGCCGACGGAACCGCCCTCGGTGGGTTCGCCCCGATCGGTGACGGGAACGACGAGGTCGTCTTCACGGGCGGGATCGCCCTCGACGCCAAGGGCGGCCTCTACGTCGAGGACAGCATGCCGGAATCGAACCGCCTGATCCGCTTCGAGCTGCCGGCCGGCGTTCGCTGACAGCGGAGTCACGGCGACCCGAAACGATTCTTCTCACGCAGGGAACCGTTTCGTGGTCGCCGTGGCTCGTATCGTGTGGGAGCTGCCCGGAGACGCCGTTTGCACAGGGAGAGGGATGCAGGTCGAGCTCGTCGAGCGAGCGCGGTCTGGCGATCACGAGGCATTCTCGGAGCTCGCGAGTGCCTCGTTCGGCCGCCTGTTCGGCGCGGCGAAGCTGATCCTGCGCGACCAGGACCGCGCTCAGGACGCGGTTCAGGAAGCACTTGTCCTGGCCTGGAAGCACGTCCGTGCGATCCGCGACCCCGAGGCGTGGGATGCCTGGCTCTACCGCCTCACGGTTCGGGCGTGTTACCGGCTGGCTCGGTCGGCCAAGCGCCGCGACGTCACCGAGCTGCACGTGGAGCCCGATCGCGAGCCGGCGAGCCACGACTTCACCGGGCCGCTCGTCGAGCGTGATCGTCTCGGCCGGGAGCTTGGCCGCCTGCCCGTCGAGCAGCGCGCGGTCATGGTCCTCCACTTCTACCTCGATCTCCCGCTGACCGATGCGGCCGGAATCCTGGATATCCCGGTCGGAACGGCCAAGTCCCGGCTCCACCGTGGGCTCGAAGCCCTGCGCGACGCGATGTCAGGCGACGCCGACGCGCCCGCCGAAGACGTCCGGGAGCGACCGGCATGAACGAGCAGATGCCGTTCGAGCGCGTCGTCGCCGGCTGGATGGCCGACGAGGCCGGCGGCGCCCCGGATGAGGCCCTGGAGCGGATCCTGTCGACGACGCGCCGGATGCGGCCGCAGCCGCGGTGGTGGGCGCTCGTCACCGAATCGCCGATGCGCATGCGGACGACCCGCGTCGCGGTCGGCCTCCCGAACCGGCGGCTCGTCCTCCTCGCGGCGCTCCTGCTGTTGCTGATCGCGCTCGTCGCGGTCGCCGTCGGCTCCGGGTTGCTGCTGCGCAACGACCAGCTGGCGGGTGGTGACTGGTCCGGCTTCCGCGGCAATGCCGACCACTCGGGGGTCGGCATCCAGGGTCCGACGGGGAACCCGGTCCTGAACTGGCGGTTCCCCGCGACCGGCGCGGTCCTCGAGGTCGCGATCATCGGTGACCGGGTGTTCTTCGCCAGCGACGACGGTCGCCTCCGCGCGGTCTCGCGCGACCGCGGAGTCCAGCAGTGGTCGGTCGCGGTCCCGGATCCGCCGCTCACCGGGCCGTACGCGGCAGACGGACGGCTCTACCTCATCGACGCGACCGGCGTCGTGCGTGCATTCGCCCAGGCCGACGGCACTGCCCTGTGGACCTCGGCGTCCGCGTACGACGGGCCGAGCCGTGTGATCAGCGTGGACGGGACGGTCTATTTCGGCACGTCGGATGGCTTCCTCGTGGCACTGGACGGAGCGACCGGCGCCGAACGGTGGCGCCTCCGACCCGTCGGGTCGACGCAGGTCGACGCACCCGCGTTCGGCAGCGGATTGCTCTTCGCGGGGACGGCTGGCGCAGGGTTCGTTGCGGTCGACCCCGCGACTCGCCAGGTCGTCTGGAGCGGCGACACCGGCGGCGAAGACACCGGCACTGCGGCGGTCGCCGACGGGATCGCGTACATCGGGGTCTCGGCCACCGCCACGAGCGGCAAGCTCCGCGCTTTCGACGCGAAGACCGGCAGGCTCCTGTGGACCGCCGAGGACGATCTCCTGCAGCTCCCGACGGTTGAGAAGGGCGTGGCGTACACGGCGACCCCGACGACGGGTCTCGTGGCCGCAATCGACACCGCAACCGGGGCGACCAAGTGGCGGATCCGCCTGAACGGCGAGGTGCGGGCGCCCGTCGTCGTGAACGGCGTCGTGTACGTCTACGCCGGGATCGAACAGCGCGTGTATGCGATCGACGCTGCCAGCGGCGGCAAGCTCTGGCAGTTCGACGTCACGGCCTACGGCAACTGCTGCATCGCCGTCGCGAAGGGCGCCGTCTGGGTCGGGCTCCAGGACGGCAGCGTCTACTCGATCGGCGGCGACGGGGCGTCCCTGGCGGCGGCGCCCTTCCCGACGCCGGCACCCTCGGCGAGCGGCTCGGCCAGCGCTCCGCCTGGTGCCTCGGCCAGCGCGGCGCCGCTGCTCGTCCCCGTCGCCTACACGTGGACGGTCGACCTGCGGGACAGAGGCTTCGCTCCGATCTGCCAGATCGCGGTCGACCCGAGCGGCCGGGTCTGGGCGCCGGAGGCCGATACCGGGAAGATCGCGATCATCTCAGCGGATGGGAAGTTGCTGGAGGAGTGGGCAGCACCCGCCGACGCCGCCGGGGACTTCGACTTCAGCCGCGGCAACGGCGACTGTTACGGGACGCTCGCCTTCGAGCCGGACGGCTCGTTCTTCGTCCTCGATGTCGGCAACCGGCGGGTCCAGGCATTCGATCGCGACCGTCGCTTCGTCACGGCCTGGGGCGCCTTCGGCCAGGGACCCGGCGAGTTCACCGATCCAGTCGCCATCGCGGTGGCTGCCGACCGCACCCTCTGGGTCCTCGACGACGTGCGCTCTGTGCTCGAGCACTACGACCGCGCCGGCAAGGTCCTCGGCTCATTCGATCCCTTCTCGAACGCGCCGCTGAACAAGGGTGCGAACTCGATGACGATCGGGCCAAACGGCCACTTCTATGTCACCCAGGTCACGCCGAACCAGATCGCGGAGTTCGGCGCCGACGGCACGTTCCTTGGCGCGTTCGGGCAGGGCTTCTTCGCGATCGAGCAACCGACGCACATGGCGGTCGACGCCGACGGCCGCGTGTTCGTCACGCAGGGACCCGGCCGCGGGGAGTCTCCCGGCGTCACGGTGTTCGCCGCCGATGGGACCCCACTGGGCGGGTTCGGACCCGTGGGCACGGGGGACGGGCAGATCGCCTTCCCCGCCGGCATCGCACTCGACGGTGCGGGCAGTGTCTACGTCATGGACAGCGACCCGGCGTCGGCGCGACTGATGAAGGTCCGGCTCGTCCCCCCACTCGTCCCCTGACGGCTCGGCGCACGGGTGGGGCCACTACGATCTCGGCATGGAACCCGTCCGGGCACGCCTCGGTCGCGGCTTCGATCCGGGCGAGCTGCGGCGGATCAAGCGGCTGTGGGTTCGCCATTCGATCGCCGAGGACCGCCAGGACATCGACGGCCTGATCGCCACGCTGGCCGCCGATTGTGCCTACGAGGTCGTCCCGACCCGCCTGCGCTGGGAGGGTCACGACGGTGCCCGTGCGTTCTACCGCGAGCTGTTCGCCGCATTCCCGGACAACCGCTTCGAGCTGACCGAGATCGTCGTCGGGCCGCAGGGCGTCTTCGAGGTCGCCACGCTGACTGGCACGAACCGGGGTCCGTGGGCCGGCGTCCCACCGAGCGGGCTGCCGGTCGCTCTCGAGGTCCTGATCCTCTTCCCTTGGGACCCCGGGGCGGGACGGTTCACCGGGGAGAGGATCTGGTTCGACCGCGGCGCCGCCGCGGCCGGTCCGGTGGAACGAGACCGAGCCTAGGGCGAGGTCGGCTCGCCGCGGAGCCAGCGTCGGAGCCAGAGACCGGCTGCAAGGGCGCCGACCGCCGGCACGAGGGCGCCGACCGCCGCGACGCCGAGGAGGGCGACGATCAGCCAGCGGGCGTCGTCGATCGCCGCGGACAGCGCCCCGGCGCCCAGCCGCGTCGACAGCGTCCGCGTCTCGGTCGCGAGCTCAGCGAGCGAGGCGGCATTCGCGTCGAGCGTCGAGCGGTTCGCCGTCAGGGACGTCGCGACACTGTCCAGTCGCGAGTCGAGGTCGGCGAGCTGGCCGGCGATCTGCCCGAAGAGGCCGCCGAGGGGAGCGAGCGGCTGCGATCCCAGGACACTGACGGCATTCGCCTGGGTCTCGAGGTCGCGCAGGCGCGGCACGATCGCCCGCAGGTCCCCGGCCGCGGTCGTCAGCGCGGACGTGCTGTTGTCGACCGTGGACCCGAACCCGCGGGCCGTCGTCGCCGCGCTGTCGAGGACCGTCGCGGTCCGATCGAGGACCGCGGTGACCCCGCCGAAATCGCCTCCGACGCGATCGGCGAGGCCGTTCACGCGGGCCAGGCCGATGACGAGGAGGAGCGCGCCGAGCGTCGCCGCCACGACCCCGACGACGCCATACCCGACGAGGAGACGTCCGATGGTCTCGAGCGGGAGGGGGCGCAGCCCCGCCGGCCCAGGCGTCGTCACCGCGGGACGTCGCAGGCGGGACCCTCGAGACGGAGCCAGCGGCCGATCCGGTGACGGTTCCGGGCGACGACGTCGTAGGCGACGCCGACTCCCCAGCGGACGGGCGGGATGCGCGCGAGGACGTCGGCCGCCCGGCCGCCCGGCAGCCGGCCGGCGATCGCCAGCACGCCGGCCCCGCCGGCGACGACCCGACCGGTCGATTGGTCGACGACGTGAAGCGCCGTGCCGAGCGGCAATCCATCGACGAGCGCGGCCACCCGCCGTGCGGCCCGGCCGTCGACGTCCTGGAGCGGCACGAGGTCGAGCCGGTCACGGCGATCCCAGCCGCGGAGCGCCCGCGCCAAGGCCGTGCACAGCCCGCAGTCGCGGTCGTACAGCACGACGAGCCGGCCGCGACCCGGGGCCTGATGGTCGCCGGCCGGGGCGTGACGCTCGTCCGCGGCCGCGGTCGCGCTCATCGCCAGGCCGAGCGGGCCGCGTCCGGGTAGAGCCGGACCCGCCGGTACGGCTCGCGGCCGCGCGATCGGGAGACGAGGTTCGCCCGTTCGGCCATCTGGTGCTGGAGCCGCCGGATGTAGGCATTCTGCGGCGACAGCTCGACCGGCTCGGACCCGTTCAGGACGAGCCCGATCGCCTCCTCGGTCTCGCGCAGCGCCGCCTCGCGCGGATCGATCTCGAGGGAGAAGATCGAGGTCAGGCTCGACTGCATCTGGGGCACGGTGTTCGACTTGAGGACGTAGATCGGCAGCGCTCGCTCCTCCGCCTCGCGGAGCATCGGCGTCTTCTGCTTGTACTCGTTCCGGAGCGTCATCACGACGTCGGCCTCGTCGACCTCGCGGGCGATCTCGACCGGCAGCTGGAGGTCGCGGACGGCCTGCTCCAGGCGCTTGCGGCTGATGCCCTGCGGCAGGATCCGGAGGGTCGGGAGGGGAGCCCCGCCGGGCACGAGAACCGCTTCGCCGTGCTCGCCTTCCTCGATGCCGAGCGGGCCCTCGTCGTCCTCGTCGAGGTCGTCGGCGTTGACCGGGGCCGTCCCCTCCTCCGCCCGGAGCGCCGTCAACGCCCGGGCGGCCTGATCGCGCCACGCCTTCTGGCGCCCGAGCTCGCGGGCCTCTCGCGCCCGCGTGTCGGCGATCGACGGCGCGCCGCGCTCGAGCGGACCGCGGTCGGCGATGTCGCCGCTGACGAACGGCTCGTCGTCCAGTCCCGTGACGGCCCGGCCGGCCGGCGGGACGGCGAACCGCTCGCCCGGCAGGATGCCACTCGAGTCGCCTGGGCCACCCTCCTGGGCCTGGCCGCGGGGAGCCGGCTCGCGGGCGGAGCCGCCGCGGCCCGCCCGCCAACCGCCGCTCGCACCGGGCCGGTAGCCGGACCGGAACGCGGTTGAGCCAGCGGCACCCGCCGCGTCGCGATAGGGGCCGGTTCGGTAGCTGCCCTCGCCTCGCCAGCCCGGCTCCATCCGCCACGGCTGGCCGGAGCCCACGAGCCCCGCGAACCGCTCGGCACCGATCTGCTCGCGCGGGGACGGCCGGGGCCGGGCCTGCGAACGGTGGACACCTTCCTCGTCACGCCAGCGGAGCTCGGGCGCGACCGGGTCGCCGCGCAGCAACGAGTCAACGGTCTCGGCGACGTCGCTGTGGACGGTCACCCGCTCGCGGTCCTGGATCTCGATGATCACGTCGAACGTCGGCGGCGCCTTCCGCTCGAGGACGCTCTTCTGGGTGCGGCGGCGGCGCGCCTCCTCGTCGCCGAGCGTCACGCTCTGGATCCCGCCGATCAGGTCCGACAGGGTCGGGTTGAGCATCAGGTTGTCGAGGTTGTTGCCGTGGGCGGTGCCGATCAGCTGGACGCCGCGCTCGGCGATCGTCCGGGCAGCCTGCGCCTCCAGCTCCGTCCCGATCTCGTCGATGACGATCACCTGGGGCATGTGGTTCTCCACCGCCTCGATCATCACCTCGTGCTGCATCGACGGCGTCCGGACCTGCATCCGGCGGGCCTTGCCGATGGCCGGATGGGGGATGTCGCCGTCGCCGGCGATCTCGTTGCTCGTGTCGACGACGACGACGCGCTTGGCGTGCTGCTCTGCGAGGACGCGGGCGGCCTCGCGGAGCATCGTCGTCTTGCCGATGCCGGGCCGGCCCATGATCAGGATCGACTTCCCGGTCTCGACGAAGTCGTTGATGATCTCGATCGTGCCGTAGACGGCCCGGCCGATCCGGCACGTCAGCCCGACGATCTTGCCGTTCCGGTTGCGGATCGCGCTGATGCGATGGAGCGTCCGCTCGATGCCGGCCCGGTTGTCGTCGCCGAAGGTCCCGATGTGGTCGACGACATGGGCGATGTCGGCCTCGCCGACCTCTCGGTCGAGCAGCGTGACCTCGGCGTCGGGGAAGCGGGCCTCCGGGCGGCGGCCGAGGTCGAGGACGACCTCGATCAGCGCCTCCTTGTCGGGCAGCGCGTGGACGGCGTCGACGATCTCGGCCGGAAGGGCGGCCAGGAGCGCGTCGAGGTCGTCGATCGATTCGCGGCGCCGATCGGTCGGCATCAGCGGACCGCCGGGACGAGCCCGGGCTCGGCGACACGCACGAGCGTGTCCTTCATCAACAGGGTCACAGTGGCGATCGTACCGAAGCCGGCCTCTTCGAGCCGCCGGTCGATGGGCGCCTCGTACGTCCGGACCGGCGCGATCACGCCGTGCTCATGGCTCGCCGCGTCCTTCTCGGTCCGGGCTCGGATCACGCCGAGGGCGAACGACGTCAGCGACGCCGCGTCCGCATCGGGCCGGACCAGCAGCTTGAGATAGTGCGGCTGATCCTCTTTGGCGACTCCGATCTGGACGAAGCCGTCGAGGTCCGTGCCGTCCTTGCCGCCGCCCGCGCTCTCCTGGACGAACGTCTCGACGTCGGCGAAGCGAAGGATCGGCGCCAGGCTCGATCGGGGGACGCGCCAGTTGGTGCCCTGCCGCTCCCAGTCGGCGAGGCGGATCCCCTCCAGCCGCTGGACCGGCTGTGGCGTCGCCGCGGCGTACAGCCTCGACAGCGGCAGGGCGTCGAGCGCGACGGTCGGCCGGATCCGGCAGTCGCGGGCCTGCTCGTCGCTCCAGGGCGCGGGCAGCGCCTCCTCGCCGGTCCGGTGCAGGATCCGCTCGTCGCCATACCGGGCGAAGCCGGCCTGCATGAACAGCTCGACGTTGCCGTCGCGATCGGCGCACGCCACGTGCAGTCGCCACGGTCCGCGCTTGGAGGCCTCACGGAGGACCTGGTTGACGAGGCGGAACCGGATGTCGCCGGCCTGACCCGATCCGATCCCGTCCAGCTCGACGATCGTCCACTCGTCGCGGATCGAGTCGCGCTCGACGCGGATCAGGCCGGACAGCCGACCGGCTTCGTCGTAGACGTACATCAGGTCGTGCGGCTGGAACGCTCCGAGCGGGAGCCGGAACAGGGAGAACACCCCGATCGGCCGGCCGCTGACCGGCAGTCCGAGCGACCGGGTCACGGCTTTCTCGTCCTGGCACAGCCGCGACAGCTCGCCGAGCGCGGCGAGGTCCGTCAACCGGGCGACGCGGACCTTGCCGCCGGCGACGGCCCTGGGCGGGCGGGCCTGGGTCACGATGCGTTCCTGGCCCGTCGCGTCGGGTGCGGCCGGCGGCCGGCGCCCTCGCCCGGATCGTCGTGCGCGGCCGCCATCGTCGCGACGAGACGGTGGAAGCGCGTCTCGCCGGCGAGCTCGGGATGGAACGACGTCGCGAGGACGTTCCGCTCGCGGACGGCGACGATCCGGCCGTCGTCGAGGCGGGCCAGGACGTCGACGTCCGGGCCGACCGCCTCGATGACCGGCGCGCGAATGAACACGGCATGAACCGGGGTATCGCCGAGGACGGGGACGGTGAGGTCCGCCTCGAAGCTGTCCAGCTGCCGACCGAAGGCATTGCGCTCGACGGACACGTCGAGGAGCGGCAGGACGGGCGGGTCGCCGCCGACGATCTGCTTCGACAGGACGATCATCCCGGCGCACGTCCCGAACAGTGGTGCGCCCGTCGCGGCCAGCCCCCGGATCGGGTCGACGAGACCCCAGCGCTGGATCAGCTGACGCATCGTCGTGCTCTCGCCGCCGGGCAGGATCAGGCCCGAGACGCCGTCGAGGTCCGCCGGCAGGCGCACGGGGACGCCCTCGACGCCGATCGACTCGAGAGTCTGGATGTGCTCTCGGAAGTCGCCCTGCAACGCAAGGACGGCAATCTTCATCGAAGCGCGCCCCCTACCAGCCTCGGACGGCCAGCCGCTCCTCCTCCGGGATCGCGTCGAGGGAGATGCCCCGCATCGGGGCTCCCAGGCCCTTCGAGACCTCGGCGATGATCGACGGATTGTCGAAGTGGGTCGTCGCCTGGACGATCGCGTTCGCCATCCGGGCCGGATCCTCGCTCTTGAAGATCCCCGAGCCGACGAAGACCCCCTCCGAGCCGAGCTGCATGACGAGCGCCGCGTCGGCCGGCGTGGAGATCCCGCCCGCGACGAAGTTGACGACCGGCAGCGAGCCCTCGGCGGCGACCTGCTTGACCAGCTCGTACGGCGCCTGGAGCTCCTTCGCCGCGACGAACAGCTCGTCCTCGCGCATCCCCTGCAGTCGACGGATCTCGCTCAGCACGTCACGCAGCTGGCGGACCGCTTCGACGACGTTGCCGGTCCCGGCCTCGCCCTTCGTCCGGATCATCGCCGCCCCCTCGTTGATCCGGCGGAGCGCCTCGCCGAGGTTCCGGCAGCCGCACACGAACGGGACCTTGAAGGCGTGCTTGTCGATGTGGTTCGTCTCGTCGGCCGGCGTCAGGACCTCGGATTCGTCGATGTAGTCGACCCCGAGCGCCTCGAGGACCTGGGCCTCGACGAAGTGGCCGATCCGGGCCTTTGCCATGACCGGGATCGTCACGGCGTTCATGATCCCCTCGATCATCGCCGGGTCGCTCATCCGGGCCACGCCGCCGGCGGCGCGGATGTCGGCCGGAACGCGCTCGAGGGCCATCACGGCGACGGCGCCGGCGTCCTCGGCGATCTTCGCGTGGTCGGGGGTGACGACGTCCATGATGACGCCGCCCTTGAGCATCTGGGCGAGACCCTTCTTCGTGGCCCAGGTTGAGGTTTCGACTGCCATGTCGGGTGTGCGCTCCGGTTGATCGCGCGGGGTCTGCCGGCTGGGCTGGCCGCGGGGTCGTCGCCCGTTCGAGTCGGTCGGGCCGCCTCGCGCGCCCGGATTATCGCATGGCGTTCGGCCCAACCCTGTTCAGACGTTCCCATCCGGTGGCCTGTGGCAACACCTGGGCTGTCGGCTGCCGGACAGCCCGCCCGGGTAACGGACCCGCTCGGCGGACGTCATTCCGGTACGTGGGGGGCGACCCGATCAGCCCGGAGTCGGTTTCCGACGGAACGACGCGCGAGATGCGCGGGAAGGAACGACGTGCGGAAGTTCATGGCGGTCCCGATGGCAGGGCTCATGGTCGTGGCCATCGCAGCTCCAGTCCTGGCCGGACCGAACGTGTCGAACACGAGCGGAACCGGCAGGTCGATCTATGGCGAGTGGTCCGGCGACGGGACGTACGGCTACGTGTTCGCCGGCGAGGAATCGAACTACGGCGGGTTCGCCGACATCTACCAGGAAGCCGGCGAGTGGGTCCTGTGCGAGTCCGGGACGCCTGCCCCGGTCGACAAGGATGAGCCCACACCGAAGGACACGACACCCGGCGATGAGGTCTACGGCTTCGTCGGCACCCGGACCTACGGCTACGCCACCGAGCTCCACCTGACGCTGTCGCGTCGCCTGGAGATGGGCACGGCCACTGGGACGGCCGAGCTGTACACCGAGACGATCGACGAGTGCGCGGGCGTCTATGGCGGCGACCCGGTCTCCGAGACCGTCGCCCTCAACGTGACCGCCACCGGCGTCGGGCCGCTGGCATCGTTCCGCGGCAGCGGCAGCTACAAGATCCCGTCGGAGTTCAACGGCCACCAGAACTATCGCGGCACGGAGCGCCAGGCGACCGGCTCGGTCGACGCCGGCTCTGCGATCAACGCGACCTTCACGTTCGGGTACATGAACCAGGTCACCTGGACGGAGCACATCAACAGCTGACGTCTCGCTGCGTCATCGCGCCCCCGGTCGCCGAGCGGCCGGGGGCGTTCGCTTGCGCTCGGGCTATCGGGAGACCGTGCGAACGACGCCCGACATCAGCTTCGTCGCCCGGCGGGCCGCGCCGGGCGAGAGCCGGCTGAGCGCCTCGATGAGCTCGAGGACGTCGTCGTCGGGCAGGCTGCCAAGGAGATGGACGAGGCGCAGGACCGTCTCGTCGCTGACCTGGCCGAGGAGCCGCATCCCACGCTCCAGCTCACGCGGTTCGAGCTTCGGGACCAGGCCGACGGCCCGGTCGAACAGCCGGACGAACGCGTTGAATGCCAGCAGCCAGTCGCGCAGGGCGGCGAGCTCGCCATCGGTCGGATGGTCTGCCGCGAGCGCCGCTGCTTCGTCGGCCGTCCGGGCGATGACCTCGACGATCGGGTCGCCCTCCCGCACCTTCCGCTCCGCGATGACCCGAGTGAACCACTGCCAGTGGTCGCCGACCGCGACGAATGCCGTTCCGGCTGGCCCGCGACGGCCGACCCGCCGCGGCTCGGCCACCCGCTCGACGATGCCCCACGCCTCGGCATCGGCCAGGGCAAGGCTCGCGGCGCGGTGCGACAACCCGAGCGCCTCGCGGATCTCGCGCTCGGTCAGCGGCTCGTCCCGGACCATGAGGTAGGCGTGGACCCGACCGATCGCCGGTGCGACGCCCCACGACGCGCTCATCTCACCCCACGCGTCGGCGAACCGCAGGCGGAGGTCCTCGGCCGGGCCTGAGGGGTCAGCCCGGCGGCCGTCTCCGTCAGCTGAAACGTGCGACTTGACAGTAGCTAGTTCTCGTGCCATAACTTGCTATGTCAGAGTAGCACGGAGGGCACAGGCCATGATCGGCAGCCCGACCATCGACGGTCGCCAGTCGGTGCGGATCGTCCAATCTCGTGATCAGGATGCGGCGATCGGCCGAGACCATCCGGGTCGCTGGCTCGGCGGCGTCGCAGGCGCCGTCGCTTCCCTTGCGGTTGGGATCGTCCCGCAGCTCTTCGGGATGCTGGGTTCCGAATCGGGATCGGCCGATTGGACTTCAATCGATTGGACCGAAATCGGGCTGTTCGGCGTGCCGGTCGGGTTCGTCCTCGGTCGAGCGTTCTTCCCGCAGGCGCGATCCGGCGGATGGTCGTCGGCGTTGTGGGTCGGGGCCGGCATCGGCCTGTTGGCGCCGCCGCTCGGGGCGATCGAGATCATGCTCGGCCCGGCGCTTGTCCCGCCGGATCCGGCGACGACGTCGTATGCGTTGCCTGCCGCGGTTCTGTTCCTGATGATCGCGATCCCCTTCTCGTACATCGCGGTCGTGCTGACCGTTCCGGCCGGTCTCATCTGGGCGGTCCTCGTCAATCTGGTCCCGGACGACGTTCCGGCGAGGCTCCGCGCCCCGAAGGCCATCGAGCGACTCGGCTTCCGCCACGCGTTGCTCGTTCTCGCCGCCTGGGCACTGGTGGTACAGCTTGCGACGGCATGGCGTGCGTGAACCTCGGTTGATCGGCACGACCGCGCGGTCGGCCTGGCTCGGCGGGCTGGTGGTTGGCGTCGCGGCCGGGTTCGGGACGCTCGAATTCCCGACGCTTGGGTGGCTCCTCGTCATCGCCTTCGCGGTCGGCGCGATCGTGTCCCGCCGGCCGCTACCGGCTGCAGCCGGCCTGTTGACGGGGCTGGGGATGAGCTGGGTCGTCCTGCTGGGGCGCGTCGCCCTGACCTGCCGGGCGACCGACGGCGAGCTCGGATGCCATGCACCGGGCATCGAACCGTGGCTCGCGGTCGGCCTCGGAATGCTGGCGACCGGTGTCATGTTGACCGTGCTCGAGGTGGCCCGACAGCGCCGTTCGCGCTGACGATCAGCGCGCCGCGATGGTCCGAGGTCGACCTATCCTTGCCACCATGCCCGTCCTGCGGAGCCGTCTCGATCCCGCCAGCCCGGAGGCCCGCGGCAATCACGACGCGATGGCCGCGCTGGTCGCCGATCTTCGCGGACGGCAGGCCGCCGTCGCCGAGCGCGGCGCCGGCGGCGACGACCGCTCGATCGCCCGCCACCGGGAACGCGGCAAGCTCCCGGTCCGAGAGCGGATCGATCGCCTCCTCGACCCGGGCTCGGCGTTCCTCGAGCTCAGCCCGCTCGCGGCGAACGGCCTGTACGACGACGAGGCGCCGAGTGCCGGGATCGTCACCGGAATCGGCCAGGTCGAGCGCACGACCGTCGTGATCGTTGCCAACGACGCGACCGTCAAGGGCGGCACCTACTACCCGATGACGGTGAAGAAGCACCTCCGGGCGCAGGAGATCGCCCTCGAGAACCGCCTTCCGTGCGTCTACCTCGTCGACAGCGGCGGCGCCTTCCTGCCGCTCCAGGCCGACGTCTTCCCCGACCGCGACCACTTCGGCCGGATCTTCTACAACCAGGCCCGGATGTCGGCCGCCGGCATCCCACAGGTGGCCCTCGTGATGGGCTCGTCGAACAGCGGCGGCGCCTTCCTGCCGCTCCAGGCCGACGTCTTCCCCGACCGCGACCACTTCGGCCGGATCTTCTACAACCAGGCCCGGATGTCGGCCGCCGGCATCCCACAGGTGGCCCTCGTGATGGGCTCGTCGACCGCCGGCGGCGCCTACGTCCCTGCGATGAGCGACGAGACGGTCATCGTCCGGGGCACCGGGACGATCTTCCTCGGTGGACCGCCGCTGGTGAAGGCGGCAACCGGCGAGGAGGTCAGCGCCGAGGAGCTGGGCGGCGGCGATGTCCACACGACCACCTCGGGCGTCGCCGACCACCTCGCCCTCGACGACGAGCACGCGATCGCCCTCGGTCGGTCGATCGTCGCCAACCTCAACCGGAAGCCACCGACGCCGCCATGGGACCGCCGCTCGCCCGAGCCACCGGCCGTCGACCCATGTGGCAGCGCGGACGCGGCCGACCTCTACGCCGCCGTGTCGGCCGACCCGCGGCGACCCGTCGAGATCCGTGAGATCATCGCCCGGCTCGTCGACGGCAGCCGTTTCCACGACTTCAAACCTCGCTACGGCGAGACACTCGTGACCGGCTTTGCCCACATCGATGGCTGGCCGGTCGGGATCGTCGCCAACGACGGGATCCTGTTCAGCGCGTCGGCCCTGAAGGGCGCCCACTTCATCGAGCTCTGCGCCCAGCGCAGGATCCCGCTCGTCTTCCTCCAGAACATCACCGGGTTCATGGTTGGCCGCGAGTACGAGGCAGGCGGCATCGCCAAGGACGGGGCCAAGATGGTGACCGCGGTCGCCTGCGCCGAAGTCCCCAAGTTCACGGTGATCGTCGGCGGCAGCTTCGGCGCGGGGAACTACGCGATGGCGGGGCGGGCGTACCAGCCGCGGTTCCTCTGGACGTGGCCCAACTCGCGCATCTCCGTGATGGGCGGGCAGCAGGCCGCACGGGTGCTGTCGACGGTCGGCGGGCCGTTCAAGGAGGATGCGGCCCGCGACGCCTTCGAGGCGCCGATCCTCGCGACCTACGAGCGCGAGGGCTCGCCCTACTTCGCGACGGCGCGGCTCTGGGACGACGGCGTCATCGACCCGCTCGATACGCGGCGGGTCCTCTCCCTCGGCATCGAGGCGGCACTGCACGCGCCCATCCCGGAGACGCGGTTCGGCGTGTTCCGCATGTAGGGGTCGGTTGGGGGGTCGGCGGATCGCCATTCGCCGCATTGCGCCGGCCGAGTGCTTGCGTAGACTGGCCTCCGGTCGCGAGGTTTCGACGAGGGAGGTCCGCCCGTGAAGCGCGAGAACCAGCTGGTCGCCGGGGGTGGCGTCCTGTTCCTGCTCGGTGTCCTGGCGTTCGTCCCGCCGATCCTCGACCGGCAGCTCCTGATCCTGGCCTGGCTCGGCTCGTGGTCGCAGCCGGTCGGTCTGAGCGCGATGGTCGTCGGCGGGATTCTGTGGGGCCTGGGCCAGCTCCAGCAGCTGCGCGATGGGCCGCCGCCGAACGTCGGGGCGATGGTGCCGCCACCTGAGCCCACCACCGGAATGCCCGGCACCACCGGCCTCGCCCAGCCGAACGTCCTCTCGAACCAGATGTCGACCGAGCCCGCTGAGCGGCGGTGACCGCGGGCCTCACGTCGACCGAGGGCCGCGTTCTCCACGTCAACGTCTCAGCGGGTGGTGTCCCGAAGCTCGCGGTCCCCGAGGCGTGGGTTGGCCGCCTCGGGCTGGCGGGCGACGGCCATGATCACGACCACGTCCACGGCGGGCCGCACCGCGCGGTGGCGCTCTTCGCGATCGAGGCGATCGAGCGCGTCCGAGCCGACGGCCACATCATCGGGCCGGGCACGGTCGGCGAGAACCTGACGACATCCGGCATCGAGATGTCGCTCCTGCCGGTCGGGACGCGCCTGACGATCGGTGAGGACGTCGTTCTCGAGCTCTCCGCGCCGGATGGCCCGTGCGACGTGATCAAGCACGTCTTCATCGGCGGGAAGTCGGGCCGGATCTCGATCCTCGTCCATCCGGGCGATTCGCGGATGTATGCCCGCGTGCTCGCGGAGGGTCGCGTGCGGACGGGCGACCCGATCCGGGTACTGCCGCCGGCACCCGACTCGGCCGCCCTCCTCCACGGCCAGCTCGACCTGCTCGACAGCGTCGAGCGCGACGCATGGCTGGCCATGTGGCAGGCCGCCGCGACAGCCGGCCTCGACGTCCGGATCATCGACCGCGGCGAGCTCGCGGCGGCCGCAGCACCGGGCCTCCCGGGCTCGATCTTCAATCGGGCCTACGGGATGCGGCAGATCCCGATCGTCCTCTCCGAGATCGAGGAGCTGTTCCGCGACGCACGGACGACCGGCTGGGCGGTGGCCGGCGCCGACGACCCGCCGTGGCCGGCAGCCATCGCCGAGGAGCCGCACTCGGTCCATGTCGGCGACATCGACGATGTCCTGGCCCGCGCGGGGACCACGCCACGGCCCGACGGCCTCGAGATCCGGCCGGTCGACCCGGACGATCGACGCGACGTCGATCACTGGATCGACCTGTTCATGGCCGGCTTCTCGATCGACGGGCCGGGTGCCGACGCCTGGCGGCAGCTCGGCCCGATCCTCGCCCGCGCAAAGGCCGAGCACCAGCTCATCGCCTCGCTCGACGGGCGCGACGTCGCGGCCGCAGCGACGTTCCTCCGCCGTCGGGTCGCCTGGCTGGGCGGTGGCGTCGTCGTTCCCGAGGCGCGCGGTCGCGGCATCCAGCGGGCGTTGATCGGCGCGCGGGCGCGACTTGCAGCCGATGCGGGCTGCCGGAAGGTCCTGGCGACCGCCGAGGTCGGGTCGGTCTCGGCGGCGAACCTCGAGCTGATGGGCATCGGCAAGGTCTGGACCCGGGCCCTGTACCGCCTCGACCCGGCGGCCGGCTGATCGGCCTGCCCCGCTCGGCGGCTACGATGCGGCCGTGACGGAGCTTGTTCGCGTCGATCGGACCGGGCCCAACGGCGCGGTCGCCCGGGTGACCCTGACCCGACCCGACGTCCACAACGCGTTCAACGCCTCGCTCATCGCGGACCTCCGGGGCGCCTTCGTCGCCCTTGCCAGGGAGGGCCCGACCGAGCTCCGGGTCGTCGTCCTCGGCGGCGACGGGCCGACGTTCTGCGCCGGCGCCGACGTCGACTGGATGCGGGCGGCCCTCCAGCTCGACGTCGAGGGCAACGAGCAGGACGCAATGGCGATGGCCGACATGCTCGAGGCGATCGACACCTGCCCGGTTCCGGTCATCGCCCGCGTCCAGGGCGGGGCGCTGGGCGGCGGCGCCGGGCTGTGCGCCGTCGCCGATCTCGTCATCGCGGAGGCCGGCGCCAAATTCGGGTTCACCGAGACGCGGCTGGGGATCCTGCCGGCGGTGATCTCGCCGTTCGTCGTCGCCCGGATCGGCGAGACGCACGCCCGGGCCCTGTTCCCGGGCGGACGCCGGTTCGACGCGATCCGGGCCCAGCGGATCGGGCTCGTCCATGAGGTCGTGGAGGGGATCGAGGGAGTGGATGCGGCCGTCGATCAGGCCGTGTCGGACATCCTCGCCTCGGGCCCGACGGCGGTCCGGGCCGCCAAGGCAATCGTTCGGGAGGTGCGCGGGCTCGGCCACGGCTCGGCGAAGTGGCACACGGCGCGGGTGATCGCCCGCCAGCGGGTGACCGAAGAGGCGCAGGAAGGGTTCCGGGCGTTCAGCGAGAAGCGCCGACCGGCCTGGGCCCCCGATCCGGAGTCGGAACCGCCAGATCGGCGATGACGGCGCGGATCGTCTGGCTCTTCTGAGGTGGACGCCTTCCTCCTGTCGTTCGGCGTGATCTTCCTGGCCGAGCTCGGCGACAAGAGCCAACTCATGGCGCTCGCCTTCGCGACGCGCTTCCCGGC
Organism: Chloroflexota bacterium; assembly: GCA_005882635.1. GTDB lineage: Bacteria > Chloroflexota > Limnocylindria > Limnocylindrales > CSP1-4 > CF-46. Next base: position 1,688 of record VBFG01000024.1, on the reverse strand, counting down.
CGTCCCGGTCCTCGTTGCGATCACACTGGCAACGGCGCTGGTCCACGCCGGCTCGGTCGCGCTCGGCGTGACCGCAGCGGTCGCGATCCCGGCGAACGTCCTGTCGATCGCAGCCGGCGTGGCCTTCCTCGTCTTTGCCGCCTGGACGTTCCGCGGCGACGTGCTCGACGAGACGAATGAGGCGCGGACTCGCCGCGAGGCGACCCGTTCCGTGATCGTCACCGTCGGGACCGCGTTCTTCCTCGCCGAGCTCGGCGACAAGACGATGCTCGCGACGGTGACGCTCGCGACGCACGAGGACGCCTTCGGGACGTGGGCCGGATCCACGGCCGGGATGGTCGCCGCAGACGCGATCGCCATCGGTGTCGGCAACCTGCTCGGCACGCGATTGCCCGAACGGGCGATCCGCGTCGCCGCGGCTGTCGCGTTCGTCGTGTTCGGCGCTGCTCTGATCTGGGAGGGCATCCGCGGCTGACCCCGGTTGGGCGAGCCGAGGGACGCCGACTTGCGTCCCGAACGCGATCGACGCGACAATCGCGTCAACGATGCCCGATGAGCTCAGTCCCAGCGCCGCTGCGGCCCGCATCGGCGCGACGACACGGTCGGTCCAGCGCTGGATCGCCAAGGGTCGGCTGCCAGCCCGCCGGGTCGGCGGCCGGTGGCGTGTCGCGTCTGACGCGTTGGACGCGTTCGTCGCGAAATCCGCGGCCGCTGATGCCCGAACGGCGCCGGGCATCATCGAGCGCCTCTTCGTTGCGAACCGCGGCGAGATCGCCGCCCGGATCCGCCGCACGTGCGACGCCCTCGGTATCGCGGCGGTCGTCCCCACGACCGTCGGGCCGGACGCGCTCGACCTGCTGGACGCCGACGCCGTCGTCGCCGCGGCCGCCGCCGCATCTGCCGACGCGGTCCACCCTGGGTTCGGGTTCCTCGCCGAGAACGCCGATTTCGCGACAGCCGTCACCGCCGCCGGCATGCGCTGGGTCGGGCCGCCACCGGCCGCGATCCGGGCGATGGGCGACAAGGCGGCCGCGCGTCGACTTGCCCGCGAGCTCGGGATCCCGACGGTCGAGGGCTACGACGGCGACGCCCAGGACGACGCGGTCCTTCGGCGAGCGGCACGCCGCATCGGCTTCCCGATCCTGGTCAAGCCCGCGGCTGGCGGTGGCGGCAAAGGGATGCGGACCGTCCGAGCTGCCGCGGACCTGCCCACCGCGCTCGCCGCCGCCCGGCGCGAAGCGCAGGGCGCGTTCGCGGACGATCGGCTGATCCTCGAGCGGCTGCTCGAGGGCCCTCGACACGTCGAGGTCCAGCTGCTGTTCGACGCCCACGGCTCGGGCGTTCACCTCGGCGAGCGCGACTGCTCGATCCAACGGCGCCACCAGAAGATCCTCGAGGAGACGCCGTCGCCCGCCGTCCGCAGCGCGACCCGACGAATGCTGACCGACGCCGCCCTCACCCTCGGCCGCGCGGTCGGCTACGTCAGCGCGGGCACGTGCGAGTTCCTCCTGGACGATCGCGGCGACGCGTTCTTCCTCGAGATGAACACGCGACTGCAGGTCGAACATCCCGTCACGGAGCTGGTGACCGGCCGCGACCTCGTGGCCGACCAGATCCGGATCGCGGCCGGCGAGCCGCTCGGCTTCGACCAACGCGACGTGCGGCCCCGCGGGCACGCGATCGAGGTT
>VBFG01000148.1 GCA_005882635.1 Chloroflexota bacterium | reverse complement strand
ACGGACGGCATCTCGCGGCGCTGGATACGCGGAGCGTCCAGGCGACGAGGCTCGCCGCGGTCGCGGTCGAGCGCGACGACGGGGCCGCGCTCGTCGAGGAGCTCGTCGCGCTGCTGGAGGCCCATCGGGCCGCCGGATCGACCCGCGCCGCGGACCTCCTCCGCGACCTCGCCACGGCGTGCGCCGACACCTGGCTCGTCGAGCCGCTCGCTGCAGCGACCATTGCGCCGCCGCAACCAGTCGCCGCCGTCGCTGCTCAGCCGTCTGGCGTCGCGGTCGCCGGCTGAGGGACGACCCGGCCGGGCGTCTTTGCCCGCCTGAACGCGGGCTCCCCGGCGCGACCGACGCCTGGTGCATGGGACGTGCATATCGGACGCGTTTCCGCGGCTCAGCCCCCGAAAAGGCCCGATTCGTGCCGGTCTGGAACGTCCGGCGCACAAAGGCGGCACGAATCGCCGGAATCGTCGGCGAATCAGTCGCATGTGCACGTCGGGTGCACCAGATGTCGTCTGCCGATCGTGCGCGAGGCAGAGC
>VBFG01000147.1 GCA_005882635.1 Chloroflexota bacterium | reverse complement strand
ACGCAACCGAGGGGCAACGCGTTCGGTGACGCTCGGCGAGCCGTCAGGCGCCGATCATGCGATGACGGCGCCGTCGGAAGCCGTCTCGTTGTCCGCGCAGAAAGGCCGCCGATGATCCATCCGTCCGATCCCGAGCTCCAGCGACCACTGGCGGTTCGTGACGGCCATGGCGCCCCGGTCACCTGTGCGACCTGCGGGTGTCGCCTCCGCGCCGGCATTGCCGACAACGACATCGCCTGGTTCCACTTCAACCCGCTCGGCGGGCGCGACGCGCGCGGGTGCCGGGTCGCCTGCGTCGACGAGGCCCATGACGTGGCGGGCTACCGGGCCACGAGCCTCGCCCTCGCCTGAGGGTTCGCGCGGGGATCGCCTAGGACCCCGCCTCGATTCGATAGCCGACGCCGCGGACGGCCAGGATCGCCGGTCCGCCCGCCCCCTCCACCTTGGCCCGCAGGCGGGCGAGATGCGGCTTCAGCCAGAGCAGGTCCGGGTCGGTCTCGGCCGGCCATCCGGCGCGTGCCAGCAGGTGATGGGGGACGATGTCGCCGTTCGCCCGAACGAGCGCCTCGAGGAGGCGGAACTCCGTCGGCGTGAGCGTCAGCGCGGTGCCCTCGACGCGGGCCTCGTGGCGGGCCGGCTCGAGGACGAGCGATCCGGCCGACACCGGGCCGGTCGACACACCTCCCGCCGATCGATCGACGCGGCGCATCACGGCCGCGATCCGGGCCAGCAGCTCCGCCTTGCCGAATGGCTTGACGAGATAGTCGTCGGCACCGATCCCGAGCGCCCGGACCTTTGCCTCTTCGGCACTTTCGCCCGATACCACCAGGATCGGCGCCTGGCCGGCCGCCCGAATCTGGCCGGCGACCGTGAACCCGTCGGGGCCCGGCATCGCGAGATCGAGGAGGACGATGTCCGGCGCCTCCTCGCGGAACCGCTTCACGGCGGTCAGCCCGTCGTACGCGGTGATCACCTGGTGGCCCTCGGTCCCGACGAGCGCGGTGATGGCACCGACCATCGCGGGGTCGTCATCGACGACGAGGATACGGAGCGGGCGGCTGGCGAGCATCAGGGCGTCACGTTACACGGCGGCAGCGGCTTACACGGCGGCCGCGGCCGGGAGCGCGACCACGAAGCGGGCTCCGGTGGGCTCGGCCGGCTCGACCCACAGCCTGGCGCCCATCGATTCGCCCAGCCGCTTCGCGGCGTACAACCCGATCCCGGAGCCGCGCGCGGTATGCGTCTCGCGTCGGGCGTAGGGCTCGAAGATCCGCTCCCGCCACTCCTCCGGCACGCCCGGCCCCTGGTCGCTGACGCCGATCCGGACGAAGCCCTCGACGAGGGCGTGATCGATCGCGATCGTCGTCTCCGGCGGCGCGTACTTGACGGCGTTCTCGATCAGGTGCTCCAGGATCTGGCGGAGCCGCGGCGCGTCGGCGAGGGCATGGAGGCCGAGGCCCGGCCGGACGTCGAGGTGGTGCTGGCGGACGATCGGCCGGATCGACTCGACGACCTCGGCGATGGCCGCCGCGACGTCCGTCGGGGTGACCGCTGCCGCCTCGGCGGGCACGATCCGGACCGACGCGAGGATCGAGTCGACCAGGCGGTCGAGGCGCTCGACCTGCTCCATCGCCGCGTCGTGCCAGCGCTGGCGCTGGGCCCGCCGGTCGGGGTCACGCGATTCGCGGCCCTCGAGCGGCGGGTCGTCGGCGAGCAGCTCGGTGTAGGCGCGGACCACGGCAAGCGGCGTCCGCAGCTCGTGGGTGACGACCGCGATCAGCTCCGACCGAGCCTCGTCGATCTGGCGGAGCTGCTCCAGCCGTTCCTCCGCCTCCGTCTGGCGACGGCCCTTCTCGACGATGCCCGCGAGGAGGTCGGCGATCGTCTGGAGCTGGGCGACGTCGGCCCGGCTGAACCGCCGCTCCCGCTCGGTCTGCACGTTCAGGACACCGACGACCTGGTCGTTCCAGCTGAGCGGCACGCTCAGCATCGAGGCCACGAACCGCTTCTGGTCGATGCCGCGGACCCACAGGAACCGGGGGTCGGACCGGACGTCCGGCACGACCAGCGGGCGGCGGCTCGCGGCGACCCGGCCGGTGACGCCCTCGCCGAACGGGACCCGGGCCCGGCCGATCTGGTAGCGGTCGAGCCCGTTCGTCGCCGCCAGCGTCAGGTAGGCTCCGTCGCGATCGAGCAGGTAGAGCGAGGAGACGTCCGCGTGGAGCGCGTCGCGAGTCCCGTCGACGACGGTCTCGAGCAGCTCGTCCCACGTCCGCGCCGTCGTCGCCAGGCGGGCGACGTCGCGAAGGAACCGGAGCTGGTCGAGCTCGGGGCTCTCTCGTGCGTCTCGCGCGTCGGTTTCGGGCGCCGCCATGTCGATCACGATACAAGCCTAGGAGTGGATCACCGCCGGAACCGTTGCGAGGGCGAAACGGGACGGCTGCGGAACGGTGCCGGCCGATGGTGAGGACCCGCCGCCACGGCCCCAACGAGGCGGTCCGGGCCGAGCCGGCCACGATCGGGACCGGCCGCGTCCGTGATCCGCTGTCGACCGAGGTCCGGCTACTCGGGTCGCTTCTCGGCCAGGTCATCGCGGAGCAGGCCGGACGGGACCTGCTCGACCTCGTCGAGCGCGTCCGGCGGACGACGATCCGCCTCCGACGAGGCGACGACCCGTCGCTCCGGGCGGGTCTCGTGGCGGAGCTCGCCGGGCTCGATCCGGACCGCGCCGAGATCGTCGTCCGAGCGTTCAGCCTCTACTTCCGGCTCGTCAATCTCGCCGAGGAGCGCGAGCTCGTGCGAGCCGCCCGGCGGGCGGAGCGCGACCGGCCTGGAGCCCGGAGCCCGGCCCATCGGCGGCGCGCGTTTGGCGGGGCGGATCGCCCCGACGACTCCCTCGCGGCGGCGGCCGCCTGGCTGGCCGCCTCCGGCGCGTCGGACGACGAGGTCGCGGCGGCGGCCGCCGCGCTGCGGATCACGCCGGTCCTGACGGCGCATCCCACGGAGGCCCGGCGGCGGACCGTGCTCATCGCGCTTCGTCGCGTCGATCGGTTGCTCGCCCGGCTCGCGGAGCGCGACATCGGCCCCGCGGACGATCGAGACGCGCGCCGCCGGCTGCGCGAGGAGATCACGCTGCTGTGGCGAACCGCCGACCTCCGGGCGACCGCCGTGTCGCCGCTCGACGAGGTCCGGACCGCGCTGGCGTTCTTTGACGAGACGCTGTTCATCGTCGTGCCGCGCCTCTATCGCCAGGCGGACGCGGCCCTGGATCCTCACGTCCAGTTGGGCGGCGAGGCGACCGACGCGGGCAGGAGCGGGACGCGACCGCCACGGGTCCGCCCGTTCCTCGCCTGGGAGTCGTGGATCGGCGGCGACCGCGACGGCAACCCATCAGTCACCTCGGACATCACCGAGCTGACGCTCCGGATCCACGCCGACCACGTCCTGCACGGCTATGAGGCCGTCGCAGCGCGGCTGTCCCAGACGATCGCGGCCGCCGTCACGGCGGAGGATCTCGGGCGTGGGCTGGCGACCCGTCTGGCGCGCGACGCGGAGCTGCTGCCGGACCTCGACCGGACCCTCCGCCGGCGCTTCCCGGACGAGCCGTACCGGCAGCGCTTCGGCTTCATCGCCGAACGCCTCCGTCGGACGCGCGCTCACCTGACCGGGCAGGCCGCGCCGCTGACCGGCCGCTACCAGGACGCTGTCGAGCTCGACGCCGAGCTCGGTGAGATCCAGGAAGCCCTCGTCGCCGATGGTCTCGGCCGGGTCGCGTGGGGTGAGGTGGCCGACCTGCGCTGGCAGGTCGCGACCTTCGAGTTCCACCTCGCGGCGCTCGAGGTCCGCCAGCACAGCGGCGCCCATCAAGCCGCCGAGGCGGCGATCGCGGCCGGTGACCCGGACCGGGAAGTGGCGCCGGGCGTCGCCGCGGGCGAGGTCGCCGAGACGTTCCGGGCCATCGCCGCGGCGCAGGCCCGGTTCGGACCGGCGGCGGCCGGTCGCTACGTCATCTCGTTCACCGCGGGCCGCGACGACGTCCTCCGAGTCCTCCGGCTGGCCGAGGCCGCGTCGGGCGGCGGTGGCGCGCCGCCGGTCCTCGACATCGTCCCACTGTTCGAGGACGCGGCGACGCTCGAGGCGTCGGCCGAGATCTTCGGTGCGATCCTGGCCGACCCGACCTACCGTCGCCATCTCCGGGCCCGCGGTGACCGTCAGGAGGTCATGCTCGGTTACTCCGATTCGAACAAGGAATCGGGCTATCTCGCCGCCAACTGGCTCCTCCACCGGGCCCAGGCAGCGCTGACCGGCGTCGCGCGCGATCGCGGGGTCGAGCTGACGCTGTTCCACGGCCGCGGCGGCGCGATCGGCCGGGGTGGCGGGCCGGCCAACCGGGCGATCCTCGCGCTCGCCGGCGGCTCGGTCGGGGGCCGGCTGAAGCTGACCGAGCAGGGCGAGGTCATTGCTGCGAACTATGCCGATCCGGGAATCGCCCTCCGGCACCTGGAAGGACTCGCCGCCGCAACGCTCGTCGCGTCGTCGGCGGCCCACGTGGCGTCGCTCGAGGCCGCGGAAGCCGCCGGCGGTCCGATCCTCGACGAGCTCGCGGCCACGTCACGGGCCGCGTACGGCGCCCTCGTCGAAGCGCCGGGGTTCGTGGATTTCTTTCGCCTCGTCACCCCGATCGACGAGATCGCCACGCTGCGGCTCGGCTCGCGACCGGCCGCGCGGGGACGGGTCGGTGCCGTGCGGAGCCGCGCCGCCACGTCGATCGCGGACCTGCGGGCGATCCCGTGGGTCTTCGCCTGGTCTCAGGCGCGGATCGAGCTGCCGGGCTGGTTCGGGCTGGGAACCGCGCTGGAGACCCATGGAGCTGCCCACGGCGCTGCGGGCACCCGCCAGCTCGCGCGGCTCTATGTGCGCTGGCCGTTCCTCTCGAGCATGATCGACAACGCGGAGCTGTCGCTCGCCCGGGCCGACCTCGGGGTCGGGCGCCAGTACGCCGCCCTGGCCGGAGAACGAGGGGCGCCGTTCTGGACGGCCATCGAAGCGGAATACGTCCGAACCGTCGCCTGGATCGGCCGGATCACCGGTCGCGACCGGCTCCTCGATCACGACCCCGAGCTGCGGCGCCGCCTCGGGCTGCGCGATCCCTACGTCGACTCGCTGTCGGAGCTGCAGGTCACGTTGCTCGGCCGCCTCCGGGCGACGTCGCCCGACGACCCGGGCCGCGATCGGCTGCTGCGGCTCGTGCAGCTCACCGTGAACGGGATCGCCGCCGGTCTCCAGCGAACGGGTTGAACCGGCGGCGATGGTCCTCCGGGCGGCCGTGAGTTCGGAGGTCGGTCAGATCGCCGGCACGACGACGAGGAAGGCGACCGTCCCGCCGGCCTCGACCTTGCTCAT
>VBFG01000146.1 GCA_005882635.1 Chloroflexota bacterium | reverse complement strand
CCGCTCTCGGTTCGGCGATCACCTTGGGCGCGGGCCGATGCGCGGCCGCGGTAGCGAGCGAGACCACGAGCAGGGCCAGGACCAGGGCGAGAGACAGGGCGAGCGGCCCCGCACGTCGGACGCGCGACATCACGACCTCCCGGCGGGGTGTCTGCTTGGCATGGCGTGGCGGGACCGACGTTGTAGCAGGCGACGCTTGACGGCCGGTCCCCTGCCGCTCGTCCACGGCTCATCGCGGCGTCACCCACCAGTTACGCGAGGCTCATCGCCCGATCACCCGGAACCCAACACCGACCTCGCGGGCACAACGCCTCGATCGAACGCGTAGGATTTGGGGACCGCCGCCCGCGTCGCGGCGGCCCGTCCGGCATCCGGACGGATTTCGACGGGAGGCACCGTTGGCCCGAGCCAAGCGAACAACCCGAGCCGACGCTCGGCGCCGATATCGCGCGGCGATCACCGAATCCACGGTCGAGGCCGACGACGACGTCGATGTCGACCCGGAGCCCGAGCGCGAGAGCGCGCCCAGCCCGGCAAGCCGCCGACCCTTGCAGGGTCCGTCACGGTCAGCCGGAACCGTTTCGCCGCGGCCGAGCCTGCTCACCGCCTTCCGCTCGTCGTTCCGACCGATCGACGTCCGGAGCGACCTCGCCGCCCTGCCCAAACTGATCCGCCATTGGTCGTTCCTGGTCGCTGTGGCCCTCTCGGCAGTGGGAGCGGCCGCGATCCCGGTCCTGGGGACGAACGCGACCACGGTGACGCTGTATCAATACTTCTCGGGCCCGCAGCCACTCGCTCCGGCGTTGCTCGTCGGGTTCTTCGCCGCTCGTGCCAGCTACGCTCTGGGCATCATCGTCGGCGTCGCGTCGGTCGCCTTCGAGGCGATCGCGATCGGCTCAGGTGGCTTCGATGCGGCGGCGGCGGCGTCGACTCCGCCCGTATCTCGCACCGATCTGATGGGACAGCTCCCCTACTTCCTGTCGGTCGCCGTCCCGATGTCGGCGTTCTTCGCGTCCGCGGCTGCCTGGTATCGCCGGTTCCTGCGAACCTCGACCCCGAACCGGGGGGCTCGCCAGGCGGCGGCCGCCAGCCGCCGCCCGGACGGCAAGGTGCCGCGGAAACCAGAAGGACGGCCGCTGCTGGCCCGCAGGCGCTAGGCGAGCCGGCGCATCCCGGCATAGCCGAGCGCCTTCACGCCTTCGGGTCGGTCGGGGGCACCCGCGCGGGCCGCGACCTCGACGAGCGGCACGACCTCGTGGGCGATCACGTTCACGACCGATGACTCGCGCTGGAGCTCGCCGTCGACGAGGAGCAGCGCGTGGCGCCGGACGACGCCGCGCAGGCGGGCCCAGGCGTCGGGCCAGAGCGTGACGTTCACCATCCCGGTCTCGTCCTCCAGGGCGAGGAAGACCGTGCCCTTCGCGGTCATCGGGTGCTGGCGGGTCACGACCAGTCCGCCGATCCGGACCCGACCCGGCTTCCGATCGTTGAGCGCGGCGTTCGTCACCGCCCCGAGCCGGTCCAGCGCCAGTCGGTAGAGCCCGACCACCTGGCGCCGCGCATCCAGTCCGATGACGGCATAGGCATCGCCGATCCGCTCCGATTCGGTCAGGCCCGGCAGGGTCGGCGCATCGGTCGCCGGGAGGCGGAGCGCCATCGGGCGTGACGCGGCGCGGGTGAAGGCGCCGCCGCGCGTCGAGCGTCCGTCCAGGCGTCCGCGCGTCGCGCCGGCGACCTCCCGGAGCTGCCAGAGCAACTCGCGACGCGGCCGACCCAGCGAGTCCAGCGCGCCGACTCGGATCAGTCGCTCGAGCGTCTCCTCGGGCAGGCCGGTCCGTTCGACGACGTCCGCCAGCGAGCGATACGGACCGCGGGCCAGCTCCGCGTCGAGCAGCTCCTTGTGCTCCTCACCGATCCCCTTGACGAGCCGCAGCCCGAGCCGGACCCCCCAGCCCGTCGCGCTGTCGGCGGCCCATCGCTCCCGCGCCCCATCGGACGGGATGACGCAGCCGCTCGACCGGACCGGGACGGGTCGCCGATCGATGCCGGCGTCATCGGGGAGCGGCTCGCCCGGCCCATCGTCCCCCTCCCCGATCGCCCAGCCCGGCCGCCCGACCCATTCGGTCGTCGTCTGGTAGGTCGACGCGTTGATGTCGACCGGGAGGACCGCGACCCCGTGCCGCTTCGCATCGTTGACGAGGACCTCGACCGGGTAGAAGCCCATCGGCTGGGCGTTGATCAGCCCGACGAGGAACTGGGCCGGATAGAACAGCTTCAGGAACGACGACTCGTAGGCCGTCCGGGCGAAGGCAGCAGCATGCGACTTGGCGAACCCGAACGAGGCGAACGCCGCGACCTGGCGGAAGAGCTCCTCGGCGATCTCCTCGGTCATCCCCGGCTGGCGCATGCAGCCGTCGTGGAAGCGGGCGTGGAGCTTCTCCATCTCGCGGGTCGACCGCCAGGTCCCCATCGCCCGCCGGAAGCCGTCGCTCTCGGCCGGGCTGAAGCCCGCGACCTCGATCGCGATCCGCATCACCTGCTCCTGGTAGAGGATCACGCCCATCGAGTCCTTGAGGACCGGCTCCAGGCTTGGATGCAGGTACGTCACCGGCTCCAGGCCCTGCTTCCGCCGCAGGTACGGGTGAACCGCGTTGCCCTGGATCGGGCCGGGCCGGATGATCGCGACCTCGACGACGAGGTCGTCGAGGTTGGTCGGCTTCGACTTCGGCAGGGTCTGCATCTGGGCCCGGCTTTCGACCTGGAAGACCCCGACGGTATCGGCTGCCTGGAGCATCGCGAAGACCTCCGGCACCTCCTCGGGCAACCGGTCGAGGTCGAGGCAGACGGCGCAGTCGTGCTCGATCAGCTGGAGGGTCTCGTCGATCGCGGCGAGCATCCCAAGCCCGAGCAGGTCGAGCTTGATCAGCTTGATCGCCTCGACGTCGCGCTTGTCGAACTGGACGACGACGCGGTCCTTCATCGTCGCCCGCTCGAGCGGCGCGATGTCGATGAGCGGGGCGGCGGTCACGAGCATCCCGCCGCTGTGGATGCTCAGGTGGCGAGGAAATCCATCGATCCGCGCACAGAACTCCAGCCAGCGCTCCCAATCCGAGAGGCCCTTCGTCGACCCGCCGAGCGGCTGCGACGGAGGTTCCGGGTCGACGCGAGCGACCGACGAGTGATCGCCGCCGCGGCGGCCCATCGCCTGGGTCCGCGGCGCGGGCGGGTCCCAGTGGTTCGGCCGGCCCAGGCGATCCGTCTTGCGCGGCTCGGTCTCCGGCATCCCGCTCTCCGGGTCGATCGCGCGGCCGGCGACGAGCGCCGGTGCGATCAGCCGTTCTCGATCCGCCGCGTAGCCCGTGCCCCGACCCTCCCGCAGCCAGGCGACGCTCGCCGGGGTGTCGCCGGGGCCACCCTCGTCGTCGCCGTGCCGTGACGGCCGGATCGCGGTCCGCGGGGCGAGGGCGTCGGGGAGGGCCGCCACGGGGCCGAGGCGACCCTTCGCCGCGGCGATATCGACCCCATCGCTGGCCCCAGGGCTCGAGAGTGTCGAAGCGACTTCCAGGCCGCCTCCGAGAGCGTGATCGAGCGTGGCGGCGCTCTCGATACCCCCCGGATCGACCGCTTCCGGCCTGCCGAGCCCCTCGGATATCGATGGTGTCGATATCTGATCGGGGAGCGCGGCGCCGGCCGCCGCACCGAGCGGAACCTCGGCGATCCACGCGAACGGTCGCGGCGCATTCGGGTCGGCCGGCTTCGGCGGCTGCCGCCATGGCGGCACTTTCCCGACCAGCGGCACGCGCTTGTTGAGCTGGCCCATCCCGTCGACCAGGCCGCGCTCCTCCGCCACGGCCGCCGCCCCGGCCTCGGCCGGCAGCCCCTCGTCGGGTCGCCGGAAGAACTCGGCGAACCCGCCGTCGGCCTCCAGGTCGCGCCGGACCATGACCGAGTCGTACGTCTCGAGCGCCTTCGCCACCCGGTCGACGAGCGGCCGGGGGAAGCCCAGCGCGACCCCCACCTCGCGGACGGCCGACCGTGCCCGGTACGTCACGAGGTTGCAGACCATCCCGGTGTGCTCGGGTCCGTAGCGGTTGTAGATGTACTGGATGACCTCCTCCCGCCGCTCGGAGCTGAAGTCGATGTCGACGTCGGGGTAGGTCGTCCGTCCCTCGTTGATGAACCGCTCGAACAGGAGGTTGTGCTGGATCGGCTCGACCCGGCTGATGCCGAGCGTGTAGGACACGATCGAGCTGGTCGCGCTGCCGCGGCCCTGCGCCGGGATCGCCTGCTCCTTGGCGAACCGCATCAGGTCCCAGCAGATCAGGAAGAACTCGGCGAGGCCGGCCCGTTCGATGACGTCGAGCTCGTGGGCCAGGCGGTTGACGACGGCCGCGGTGAGCGGGTGGTAGCGGCGACGGGCACCCTCCCAGCACAGCTCCGACAGGTACGAGAACGGCGTCTCGTTCCGCGGCACCGGGAAGCCGGGGAAGCGGTACTGCTCGAAGCCGAGGTCGACTCGGCAGGCCGCCGCGAGATCGGCGGCGCGGGCGATCCCCGCCGACCAGGCACGCGCGACGTCGCGGCCGAGCGACCCATCGCCGGGCGGGAGAGCCATAAGCTGGTCGCCGCTCTTCAGGTAGGACTCGCCGTCGGGCCGCCGCAGGTCCGCCAGCGTGTCCAGCGTCCGGCCGTGGCGGATCGCGGTCAGGACGTCCTGGAACTCGCGGCCTTCCGGTCGGGCGTAGTGGACGTCGTTCGTCACGACGACCGGCAGGGCCAGCTCTCCGGCGAGTGCCACCGTTTCCGTCACGAGCCAGTCGTCGTCCGCCAGGCGGTGATGCGACAGCTCGAGGTGGAAGCCATCCTCCCCGTACCGTTCGGCCAGGACCGCCGCCGCCGTCCGCGCGCCCTCCCGATCGCCGGCCCGCAGCCGGCGGGCGATCTCGCCCTCCCGACAGCCGGACAGTGCGATCAGGCCCTCGGTGTGCTCCGCCAGCAGGGCCTGCTCGAACCGGGGCATCGCCTTCGTCCCGGCGAGGTTCGCCCGCGACACGAGCCGGCACAGGCTGCGGTAGCCCGTCGCGTCGCGCGCCAGGAGGACGAGGTGCGGTCCCCGCTGCCGGTCGCCGATCCCGCGCTGGTCCTCCTTGACGGCCTCGCGATGACCCGGCAGCCGAGCCCGATCCGGACGCGGTCGATCGGGCTCACCCTCGCGGGCAGCCGAGTCCTCGGGCGCCGCGGGGCCACTCGATCGACGCCCACCGCGTCGAAGGCTCCGGCGCGTCGGGGCGACGATCCGCTCGGGATCGGGGGCGATCGGGTCGCGCAGCTCGACCTCGATGCCGAGCACCGGCCGGAGGCCGACCTCATCGAATGCGCCGGCCGACCGGACGACGCCGTACAAGCCCTGGTGGTCGGTGACCGCGAGACCGGCCAGGCCGAGCTCGATCGCCCGTTCGGCGAGCTCGTCGGGCGCCGAGGCGCCGTCGAGGAACGAGAAGTTGGTGTGGCAGTGGAGCTCGGCGTAGGCGACCATCGGATCTGCTAGAATAGAACATGTGTTCGATGGTCGTCGAGCCCGACAGTCCCGGTCGCGAATGGCCGAAATTGGCCCCTCCGACGCGAAACACGCGCGGCCCGTCCGGCGTCTACAGCGCCATGAAGCGGGACTCGTCTGGCCTCCTCGCCATCACCCTCCGAACCGGGCTCATGGTCGCGCTCGCGATGATCCTGATCCTGGTCCTCCTCCCGGCGGTGGTGGCGGCTCAGGCGGCCGGACTCCGCTGACCATCCACCGTCCTGCGCCTGGGGGCTCGGGACGAATCGGGCGGCAGTCGGTCGCGAGGATCGACTCCGACCCGCCGCGGACCTGGTGAGCAGGTTCGTGGCCAGAGACCGCCGTCGTGCTGGGGCGCGACGGCGGTCTCCTCGTTCCCGCCGGATTCCGGTCCCTCCGTCTACCATGCCGCGGTGACCGCGCCCCGACGCCCGGCCGCCCTTCCCCTCGTCTCGATCACGGCCGCGATCCTCGCCATCCTGTCCGCCTGCGGTCCCGCCG
>VBFG01000145.1 GCA_005882635.1 Chloroflexota bacterium | reverse complement strand
CCGTCGGTCGCGTGGGACGCGGCCGAGATGATCGCCTCGTCGGTTCCCTCGTTCCCGATCAGGCCGGCCTCGACGGCCTTCGCCCGGTACGGGGCCTCGCCGACACCGGTGAGGGCGACCATCGCCTTGGTGATCGCGCTGCCGCCTTCCTTGATGATCACGGCCGCGACGCCTACGATCGAATAGCCGGACGCCTTCTGGCTCAGCGAGACGAATGCGGAGCCGGCGTCGTCCCGCGGACCCATGAGGCGCACCTCGGTCACGATCTCGTCGTCGGCGAGCGCCGTCGAGAACG
>VBFG01000144.1 GCA_005882635.1 Chloroflexota bacterium | reverse complement strand
CGTCGGCCGGGATGGTCCGCTCGCCTTGCTTCGACCGCGCGACGATCTCTGCCTCGAGCGCGAGGAGGACCGCGGGCAGGTCGGACGCCGGATCGCTGTGGGCGATCGCGCCGCCAACGGTCCCTCGGTTGCGGACCTGCACGTCGCCGATCCCCGGCAACACGTCGCGGATCAGGCCGTACTCGCGGGCTGGCGACTCGAGGAGCTCGCTGTACGTCGTCAGCGCCCCGATCGCCAGACGTCCGTCGGGCAGCCGGCGGACGCCCTTGAGCTCCTTGAGCCGGCCAATGTCGACGAGCTTGTCGGGATTGGCGAGGCGGAGCTTCATCAGCGGCAGGAGGCTCATCCCGCCGGCGATCATCTTCGTCCCGGGCGTCCCGACGAGGCCGAGAGCCTCGTCGAGCGAGCTCGCCCGCTGGTAGTCGAATGCGTTCGGGATCATGCCTGGACTCCCTTCGCCGACTGGATCGCGCGCCACACGGTCTGGGACGTGTAAGGCATGTCGAGATGGCCGATGCCGAGCGGGGCGAGCGCGTCGTTGACGGCGTTCGCGACCGCGGCAGTCGAGGCGATCGCGCCGGCCTCGCCGACCCCCTTGACGCCGATCGGGTTGACCGGCGACGGGGTGACCGTCTCATCGAGCTCGAAGCTCGGCAGCCACGCCGCCCGCGGCAGCGCGTAGTCCATCATCGAGCCCGACAGCAGCTGGCCGTCGTCGCTGTAGACGGCCCGCTCCCAGAGCGCCTGACCGACGCCCTGGGCGATGCCGCCGTGGAGCTGGCCGTCGACGATCATCGGGTTGATCTTCTTGCCGACGTCGTCCACCGCGATGTAGCGCTTGAGCTCGGTCTCGCCGGTCTCCTCGTCGACCTCGACGATCGCGATGTGCGTCCCGAACGGCCAGGTGCAGTTCGGCGTGTCGTGGTAGGCCGTCTCGTCGAGATACGGCTCCATCCCGTCGGGCAGGCTGAAGCCGAGGTCGAGGGCGAACGCGATCTCCTGGAGGGTCTTCTTCTTCTCGGGCGTGCCCTTGACCCGGTATTCCGCGCCGACGATCTCGATGTCGTCCGGCGACGCCTCCAGCATGTGGGCCGCGTAGCGGCGCGCCTTCTCCTTGACCTTCTCCGCGGCCTTGATGGCCGCGGTCGAACCGACCGACCCGGACCGGCTGCCGTACGAGCCGTAGCCGAACGGCGTGCCCAGCGTGTCGGAGTGCTGGACGATGATGTCGTCCATCGGAATTCCGAGCTCGTGCGAGAGCACCTGTGCATAGGTGGTCTCGTGGCCCTGGCCCTGCGGCTGGGTGCCCACCGTCGCGATGACCTTGCCGGTCAGGTGGACACGGATGTTGGCCGACTCCCACATCGCGGCGCCCCAGCCCTCACCGACGGCCCCGATCCACTTCGACGGAGCCACCCCGCAGACCTCGATGTAGGTCGACAGGCCCATCCCGAGGAGCTTGCCGCGGCCCTTCGCCTCGGCCTTGGCCTTGGCCAGGTCGTCGTAGCCGGCAGCGATGAGCGCCTTGTTGAGGGCGGGCTCGTAGTTGCCGGAGTCGATGTAGATCTTCGCCCCGCCGGACGCCGTGCCGAGGCCGGACGGGTTCTCGTACGGGAACTGGTCGGGCGGGATGAAGTTCTTGCGGCGGATCGCCGCCTTGTCCATCCCGATCTCGTTGGCGAAGAGGTCCATCGCTCGCTCGATCACGTAGGTCGCCTCGGGCCGGCCCGCACCGCGGTAGGCGTCGACGAACGTCGTGTTCGTGTAGACGCCGGTCACCTCGGCGAAGACGTTCGGGATCTTGTAGCAGCCCGACAGGACCCGGGCGTAGAGCGTCGTCGGGACTCCCGGTCCGATCGTCGATAGGCGGCCACCGAGATTGGCGTACGTCTTGACCCGGAGCCCGGTGATCTCGCCGTCGCGCTTGCCCCCGATCTCGACGTAGGTGATGTGATCCCGGCCGTGGATCGTCGACTGGTAGTTCTCGCGGCGAGTCTCGACCCATTTCACCGGTCGCCCGCCGATCAGCTTGCTGGCGAACATCACGAGGGCCATGTCGGCGTAGCAGAAGATCTTCGTTCCGAACGCGCCGCCGACGTCGGGGCTGATGCACCGCACCTTGTGCTCGGGGATGCCGGTCACGAACGCCGTCAGCAGGAGGCGCTGGATGTGCGGCGTCTGGCTCGACATCCAGACGGTGTACTCGTCGGTGCCCGGGTTGTACCAGCCGATGTCGCCGCGGACCTCCATCGGGTTGGGGATCAGGCGGTGATTGACGAGCCGTTGCTTGACGACGACCTCGGCGTCGGCGATCGCCTTGTCCGTGCCGTCCTTGTCGCCGACCGTCCAGGTGAAGACTTCGTTGTTCGGGGCGTTGTCGTGGAGCTGGGGAGCACCGGGCTTCATGGCGGCCTCGGCATCGACGACGGCCGGGAGCGGCTCCCAGTCGACCTCGATGGCCTCGAGTGCGTCGACCGCCTGCTCGGGTGTCTCGGCGACGACCGCCGCCACGCCTTCGCCGGTCCACTTGACGGAGTCGGTGGCGAGGACCCGCGGCGTGCTGACGTTGTTCTGGATGCCCGCCGAGCCGCCGGCCGGCCAGGCCATCGGCAGCGGGTTGTACGGGATGTCGGCGCCGACGATCACGGCCAGGACGCCGGGCTTCGACTTGGCGGTCGACGTGTCGATCGACCGGATGTTGGCGTGCGCGTAGGGGCTGCGCAGGATGGCCAGGTGGACCATCCCGGTCAGCTTGATGTCGTCGAGGTAGCGGCCCTTGCCGGTGATGAACTTCGGATCCTCGACCCGCTTCACCGGTGCGCCGAGGACGTCCGGGGCGGGCGTGTCGATCGCCATCGCAGTGCTCCTCTCGGCTGGCGGGTCAGGCGTTGACGGTGGCGGGCGTCGGCGGCGGCGCCGTCGCGCCGGCGGGCATCGTCCGGGCGGCCTCGCGGATCGCGGCGACGATGTTGTGGTAGCCCGTGCAGCGGCAGATGTTCCCCTCGATCGCGTGCCGGATCTCGTCGTCGGTCGGGTTCGCGTTGCGGGCCAGGAGGTCGGCGGCGGCCATGATCATCCCGGGCGTGCAGAACCCGCACTGGAGGCCGTGCTTCTCCCAGAAGGCCTGCTGCAGCGGATGGAGCGCGCCGTCAGCGGCCTGCATCCCTTCGATCGTCGTGACAGTCGCCCCGTCGGCCTGAACGGCCAGCATCGTGCAGCTCTTGACGGCCTGGCCGTCGACATGGACCGTGCACGCGCCGCATTGGCTGGTGTCGCACCCGATGTGGGTCCCGGTCAGCTCCAGGTCCTCGCGGAGGAACTGGACGAGCATCCGTCTTGGCTCGACGTCCCCCTCTCGTCTCTGTCCGTTGACGACGAGCGCGATGTGCTCGGCCACGACTGGAGCCTCCTTCCGGGACCCGGTCGGCGGTCAGTGTGACGGGGTCCCAGCTACCACGTGGAGCGTCCGGGGGTTTGGGCAATGCTGCGCCGATCGCGACCGTCCTGCAACCTCGTCCCGCACCCCAAATCGCCTCCCCCGGCCGACGCCCGGAAGCCACCGCGACGTGGCGCTCAACTCGCGATTCGAGTTGATTCCGTGTGCTGCTCGCATGATCGACCGACCTGCGCGACGGATCGTGCAGGCCCGAGCAGATTCCGACCCGGATTCCGAGTTGTCGCCAGAGAAGGCGCGACAAAGGCGCGGTCAATCGTCGGCTGGTATCAACCTGTCATGGAGCTGAACGGGGGCCTGCTCGGTCGCGCGATTGCTCGGGCCATCCGGATGGCCCGGACCGAATGCGGCTGGCCCCAGGAGGAGCTCGCTCAAAGGCTCCAAACCAATCAGACGAAGATCTGGCGTCTCGAGTCCGGCGACGCGAAGTACGTGGACGTCGAGCTCGCTGGTCGCGCACTGACGCTGCTTGGCGTACGCGTTCGGTTTGACACCGGGACCCTTGGTCTCGCCGGTCGGCGAGAGCAGCGCGATGTGGTGCACGCGGCGTGCGCGTCCTGGGTGATGAGGCGGTTGACGAGGGCGGGATTTATCGTCCGTCTCGAAGTCGAGGTCGGCAAGGATCGATACCGCGGTTGGATCGATCTTCTCGCCTATCGACCGTCGGACGGCGCTCTGCTGATCGTGGAGATCAAGACCGAGATCCGCGATGTCGGCGCAATCCAACGGACAGTTTCCTGGTACCAGCGAGAGGCGTGGGCCGCGGCTCGAACATTCGGTTGGGTGCCGAACCAATCGACGATCGCGCTGGTGCTGCTCGAGTCAGTCGAGAACGACGCGCGGGTCGCAGCGAATCGGAGCGCGTTGAGGTTGATGTTCCCGGCCTCAGCCGACGACCTCGCGAGCTGGATCGAGGGCGAAACCGACGAGGTTCCGCGCGGATTCATCGCCATGGTCGACCCCCGGAGCCGTCGTCGCAGCTGGCTCCTGGCGACGCGGTCGGACGGTCGCCGAACGCCGGCGCCCTACGCCGACTATCGCGACGCGGCGCAGCGGTTGAGCCGGCGCTGACCGGCGCCGCCGTTACCGGGCAGCCGCTACGTGGCTCCGCCCGTTACCGGGCGGCCGCCGCGACATCCTCCAGGGCCGCCGCGAAGCCGTCGACCATCGTGTCGATCTCGGCCTCGGTGATCACGAACGGCGGGGAGATGTGGAGGGCGTGGCCCCGCAGCACGCGGCTCGCGACGCCGTGACGGAGCGCCGCGGAGACGACCCGCTCCGGCAGGCCCGGGTCCGCCGCCAACAACGATGGCTCGAAGGCCACCGCCGCGGTCAGCCCCACCGTTCGAACCTCGCCGACCCCCGTTGCCCCTTCGAGGCGCCGCACTGCTCGGTCCAGGGCCGGCTCGAGCGACGCGACCCGCGCCACCAATCCCTCGCGCTCGATGATGTCGAGGTTCGCCATCGCGGCGGCGGCCGCGCCGGCGTGACCGGAGTACGTGTAGCCGTGGCGGAAGACCGCCCCAGGCACGTCGTCATCCCAGAACGGCGCTCGAACCCGTTCCCCGACGAGGACGCCGCCGAGCGGCATGTAGCCCGACGTGACGCCCTTCGCGAACGTGATCAGGTCCGGCTCGATGCCGTACCGCTGCGACCCCCACAGCCAGCCCGTCCGCCCGAAGCCGGTGATCACCTCGTCCGCGATCAAGAGGATGTCGTGCTCCCGGCAGAGGCGCGTGACTTCGGGCCAGTAGTGCGGCTCCGGCGGGATGACGCCGCCCGCCCCGACGACCGGCTCGCCGATGAACGCGGCGATCTCCCCGGCACGCTCGGCGAACAGCGCGCCGAGCGTCTCGACGTCCATGACGCCGACGTTGACGACCTCGTCGATGAAGTTCCCGCCGTAGCCAGTCTTCATCGGCCCGATCCCGACCAGCGACGTCCCCCAGCCGTGCATCCCGTGGTAGCCGAACTCGCGCGACACGATCACCCGCTTCTCGGGTCGGCCGACGACGTCCCAGTAGCGGCGGACGAGCTTGGCGGCAGTGTCGACCGCATCCGATCCGCCCGAACCCAGGAAGACGACCGCGTTCGGGATCGGAGACAGATCGGCGAGGCGCTCTGCGAGGGCGACCGTCGGCTCCGACGTGTACGCCCCGAACGACGAGTACGCCGGCAGCCGGACCAGCTGGGCGGCAACCGCGTCGGCGATCTCCTGCCGCCCATAGCCGACGTTGCAGTACCACAGCGCGGCGGTCGAGTCGAGGTATCGCCGGCCGTCCACATCCTCGAGCCAAACGCCCTCGGCCGAGCGAATCACGACCTCGTCGGTCGCGACCGAGTGCATGTCGGCAAAGCCGTGCCAGAAGCGGCTCACGGGACTCCTTCTACGCGGCGGACGGGCTCCGGCACGGCAGAGGTGTCCATGCCGATCGGCTCGAGGCGATGGTAGACGCCGACCGCGGCCACGTGACGACGAGCCGCGCGGTACAGCAGGTTCGCCGGGAACGGCTGCTGCGTCCAGGCCGCGCGGATCACGGCATCCCGCTCGGCGCCGGCCGCAAGCCTGACCGGCGCGAACCGCGGGCCCCGCGGGCCCGCCGGATCGATCTCCACCCAGCCCGCCGCCTCGGCGTTGCGGATCCAGGCGGCCGATCCGTTCGGATGGCCGACATACCACCGGTCGTCGACCGTCAACAGGGTCAACAACGTCCGATGGGGCCGGCCGGTCCGTCGACCGACCGTTCGCAGCTCGACGACGCCGTCGAGGCCCGGCAGACCGTTCGCGAGCGCCGACCGGATCAGCGGGTCGAGGATTCGAAGGATCCGGTACCCGGCGCGGAACGCCAGCGACCAGAACGTGGACCGCCGCGCCGGGAGTGAGGTCACTCCTCCGACGGGCCCGCTAGCCGGACCCTTCCAGGGCGGTCCCGGCGACCACCGAACGCCCGCGGATCGAGCAGCCTCGCCATCTCCCCGGGAGACTCGACCGACGCGATCCGGACCGCCTCCGCGATGCGGCTGAGCTTCCGGAGGGCGACGGGCCAATCCAGCGGGGCGAGGGATGGGGCGTTGGCCAGGCCCACGCGGTTCGGCCCGCGACCGTTCGTCGACGCGGCGTAGTGCGCCGCCCAGATCAGGAGCTCGCGCGTCTCGTCGCCGTTCGGACGCGGATCGAGGGCGCCGCAGACGATCCCGCGATCCTGCGGAGCCGCGGCGATCAGCCGCCAGTTGTCGGGCCCCGCGATCAGGTCGAACGCGTAGCTCGCGTAGGGCAGGTCGAAGAACGTCGCCGGTCCCGCTTCGTCGAGGTTCGCCCCGGTCAGGGCCAGAGAGACGTGGGTTCCGCCAACCACGTCGAGGAGCCGGTGGTGGGCCTCGACGAACCGCTGCCGCTCGCCGGCGACGACGGCGATTGCCTCGGCCGCCGACTCGTCGATCTCGATGAACGGGCAACCCGCCTCGGCGAGGGCGACGACGGTCACCCGGAGGCTCTCGGCCAGCTCGACCGGTCGAGAGGGCGCCCCGTCCCGTCCAGCCGAGTACGGCCCGGCCAGCACTTGCTTGACCGGCCGATCCGTCGCGGCCGCGGCCGCCCGCCAGGCGCCGACGACCGCGGCCGGCGCCTGCTCCGCGCCGGCCGGCGGCTCGCCGGTCGACAGCAGCTCCAGGCCCGTCGAGGCGAGTGAGGCCAGCGCATCGGCGGGGCCATCCGACGGACGCGGCAGGGCACCGAGCAGCGTCGAGAACATGGGACCTCCGGACGGGGCGCCGATCCTACCGCATCAAGTAGGCTCGATCGCATGCCCGCCCCCGGCGACCGCCTGGCCGACCGCTACCGCATCGGCGCGATGCTCGGCTCGGGCGGCATGGCGACCGTCCATCGGGCGCACGACGAGCGCCTCGATCGGGACGTCGCGATCAAGGTCCTCCTCCCGAACCTCGCCAACGACCCGGTCCTTGCCCGGCGGTTCGAGCGCGAAGCCCGGGCCATGGCGGCGGTCGCCGACCCCGGGCTCGTCGCGGTCTTCGATGTCGATCCGGGCGACGCGACGGCCGGCCGGGAGCCGTTCGTGGTCATGGAGCTCTGTCCGGGCGGCTCGCTCGCCGACCGCCTCGGGCCGGATCGGCCGATGGCACCGGATGAGCTGGTGCCGATCCTCGTGGCCGTCTCGAGCGCGCTCGGCGCGCTCCATCGGGCGGGGCTCGCCCATCGCGACGTGAAGCCGTCGAACATCCTCTTCGCAACCGACCGCGTGAAGCTGGGCGACTTCGGCCTGGCGAGATCGGGGTCATCAACCGAACCGAGGGATCTCACCGAGCCCGGCACGGCCATCGGCACGCTCGCCTATCTCGCCCCCGAACGACTGCGGGGCGACGCCGGCGGGCCTGCGGCCGACATCTACGCGCTCGCGACGATCGCCCATCTCGGCCTGACCGGGTCGCTGCCGCGCCCGAGCGGCTCCGTTCGCGACGTCGTCGCCGCCGCGGCCTTCCGGCCGCCGGCGGTCTCGACCGTGGCTCCCGCCCTGGGCCGCGAGTTCGACGAGGCGCTCCTCGACGCGCTCGCGGTCGATCCCGGTCGCCGACCGGATGCGCTCGGCTTCGGTGCGTCGCTCGCGGCGGCGCTCGGACGGTGGACGCGCAGCGGCCGACCTGGTACCACGAGGGCTGGGAGCGCAGTCCTCCCGCCCGTCGCGACGCCCGTCGAGGACGACGTCGCCACGGCAAGGACCAGCGCGACCCATGCTGCGGCGCTCGATGATGACGCGACGACGGCAATGGCGATCCCCTTGATGCAGACCGCGGCCATCGATCTCGTCGATCCCGCCGCGGAGATGCCAGGACCCAGCACGACTCCGGCCGGCGCAGCACGCGCTCCCGCAAAGCAGTCCCTCGGCTGGCTGCTGCCGCTCGCCGCCTTCCTCGCCGTCGCGTTCTTCGTCGGCTTCGTCGGACCGCGCTTGCTGGCCGGTCTCGCGCTCCCCGCCGCCAGTCCGGGAGCATCGGCGGCCGTGGTCCCATCTCCGTCGCCTTCGGTGGCCAGCTCGGCTCCCAGCACGGTTCCTTCGCCGTCCGCGACGACTGATCCAGCGATCGCCGCACTCGACAACCTCGATGCCGCGATCTCGGCCGCCAGGGGCGGGCCGGACGGACTCAAGGGCAAGGAGGCGAATGACCTCGAATCGATGGCCGCCAAGGTCCGCCGCGACCTCGACCAGGGCGACCGAGCGGCCGCACTCAAGGATGCTCGTGACCTCGACCGTCGGGTCCGCGACGTCTCCAGGCACCTCGACCAACAGGCCGCCGACCGGTTGCGATCCGCCTCCGCAGCGCTCGTCGCCGCGCTGGGCGGATGATGCCGCCATGAACGCCGAGCCCGTCAGCCCAGCCGAGCGTCTCCGGCCGCTCCGGCGAACCCGCCAGTTCCGTCAGTTCGACCCGACGCCGCTGGATCGCGAGACGCTCGATGCCCTCGCCGACGTCGCGCGCTGGTCGGGGAGCAGCCGCAACGGCCAACCGTGGCGGTTCATCGTCATCACCGACCCATCGACGCTCCGTGCCATCCACCAGGCCGGACTCCCGCAGACCCGTGGCGTCGAAACGGCGACGGCGGCCATCGCGGTCGTGATGCCGGCCGACGCCGACGGCGCCGTCCACCACGCGTACGACGAGGGCCGCGTCGCCGAGCGGCTGCTCGTCGCTGCGTCGGTGCTGGACATCGGCGCCGGGATCAGCTGGATCCGAGGCGACGTCCGGCCTTCGGTCCACGCGCTGCTCGGCATCCCACCGGACCGGATGGTGCGAACGATCGTCCAGCTCGGCCACCCGACCGCCGCTGCCCGTGCGCCGAAGTCCGCGCCCGGCACGGCCCGCCTCCCTCGCGACGAGACCGTCTTCGACGAGCGCTTTCCCGGCTCCTGATCGTCGGAGCCCGCCTTACCGTCCGCTTACGTGGCGACCGCTCGACCGCTCGACCGCGTCGTATCCTCCGCCGCGATGAAGACGATCCTGGTCGTCGACGACGAGCGGCACATCGTCGATCTCGTCCGGCTCTACCTCGAGAAGGAGGGCTACGCGGTCGTCACCGCGGCGGACGGCCAGGAGGCGCTCGACCGTCACGCCCGCAACGATCCGGACCTCGTGGTCCTCGACCTCATGCTCCCCAAGCTCGATGGATTCGAGGTCTGCCGCGAGATCCGCCGCCGCGGCGACACGCCCGTCCTGATGCTCACCGCACGCGACGACGACATCGACGCGATCGTCGGGCTCGAGCTGGGTGCCGACGACTTCGTCACGAAGCCGTTCAATCCACGGGCGCTCGTCGCCCGGGTCAAGGCGATCCTCCGTCGAACGGATGTGACGGCCAAGGGCGGCCGCCCGATGCAGGTGGGCGCCTTGCGGATTGATCCCCGCCGGCGCGAGGCCACCGTCGCCGGTCGCGATCTCGGCCTCCGCGCCCGCGAGTTCGACCTCCTCGCAGCGCTGGCCCGCGATCCAGGGGTCGTCCTCACCCGCGACATGCTGCTCGAGGACGTCTGGGGCACCGACTTCCCCGGTGAGACTCGCACCGTCGATGTCCACGTCGGCGAGGTTCGCCGGAAGCTCGGCGCCGACGGGCCGCCGATCGAGACGGTGCGTGGTGTCGGCTACCGGCTGGTGCCGCCGATCCGGGAGGCCGTTCCCCCAGCGGCGACCGACTGACCGCCATGCCCGCCAGCCTGACCGGCCGGATCGTGGCCGCGTTCGCCCTCCTGGCCGTCGCCCTGTGGCTGGCGATCGGGGCGACGATGTTCGTCGTCCTTCGCGGGCTCCACGCGGACGCGACCTCGAGCGCACTGGCCGACATCGCCCAGACCTTCGCCGTCCGGCTGCGCGGCGCCGTCGTCGAGAACGACGTGCGGACCGTGATCAACCAGATCCGCCGCGAGGTCTCGGGCGGCGATGTCACCGTCCAGCTCCTGGCGACGGACGGCTCGATCGTCGAGCTCGGACTGGCCGACCCATCGCCCGAGACCCCGATCACGATCCCGGCGGCGACCCGCGTCGGCGACACGCTGACGGGCAGCGTCCGGTTCGACGACGACCAGGTCCACGACTACGCCGCACTCGTGCTGCGCGGGCCGGCCGCCGCCGGCTCGCGCGCCGTCCTCCTCTCCACTGTCGACACGTCAGGCGCGGCCGCGTTGCGCGACGTCGGCCGGTCCCTTCCGATCGTCATCCTCGCCACGCTCGTCGTCGGCGCGCCGATGGCGCTTCTGCTGTCACGGTCCGTGGCTCGGCCCCTCGCCCGCGTCGCCCGCCGGGCGAACGAGCTCGTCGATCCGACGAACGGGTCCATCGAGCCGCTGCCGGAGACCGGACCCAGAGAGGTCCGCGAGCTCACCGCTCGGGTCAACAGCCTCGGCGTCGAGCTCGCCCACACGCGCGCTCGCGAAAGCGAGCTGCTCGCCGACCTTCGGCACGACCTCCGGACGCCGCTGACGGTGATCGGTGGCTACGCGGCGGCGCTCGCGGACGGGACGGCCACGGGCGCGGACGCGGAGCGCGCGGCTGCGGCGATCGCCGAAGAGACAGAGCGCCTCGAGCGGCTGGTCGGCGAGCTCGGCGCGATCGACCGCCTGCGGACCGGCAGCGACGCCATCCACCTCGAGCCGCTCGACGCGGACGCGGTCCTGCAGGCGACCGTCGAGCGGTTCGCCGCCCGGGCGAGCGCCGCCGGCGTCGATCTCGCGATCGCCAGCCCCGCCGAACGTCCGGACGATCGACGCGGTGCGCTCGTCGCCGATCGGGTCGCCCTCGACCGGATCCTCGGCAACCTCGTCGACAACGCCCTCGCCGTCCTCGGGCCGGGCGGCCACGTCCGGCTGGAGGCCCGACCGGTCGACGGCGCGGCGGGCGTCGTCGGACCCGGGATCGCCTTCGCCGTCGTCGACGACGGCCCCGGCTTCCCGCCGGGCGGGACGGACCGCGCGTTCGAGCGGTTCTACCGCGGCGACCCGTCGCGGACCGGCTCGGGCTCGGGCCTGGGTCTGGCGATCGTCCGCGAGCTCGCCCGGGCGCACGGTGGCGCCGCCGTCGCCGAGAACCTGGCGCCCCACGGCGCACGGGTCAGCGTCGTCCTTCCGGTTCAACCACCGGCGATCGCAACCGCCGGTTCCACCTGATCGTCAGCGCCACTTGCCGAGGCCGACGGCCGCGGCAACCGCCATCAGTCCGATCAATAGGACCAGGGCCGCCACGCGGCCGAACGGGCTGGCGAGAAAGCTTCCGCTCGCGATCTGGCCGTTCGCACCCGGCTGCCACATCGAGCGCAGCGTCGGCACCTTGCCGGGCATGAACGCGACCGCGAGTAGCGCGCCGGTGATCAGGCCGCCGATGTGGGCCATGTTGTCGACGAAGCCCTGCGACAACCCGATGACGATGTTCACCAGGATCAGCGTCCCGATCTGGCTCGCCATCCGGCGGCTCGCGGCGTCGAGGACGGGCAGGTGCAGCCGCGTGGCGGCGAAGACCACCCCGAACAGCCCGAAGATCGCCCCAGATGCGCCGGTCCCGAGGGGCGCGTCGCCGAAGGCGAACGTCCCCAGCGACCCGCCGATCGCGGCGATCGCATAGAACGCGACGAACCTGGTCGACCCATACAGCCGCTCGACGATCGGCCCCACCAGGTAGAGCGCGTACATGTTCAGCCCGAGGTGGATCAGCGTGAACGCGAAGGCGCTCGGGGCGGGGTCGCCGTGGACGAGGGTCACGCTCAGCAGCCGCCACACCTGGCCGTCGGCGATGAGCGGCTTGTTCAATTCGAGCGCCGCGTAGATCTTCGCGCCGTCCACCGCGAACGCGGCCGCGAGCGAGATCGCGATCGTGACGCCGAGGACGATGTACGTCGCGATCGCCAGGTAGCTGCCGCGACCACGGGCGAAATAGCGCCGCGAGGCGCGGACATTGCCCGTTTCCTTGGCCAGCCAGCCGAGGCGGTTCGCGATCTCGCGCTTGTCGTCAGCCGGCGCCCGGCGGTCGGCCTCGCGGTAGGCGGCGATCGCCCCGTTGAGGTCGCCGTCCCGGACGCGTGCCGCGGCGACGTTCCGCCAGGCGTGGTACGTCGCGGTCGTCTCGGGCAGCTCGAGGATCGCCTCCCACGTTCGCAACGCGGCGTCCTCGTCGTCCATCCGGTAGCGCGCCTGGGCCATCCCGAGGAGCGCCGTGGCGGTGACCTCCGGGTCGTCGAAGCCCACCACTCGCTGGTAGGTCGCGAGAGCCTCCGCGAACTCGCCGGCCTCGAGATGGCCGGCGCCCTGCTCGAGCAGGGCGGCCGCGGCCTTCGCGCTCAGCGGTCCGGTGACGTGCCGATCGACCGCCGGCGTCGCGCCCTGGGGTTCGTCCATCGGGCCGGACGATACAGGACGGCCGTCTAGACTTGCCGGTCATGTGCGGCCGGTTCAGCCAGCAACGACCCGCGTCCGAGCTGGCGGAGATCTTCGCGGCGGAGCCCCTCGCCGACGAGCTCGGGCCGCGGTACAACGTCGCACCGACGGACGAGGCCTTGGTCGTCGTCCAGCGCGCCGAGCGGCGCGCCGTCGTCGCGTACCGCTGGGGGCTGATCCCGCACTGGGCCGACAGCCCGAAGGTTGCGTCGCGGATGTTCAATGCGCGGGCCGAGACGCTCACGCGATCGCCGGCCTTCTCCGACGCGCTCCGCCGGAAGCGCTGCCTCGTCCCGGTCGACGGCTTCTACGAGTGGCAGCGGCTCGACGGTCGCCGCCAGCCCTTCACGATCGGTCGAGCCGATCGCCGTCCGCTCGCGCTCGCCGGCCTGTGGTCGGGCTGGCGCGATCGATCAGCAGACGCCGAGGGCGCCGCGGCCGGATCCGCCGTCGTTCGGACCTTCACGATCGTGACGACGGGACCGAACGAGCAGATGGCGGGCCTCCACGATCGGATGCCGGTCGTCGTTCCCGAGCGGGCGTGGGACCTCTGGCTCGATCCGGACATCGCGGATCTGGCCGAGCTCCGCGGACTGTTCGAGCCCACCGACGAGCTCCGCCTGCGGATCGAGCCCGTCCGGGACCTGGTGAACAACGTCCGAAACGATGGGCCGGAGCTCGTCGAGCCGATCGATCTCGCGTCCGTCCGCGCCGAGGCGCCCGTCGGCCTGTTCGACTGAGTCAGTCAGCGGCGGCCGCGACCCAGCCGGCCGCGGCAGAGGCGTCGGCGAAGGCCTGGTCCGCCGGCGTGCCGGTGTCGAGTGCGGCGGCGTAGCGGCCGACGAGCGTCGCGAACGCGCCCTCGACATCCTCCTCGGGCGGCTCGAGGAGCGTGGCAGCGTCCGGAATCGCCGCGTCGGCGCCGCCGAGGACGATGAGGTGGGCGCCCGCCCAGCGAGTGGCGTCGGCGACCGCGCCGAGCGCGGCGGCATCCAGCGGTTGGGCGATGACGACGACGTCGTAGTCCGGGAGGTAGCGGAGCGCCAGCTCGAGGTCGGCCGCCTCGAGCGTTGGACTGACCGAGGGCGTCCGCGCATCTCCGGGACCTGAGCCGACCGAGCCGTCGAGACCCGCGAGCTCGTCGAGTGGGCCGTCCCCGAGGTCGGGCGCGAGCGAAGCGGGCTCGATATCTGCAGATCCCGGGTCGCGCAACAGCGCCGCGTGGCCGATTCCATCCGCTGCGAGCGACAACAGGATCGCGTCGCCGCCCGACCCCTCGCCGACCTTCCCGATCAGCTGTACGGCGCCGCCGGCGGCGACCGCTGCGCGAGCGACCGCGACCGGCAGACCGGCGGCGTCAATGCCGCCAGCCCGGACCGTTCCGACGGGATTTCCGACGACCGCGATCACGCGCTGAGCCTACCAGCGTTGTTCAGGGTCACCGGAAGGCTACCGTGCAAGGTGGAACGCAAGGATAGGGGTAGTACCATCGGCCGTCCGGGAACCCTCAACGTACAGCCATGAGTACTACGCCC
>VBFG01000023.1 GCA_005882635.1 Chloroflexota bacterium | reverse complement strand
CGCCGGCTTCGGTCAGGATCTCGTCGAGACGGCGAGCACTGACCATCTCCTTCGCCACGAGCTCGGCCGCCAGCGCGTCGAGGGCCTTCCGCTCGCGACGAAGCACCTCGACAGCCCGGTCGTGGGCCGCGTCGATCAGCGCTGCGACTGCCCCATCGATGCGGGCCGCGGTCGCCTCCGCGAACTCCTTCGGCGCCGCCAGCTCGCGGCCGAGGAACGGCTGCGTCTCCCCCACCCCATAGGAGACCGGCCCGAGCTCCTGGCTCATCCCCCACAGCCCGACCATCCGGCGGGCGAGCGCCGTCGCTTGCTTGAGGTCGGCCTCGGCGCCGGTCGTCGGCTGGCCGAAGGCGATCTCCTCGGCCGCCCGACCACTGAGCATCACCGCCAGCCGTCCTCGCAGGTAGTCGAGCGGGTAGTTGCGGCGGTCGTCCATCGGCCGCTGCTCGGTCGCCCCGAGCGCCTGGCCGTGGGGGACGATCGTCACCTTGTTGACCGGGTCGGCGCCTGGCGTCAGCCGGGCGACGATCGCGTGGCCGCCCTCGTGATACGCGACGGTCCGCCGTTCGTCCTCGTTCGTCAGGCCGGCCTGGCGGGTCCCGAGGATCAGCGTGTCGAGCGCCTCCTCGAAGTCCTCGGGGCGGACCTGGTCGTGATTGCTGCGCGCTGCACGGAGGGCCGCCTCGTTCGCGAGATTCGCCAGATCGGCGCCGGAGAACCCGGGCGTCCCCGCGGCGACCTGTGCCAGGTCGACGTCGGGCGCGAGCGGCAGGTTCTTCGTGTGGATCCTGAGGATCGCCTCGCGGCCGATCCGATCGGGGAAGCCGACCGTGACCTGCCGATCGAACCGGCCCGGCCGGAGGAGCGCGGGGTCCAACACGTCCGGGCGGTTCGTTGCGGCGGTGACGATGACGTTCGTATCGACGTCGAAGCCGTCCATCTCGACGAGGAGCTGGTTGAGCGTCTGCTCCCGCTCGTCGTTGCCCCCGCCCAGGCCAGCGCCGCGCTGGCGGCCCACGGCGTCGATCTCGTCGACGAAGACGATCGCCGGAGCCGCCGCCTTGGCCTTCGTGAACAGGTCGCGGACGCGGCTCGCCCCGACACCCACGAACAGCTCCACGAACTCCGACCCGGAGATGCTGAAGAACGGGACCCGAGCCTCACCGGCGACTGCCCGGGCGAGGAGCGTCTTGCCGGTGCCCGGCGGGCCGATCAGGAGGACGCCGCGGGGCAGCCGGGCACCGAGGCGGCGGTAGCGATCGGGCGCCTTCAGGAAGTCGACCACCTCGGCGAGCTCGATCTTGGCCTGGTCCTCGCCGGCGACGTCGGCGAAAGTGACGTTCGGCCGCTCGGCGTCGTAGACCCGCGCCCGGCTGCCACCGAACCCGAAGATCCCCTGCTGGTTGCGCTGCAGCTGCCGGCCCATGTAGACGATCACGCCGACGATCAGCGCCACCGGCAGGACCGCCAGGGTCAGGTCGAGGAGGAACGAGCCGCCACCGCTGTTCTTGGCGGTGATCGTGACGCCGTGCGACTCGAGGAGAGGCAGGAGCGCCGGGTCGCCGAGCGGCGGGATGACGGTCGTGAACGAGGCGTAGGTCAGGACGGGCTCTCCGGCACTCCCCGGTGACGCGGCCGGCGCGGGTCCGGGCGTTCGGGCGGCCGTCGAGGCGCCGGCGGCCGGGGAGGCCGCGACCGAAGATCCGGCGATCGAGGCGCCGGCGCTCGGCGGGTACGGGATCGGCTGGCGGAGCGTTCCGTCAAGCGCCTGCCCGTCGAACGTGACCTGCTCGACGTTGTTCGCCTGGGCCTGGGCGAGGAACGCCGAGTACGGCAGCTCCACGATGCTCGCCTTCATCAGCCCGAACAACGAGATGGCGTTCCAGACGAGCAGGATCAGGAACGTCCCCCACCAGATGCGGCCCGGCAGCCCGCCGCGCGACGCTGGTCGCGACGGGCCGCTGGGCGGCTTCGCCGGTGCGGGTGGCGAGGGCAGGGTCACGGGACGGAATCATAGGCTCGATCGACGGGCGGGAGGTCCAGGCGCGCCTGCTCCCTCGGACGTCCGACGCTCCCTGTTGACCCGGCCGCGACGATGGCGCCGTGATGTTGGCGCGGGCGAGGATCGGCAAGCGGGTTCGGACGTGGGGCCGCGGCCTCTCCCCGGCGATCGCGCTGCTCGGAGCGATGGCGTTCATCACCCAGGTGGGCGTGTCGATCATGCTGCCGCTCCTGCCGTTGTACGCGACCTCGCTGGGGGCGACGCCGACCGTCCTGGGCCTGTTGACGAGCGGCTTCGCCGTGACCATCGCGGTCGGCCAGCTCGGCGGCGGGTACCTCGTGGAGCGGCTCGCGCCGCGCCGGCTCGTCTCGATCGGGATCGGCACGTACGCGGCGGCGAATGTCCTGATCGCGACCGCCGGAACGGCCCTGTCACTGATCGCCTTCCGGGCCGTCGCAGGGCTTGGCACCGGCGTCAACCAGGTGTCGGAGCGGCTGTACGTGGCCCAGGCCATCGACCGGACGCGGCTGGCGTTCGCCAACGGCGTCCTCTCGGCGGCGGGCTCCGCGGGGGCGGTCCTCGGGCCGACGGTCGGTGGTCTGCTCGTCGGCGTGTCCGACCTCCGACTGCCATTCCTCGTCGTGGGCGCGACGAGCACGCTCTCGG
The DNA here is from genome assembly GCA_005882635.1 of Chloroflexota bacterium. Taxonomy (GTDB): domain Bacteria; phylum Chloroflexota; class Limnocylindria; order Limnocylindrales; family CSP1-4; genus CF-46. The sequence goes on along the minus strand of VBFG01000023.1, from coordinate 31,701 downwards.
CGATCGCCTCGCTGTTCCTGCCGAAGCCGCCGGCCGAGGGTCGACCGAAGCCGGCCGACCAGGCCGGCACTCCCGCCGCAGCGGCCGCGGCCGACACTGCCACGGCAGGCGCCGGGACCGCCACCGCGTCGAGCGTCACCCGCCTCCTCGTCCTGCTCTTCCTCGTCCAGGCCTTCTTCCAGGCCTCCTTCGGGGCGTTCATCACGACTTATGCGGTCTTCACCCAGGAGCGGCTCGGCTGGGCGACGGCCGAGGTCGGCCTCGTCTTCTCGGCGTTCGGCCTGGGCTCGATCCTGCTGGGCCCGGTCCTGGCAAACCTGGCCGATCGCCGCGGGCGCCGCGACGTCGCGATCCTCGGGGCGGGGCTGATCCTCATCTTCCCGATCGCGTTCCACGCCGAGCTGCCACGGCTGGTCCTGTACCCGGTGTCGATCGTCAGCGGCGCCGGCGTGACTGCGCTCGAGGCGTCGTACTTCGCGCTCCTCGCCGACGCGACCGATGGCGGCCGGCGCAGCCGCGCCTACGGCTGGATCAACGGTCTGTCGAGCCTCGGAATTGCGGTGGGCGCGACGCTCGCGTCGCAGGTCTGGACCGCGACGGGCGACGTCGGGCTCGGGCTGCTGATGACGGTCGTCCCCCTCGCCCTCGTCATGGGCTTCCTGGCGCTTTACCCGCGAGATCGCCCGACGACGCCCGAGGTTAGCCCTTTGTCATGACCTGGATGGTCGGCGGCTTCTCGGAACTCGCGATCTCGGAGACGTAGGCGACGAGCAACGCCCCCGTCTTCGGGTTCTGGCGGATCACCGGCGAATACAGCCAGCGCGTCGGCGAAAGGGTCTTCTCCGTCCAGTCGGCGCCCGGGGCGCGGTTGTAGTAGACGATCCCCCGGAAGTCGCCGATCAGCACGTGGACCTCGCCCGTGGCGGGATCGATGATGATCGATGCGGCCGCGTTCGCATTGGACAGCTTCGTCGAGTTCCACGAACCGCCGGCGTTCGTCGCGAAGTAGGTGCCGTCCTCGGGTGGGGGCTCAGGCTCCGCGCAGCCGCCACCTACCGAGCTGTGGATCCAGAGCATGTAGGCGACGTTGCCGGGTGCGAGGACGAGCGTGGGAGTCTGGCCGCCCTCGCTGTTCGGCACCGTCGCGGTGCGGAAGCGGCTGCCGTCGAACGTCCCGTAAACGATCCCGTTCGAGCCCTGGTAGGCAATCCGCGCCTTGCCATCGTCGCCGATCCGGAGCGAGGCCCCGCCGACGGCGCCGGCGAGCCGGTACCGGTGAGTCGTCCCTCCGGAGATCGTCTCGTAATAGGTCAGGCCGTCTTTCTCGTTCGTGACGGTCGCATGGATGGTCGAGCCGTTGACGCGGAACGACTGGAGGTGGTCTCGGACGGCTCCGATCTGGTGCGGGGCCGACCATCCGCCGTTCGGGAGCGACCTCGTCCGGTAGTAGACGCCGAGGTCCTTCAATCCGTCGTCGCCACATGCTCCCTCCGTTTGGACCAGACGGGTGTAGGCCAGGTAGAGCGTCGAACCCTTGAGGGCGAGCTGCGGCTCCTGCTCGAGCCGGTCGGTCTGCGCCTTGAAGATCCTCGACGTCCAATGCAAACCGTCGGTCGAGGTCGAGTAGCCGATTCGGCTGGATGAGCTTCCGCAATCCGCGGCCAGATGGCTCGTGCCACGATCGTCGATCGCCGCGACGACGGATGTGCAGCCATCGAGGCCCTTGACGTGGACCGACTTCGACCAGACGGCCGGCTTCGGCTTGGGCGTCGCTGTCGGCGTCGGCGTGGTCGTCTGCGAGGGACTGGGTTCCGCCGATGCGGCGACGGATGCCGGACTGGCGCTCGGCGGAAGCGCGGCGACACCGCTCGACGGTGTTGGCGAGGGGTCGCGCGGGCTGACCGCCAGGCCGATGCCGGTCAGCAGGATCGCTGCGAGACCACCGCCGACGAGCCAGACCTTGAGCGGGCCGGACATTGGCGGGCGGCGGAAAGAGTCGTTCATCGACCGATCCTGCACCCAAGGCGTCTATCGACCGTCGCTGGGAATCGGTCAGGTGCACCTGACCCGGACCAGTCAGTGCCGCCGCGTCCCCGAGACCGGCCTCTCGCCTCGACCTAGAGTGAGGATGGCAGAGGCGCCGGCGGTGCCTCTGCCATCAGCTCATGACCCGACGGTGAAGCTCCCGATCATGAAATCGTGCACCGCGCAGCGGAAGCTGTAGGTGCCCGTCCCCGTGGATCCGTTCGTCGCGACATGCCACGCCTGGACCGACGGAGAGAGGTTGTAGCCGGTGCCGACGAGGAGACCGGAATCGACGATCGCCGACGGGCTGGTCAGGACGGTCCCCGGAGGCGCGTTGCCAGGGTCCCCGATCAGCTCGGGCGCGAAGGCCTCACCGGTCTCGAAGCACGGCGGCCCGAACGGTTCCACGAAGCCACTGTCACAGTCGAACCCGAACGGCGACGTCTCTTCGACGGACGTCGGGAAGAAGACAGTGTGGACGTTGTGCGTGTCGGCCCAGTCGAAGAGCACCTTGTCGCCCGACGCCAGTCCCGGCGCCCCGCCGGGCACGGTGGCCGGATTCGGCAGCATCTCGTCGATCGCGACGTGGTTCGAGGCGGCTCCGATGCCGACCTTGAACAGGTACGTCCGCGTACCAGGAGCGCCGCCGGTGTACGAGACGACGTTGGCCGCCTTCTCCGCGGCCAGAGCCTGGGCCCGGTCGGCCACAAACTGCCCGAAGGACTTGTGGTCGATCTGAGCCTGGGTCGTGGTCGGCTGGGCGGTGCCCACGACCTTCAGCGTCCCGCGCATGCCGGGATGGATGAAGCAGAGGAAGGTGTACGTGCCGGGGCTCGCGTCGATCCGGACGCGCCAGTCAGCCGGCTGCGGCCCCGTCGGACCGAAGTTCAGGTTCGGCCCGGCGACGTCAATGTCGTCCCCGCCGCTGAAGACGCAGTCCGCCTCGCCGAGGTCCGGCCGGCCACAGTCCGGCGGCCCATTCGGTCGGCTGAAGTCGACCTTGGACAGATCGCCGCTCGCGTTGCCGTCGACGATTGGGAAGTTGGATGGCCCGAGCGCGATCTTGGGTGCCCCGTTCGGCGCGTCGGGATCGTCGGTGTCGAGGGTTGCGACGGGGTATGCCGCCAACGCCTCGGCCTCCGTTCGGGCCAGCCCAACGATGTGGAACGCGGCGGGCGCGGTCCGGAAGTCGACGACGTCGCCGTGGCGAACGGTGACCGCCCGGCTGAAGAAGTCGGTGTACTCGAAGAGGCGGCCCTTGGCCAGGTCCTGGTTGGCCGGATCGACGTGATCCACGCCGATGACGACGGCGTGCGTCTGGGCGGCAACCGGCGATGCTGTGATCAAGATCGCCGAGGCGGCGAGAGCTGCGGCCGACCCGATGCGGGCAGCCGACGACAGAGCGCGAACCGACATGGCACGTCCTCCTGGCCATCCCCGGTAGCTGCTGATCGGACGGCTGCGACCGGCGACGACCCGCAGGTCGTGTGCGTCGCGCGTCCCCCCGTCCAACGAAACCGTAGGACGACCGAACCCGCAGGGCAACGAAGATTGCGACTTCCTAATCTGGGCTCGGGTCGTCCGTTTGGAGCGGACCTCAGGGCGGTGTTCGCGTTCGGATGACGCCGTCCTGGACGACGAGCCCGATGCAAGCGGGATCGGCGAGGATTCCGATGTCGGCGAGCGGGTCGCCGTCGACGACGAGGAGGTCGGCGGCCTGGTCGGGCTCGACCGTGCCGCGGTCGGTCAGGCCAAGCGCGCGAGCGGAGCCCGCCGTCCCCGCCCGGATCGCCTCCCCTGCTGTCAGGCCGGCCTCGACCATCCGGACGAGCTCCCGGGCGTCGGCGCCGGGAGGACCGGAGTCGTAGCCCATGGCCAGCGTCACGCCGGCGTCGCGGGCGGCGAGGATCGTCCGGGCCGTCTCGGCCGCCTGGCGTTTGGCCTGCTCGACGAGCGATGGTGCGAACTTGTCACGGAAGCGGACGGCCAGGTCATCGAACGTCGACAGCGTCGGGACCAGGACGATGCCCTCCTTCGCCATCCGCTCGAGGAGCGCCGGCTCCCGATGCAGGCTGAAGCCGTGCTCGATCGTCTCGACCCCGGCTTCGATCGCGAGTCGCGTCCCGTCGAGGCCCTCCGCGTGGGCGGCGACCCGGACGCCCATCCGATGGGCCTCGTCGACGACGGCCTCGATCTCGTCGGCCGTGATCTGGGCAGCCTCCGGGTCCTCGCGGACCACGGATCGGGCGCCCGTCGCCATGACCTTGATGTAGTCGGCGCCGCGGCGGAGCTGGCGGCGGACGGCGCGGCGCATCTCCCACGGCCCGTCGGCCTCCTCGTACATCGTCCCGAAGATCGCGCCGCCGGGGGCCGTGGCCGACAGGATCCGGCCGCAGGTCAGGATGCGCGGCCCTTCGACGAGCCCGAGGCGGATCGCCTCGCGCAGGGTCAGCGCCTCGTCATCCGGGCTGCCGACATCGCGGACGGCGGTGATCCCGGCGTCGAGGTAGGCCCGGGCCGCCTTGGCGAGCACGAACCAGCGGAGGGCGTCGGGCCGCGGCTCCTCGCCGTGGAGCGGCGGCGGCGGCCCGAAGCCCGGGCTCCGCTCGGCGTCGCTCATGACGTGGGCGTGGGCGTCGATCAGGCCCGGCAGGAGGGTTCGACCGGCGAGGTCGATCGCACCGGTCGGTGTCGGCCGGCCGTCGACGGTCTCGATCGCGACGATCCTGGCGCCGTCCACGGTGACGACCGCATGCTCGACGGGCGGCCCGCCGCGGCCGTCGATCAGGCGCGCGTCCCACAGGATCAGGCCGGGCGGGGCGTCCACGGTGCGATCGTAGAGGAACGACGCGGGCCAGCGTGACCGCTTCGAGCGCGCGTCGTCCTCGGCGTGGTGGAAGCGATCGCAGGCTGCGACTTCGGCCTGCTCGGCGACCTCGACGTCCTGGGTCGCTCGAGCCGTGTCGCCTTCCGCGGCCGCGAGGGCCATCGACGCGGCTTCTGCGGCCTGCAACGGGGCAGCCCTGGCCCGGGAGCGCGGCTGCCGCGGCGGCCTCGACCTCCTTCGCGGCCTCCTCCGCGGCGGCGGCCGTCAGGGCCATCTCCGCGACGTGCGAGGCGGTATGGGCCGCGACCGAGTCACGACTTGCCGCCCGCCAGTCGGCCAGGAGGTCGGCTGCCGATTTGTGCTCTTTGTTTGGGCTTGCTGCGGCCTGCGGACCCGGCGCCGATTTTAGCGAACTGTCAATGTCAGCCGGCGACCACCCGGTTCCGGCCGGCCCGCTTGGCCCGATACAGCGCGACGTCGGCGCCCTCGATAAGCGCCTCCCGCGTCGGGTTCGCCGGGTCGAGCTGCGAGCAGCCGGCCGAGACGGTCGCCCGGACCTCGGCGCCATCGGGCCCTCGCAATATGCGCGACCCGAGCGCGGTCCGGATCTCGTCGGCGACTCGTGCGGCGTCGATCAGGGACGAGCCGTCCAGGACGACGACGAACTCCTCTCCGCCGTAGCGGGCCACGAGGTCGGCCGAGCGGAACCGCGTCAACAGGATCCCGGCGAACTCGCGCAGGACCGCGTCGCCAGCCTGGTGGCCGTGGGTGTTGTTCAGCTCACCGAAGCGGTCGAGGTCGAACATGATGGCCGCGATCGGTCGGGCAGCTTGCCGGTCGCGCCGCCATCGGGCGAGGATCAGCTCTGTGGCGGCGTCGAAGTGGCGTCGATTGAACAGCCCGGTGAGGGGATCCCGGATCGCGAGCGCCCGAACCTCAGCGAGGAGCCGGGCGTTCGAGGCGGCGAGCGCAGCCTGCGCCCCGAGAAGCGACAGCACCTCGAGCTCTAGGTCGGTGAACGAGGCGTCGCGGCCGGCCCGTCCCACCACGACGGTCCCGAGGACGTCGCCGGCATGGATCAGCGGGACGGCGACCATCGATCCCGACGTTGCCCTCCACGGAAGCACCGTCGGAGGGGCGCCGCGGCCGCCCGGCGACGACGTCGATCGGCCACCTGTCACGCGTTCGACGACGACGGTCCGATCCCGGATCGCTCGTCGGATCGGCGGGTCGCCCGGTCGGACGGACCGCCCAACGGCCTTCCGATCGACCGCGGACCCGCGGACCCCCAGGATGACGTGGCGGCCGCTCGTGGGGTCGACGAGCGTCAGCCACGAGGCGTCGTTCGGGACGACATCCGCGATGCCGTCCAGCAGCGAGGCGGGCAGACGCTCCTCGTCGACCATCGCCCCGGTGACACGGGCGAAGGCGTTGAGCGATGCGAAGAGTCGGGCTCGCTCCTTCAGCGCCTGCTGCTCGCGCCCGAGGACCATGGCCACGGACAGCCGCTCCGCCACCGTTTCGACCAGCCGGAGGTCCGCCTGCGTGAGGGGCGCCTCCGCGGTCGACTCGATCGAGAGCACGCCGAGGGTCTCCCGATCGGCGATGAGCGGGGCGGCGATCTGGCTCGCGATCTCTGCGGTGGCCGGAAGCCACTCGGCGCCGTCGCCGCTCTCCGGACGCTCGAGGAACGCGCTCCTCCCGGTTCGAAGGACGCGGCCGGTGATGCCGCGCGAGACCTGGAGTGACGCGGCGTGGCCGTTGTAGCCGACGGCCGCGCCAAGCTCGAACGCCCCGCCCCGCCGCACGAACACGGCCAGGTGGGGGTAGCCCATGCGATCGGACAGGGTGGTGAGGACCGCGGCCATCGACTCTTTCGTCGGACCTGTGGTCGCCAGGAGAACACCGACCGCCTCGATGCCGCGAAGGGCCTCCTCGCCTCGGCGGACGTCCGTGACATCGATACCCGTGCTGATCAGGTGCGTGGCGTGTCCGTCGTCATCAAAGAAGCAGACATCGCTCCAGGAGATCAGACGGAGGCGCCCATCGCGGGTCACCCAGTGGTTCTCATTTGTCGTCGGCGGCTGGCCGGGACGCAGCGCGGCCAGATCCTCCCGGACGGCCTCGATCTCGGCCTCGGGCACCAGGAGCTCGTAGAACGGGCGGCCCTTCACCTCCTCGAAGGTGTAGCCGGTGACCAGCTCGCAGGCGCGGTTGAACCGAAGAATCCGGCCCTCGCCGTCGAAGACCGCGACCAGGGAGCCGGCGATATCAAGCACGGCATCCACGAACCGCCGCTGTTCGCTCTGCTCGTGGCGTTCCTGGACGAGCGGGGTGATGTCCGTGATCGTTCCGATGTAGCCGGTGATCGCGCCGTCGAGCGCGCGGATCGGAGCGGCCTGGCCGGATGCCCAGAGGGTCGCGCCGTCCGGCCGGACGACGCGGAACTCCAACGTGATCTCCGTCCCGGCGAGGACCGCTGCCTGCCACGTGGCGACGACGACATCGCGGTCGTCGGGGTGGATCGCTTCCGACCAGCCGTACCCGAGCGCCGACTCGGCCGGCCGGCCGCTGTAGGCGACCCAGCGCGGGTTGACGTAGCGGCAGGATCCATCGGCGTCCGTCTCGAAGACCGCCGCCGGGACGAGCCGAAGAGTCTCGGCGTGGATCGCTGCCGAATCGCCGGTCGCGGATCCTGCGGTCGCTTGGCTGGAACGCTGTTGCATCGCGAGGCTCGTGGTCACTCTGCGCAGGGACGGGCAACCCACGTCCCGAACGCGGATTCCGGCGAACGGTACGGCCATCGCGTTCCTGCGTCACTGGCGAGGATGTACTGACGACCGCGGGAACGGATGGATGGCCTCCGCGTGGGTGGGTACCGTCGCGGGGTCGGTCACCGGCTCGACACACGGCTCGTGGGTTGGCGGCGCACACTGCGGGTCATGACGGAGCGGTTCGTCACGCGCGGGTTCGTCGGGCGGCCGCGCCCCGACGGAGAGGGCACGGCCGGTGACGCGCGATCGCGGACACCGCCCGGCCAGTACCTCACGACCGACTTCCCGGTGCTCTCGGCCGGGCCCACACCGCGCACGCCCCTCGATCGCTGGTCGTTCTTCATCGAGGGCCTCGTTCGCGAGCCGATGACCTGGACGTGGGACGAGTTCACGGCCCTCCCCGCCCGCGACTGGACGGTCGACATCAGCTGCGTGACGAAATGGACGAAGCTCGACATGCGCTGGCGCGGCGTGAGCGTCGACACGCTCTTCGAGGCGGTCGAGCTCCTGCCGACCGCGGCATTCGCGATCGCCTCGTCGGACGGCGGCTACACGACGAACCTGCCGATCAGCGACATCCTCAACGGCCAGGCGTTCGTTGCCTGGGAGTACGACGGCAAGCCGCTCGCCCCCGAGCATGGCGGCCCGGCTCGGCTCGTCGTCCCCGGCCGCTACTTCTGGAAGAGCGCCAAGTGGGTCCGCGGGATCCGACTGCTCGACCGGGACGTGCCCGGCTTCTGGGAGGGCCTCGGCTACCACAACCGGGGCGACCAGTGGCTCGAAGAGCGCTACAGCGGCGACTGACCGATGAACCCAATCGCGTGGCGCCTCGCCACCGTCACCGCGGTCCGCGACGAGACGCCGACGGTTCGTTCGTTCAGCCTGTCGATCCCGGAGTGGGGCGGCCACCGGCCGGGCCAGCACGTCGACCTGCGGCTGACCGCCGAGGATGGCTACAGCGTCGAGCGCTCGTACTCGATCGCGTCGGAGCCGGAGCGTGCGGGCGTGATCGACCTGACGGTCGAGCGGATCGACGACGGCGAGGTCTCGCCGTTCCTGCACGACGTCGTCGCCGCCGGCGACCGCATCGAGGTCCGCGGCCCGATCGGCGGCTACTTCGTCTGGGAGGCGTTGGGCTCGATGGCCACCGAGCCGCTGTTCCTGGTCGCCGGCGGTTCCGGAGTGGTACCGCTGATGGCGATGCTCCGCCATCGAGCGCGCTCGGGCGCACACAACCCGACGCGATTGCTGTTCTCGTCGCGCCACCTTGAGGAGGTCATCTACCGCGACGAGCTCGACTCCCTCGCGGCGACGAACGACGGCCTCGAGGTCGTCCACACCCTGACGCGATCGCAGCCCGCGGGCTGGATGGGCTACGACCGACGGATCGACGACCGGATGATCGCCGAGGTTCTCGCCCCGCTCGGGATGGGCTCGCGGTCGTTCATCTGCGGTCCGACGGCCCTCGTCGAGGTCGCGGCGAACGCCCTCGTTCGGCTGGGGCTGCCGGGCGACCGGATCCGGACCGAACGGTTCGGGCCGACCGGCACGTGATGGAGGATCGATCGATGGCGGACGACACGACGGTCGATCCCGTCGAAGGCCAGGTCCTCGACGGCAACGCCGTCGGGGGTTTGCTGGCGACCGCGTTCGGGGCGGAGATGACCGAGGTCCCCGGCGAGTGCGCCCACTGCGGCACGGTCAGCATGGTCGGCGAGCTTCGCGCCTACGTTCGGGCTCCCGGCACCGTGCTGCGGTGCCCGGCCTGTTCGGGCGTCGTCCTGCGGGTGGTCGAGACGCCGAACGCGACGCTGATCGACGTCCGCGGTGCCGCCTACCTCCGGTTCGAGCGGCGCTGACCGTGTAACGGACGACGCCTCCAAACGTTTACCGATCACAATTCGCCCGACCTTCAGCCGTCACGCCGCCCGAGAGGGACAGCGATGGTCAGAACCTCGATCCTTGCCGTGCTGCTCGCCGTCGCCGTGATGGCATGCGGCTCGACCGCGACACCGTCGCCGTCGACCGCGGCCATCGCCGACGCCGGCTCGCCGTCGGCCGCACCGAGCCCCTCACCGTCGCCCTCGCCGTCGCCCAGCGCGAGCCCGTCACCGACGCCGTCGCCCACGGCGACGCCGGTTCCGACTCCAGCCCCGACGCCTGTCCCGTGGAAGACCTACACGTCGAAGCGGTACCACTACCTGATGAAGTACCCGCCCGAATGGGTCGTGACGCCCGGCACCACGAAGCTGGCCGACCAGTACGACGACTACGGATACCCGTTCGTGTACGTCTCGCGCGACACGACGTCCGGCTCGTTCTCGCTGAACCTGACCGTCTCCCACGACATCGCCGGGATCAAGAGCCACTACGCGGCGAAGGTCGTGTCGAACAAGTCGATCAAGCTCGCCGGCGGCTACGCCGGCCGGATCATCACCTTCACGGGCAAGGACAGCGGGCTGAAGATCACGATCCAGAGCATCGTCCTCGTCAAGGGCGGCGTCGCCTACTTCATCGAGCTGTACGGCGACTATGCGACGACCGCCGCCGACGAGGCGACCTTCAAGAAGATGTACACGAGCTGGCGACCGCGCTGACGTGCCCGGCGCCGGCCAGGGCCTCAGTGGACCGCTTCGAGGAACCGCCGCGTTCGTTCGTGGCGGGGGCTGCCGAAGAACTCGGTCGGGGTGCCGTCCTCCACGATCTCGCCCTCGTCCATCATGATCACGCGGCTGGCGACGCGCTTCGCGAACCCGATCTCGTGGGTCACGACGACCATCGTCATGCCCTCCCGGGCGAGCTCCTCCATGACCGCCAGGACCTCGCCGACGAGCTCGGGGTCGAGCGCCGACGTTGGCTCGTCGAACAGCATGACCTTCGGGTTCATCACGAGCGCCCGGGCGATGGCGACGCGTTGCTGCTGCCCGCCCGACAGCTCGCTCGGGTAGAACCGCACCCGGGCGCCGAGCCCGACCCGCTCGAGCATGTCGCCGGCCACCTGCGCCGCTTCGGCCTTGGATCGGCCGCGGACCTCGGTCAGGCCGAGCATCACGTTGCCCAGCGCGGTCAGGTGCGGGAACAGGTTGAACCGCTGGAAGACCATCCCGATGTCGCGCCGCTGGTGAGCGAGCTCGCGTTCGGGGAGACGCGCGGCGCGGCCCGACGAACGGACGCCCACGGTTCGGCCTTCGAGGCGAACCTGGCCGCTGTCGATCGGCTCGAGCAGGGCGAGGCAGCGGAGCAGCGTGCTCTTGCCGGAGCCGGACGGCCCGAGGACCGCCTTCACGTCGCCCCGCTCGACCCCGAACGACACGCCGCGGAGGACCTCGTTGCGGCCGTACCGCTTGCGGATGTCGACCGCCTCGAGGAGCGGTCCGGAGGCGACGGTCGAGACCGGCTCGACCACCTCCGCCCCGAGCAGTGCCGGATCGAGGAGCGGCTTGTGGTCGGTCATCGGGCGCCCATCCCGCGAAGGGCCGTGACGAACCGCCGTTCGCCCCCGCCCCGCTGCGAGGACCACAGGAATCGCCGCTCCAACCACGCCTGGAACGCCATGAAGACGCTGACGATCACGAGGTAGTAGATCGCGGCGGCGGCGTAGTACTCGGCGAAGCGGAACGTGATCGAGATCGACTGCTGCGTGTACGTCAGCAGCTCCTGGAGCGAGATCGCGCTTGCAAGGCTCGTGATCTTCAGCATGGTGATGAACTCGTTGGCGGTCGGCGGGATGATCACCCGGATCACCTGCGGCAGCACGACCCGCCGGAAGACGCTCAACGGCGTCATCCCGAGCGCGCGCGCGGCGAGCTGCTGGCCCTCGTCGATCGCCAGGAGGCCGCTCCGGACGATCTCGGCCATGTAGGCGCCCTCGTTGATCGACAGGGCGAGCCAGGCCGCGAGGAACGGGCTGAACCAGCTCTCGACGAGCGAGGGAAACAGTTGCGGGAGCGCGTTCCAGACGAAGAGCAGCTGGACCAGGGTCGGGATCGCCCGGAAGATCCAGACGTAGGTCCAGCTGATCCCGCGGAGCAGGCGATTGCCGCTGCCCCGCATGACCGCCAGCACCAGGCCGATGACGACCGCGGTCAGCTGGGCGACGACGGTCAAGGCGATCGCGGTGATCGCCCCCTGCCGGAACGTGTCGGAGGTCAGCGCCTGCCAGAAGACGGTCGGGTCGAAGTTCATCGGCGCTGGGCCCTAGATGGCGAGCTGCGGCCGGGCGGCGAGCGGGAGCCGGCGCTCGCTCGTCCGGACTCCTACTGGATGACGCTCAGGTTGGCCGGGTCCAGGTTGTACTTCGTCGCGATGCCGGCGAGCGTCCCGTCGTCCTTGAGCGCTTTCAGGGCGGCGGTCAGTGCCGTGCCGACGTCCGCCTTGCCCTTGCCGAAGTAGATGCCGTACTTGTCGTCGCCGGGGATCGAATACGCGACGTCGTACTTGCCGGGGTTCTTGAGCTGGAAGTCGGCGACCGACGTGTCGATCTCCCAGACCGCATCGACCCGGCCGATCACGATCTGCTGGTACTCATCGGCGACCTTCGGGTAGGCCTGGATGTTGATCTTGGCGGCCCCGCCGTCGGTGCACTTCTTGCTCGCGGCGGTGATCCGCTCCTGGACGAGCCCGCCGCCCTGGATCGAGACACTCTTGCCGCAGAGATCGGCTTCGGACTTGATTCCCTTCGGGTTGCCCGCCGGAACCATGATGACCTGGCTCGTCTTGAAGTAGGGCACCGCGTCAGCGACCTTGAGCCGCGTGTCGTTGATGTACAGCGCGGTCCAGACGATGTCGCAGCGGCCCGCCTGGAGCGCCGGGATCAGCCCGTCGAAGCCGGTGTTGACGATGTTCTCCTTCAGACCGAGCTTGGCCGTGACGGCCTGATACGACTCGACGTCGAAGCCGATCGGCTTGGTCGCGTCGCTCGGATCGAAGAACTCCATCGGCGAGTACTCGATGTCGACGCAGTTCGACAGCTCGCCGGCCTTCAACAGCGACGTCGGTGCCGGGATCGCGCTCGCGGCGGCGCTCGCGCTCGCCGCGGCGCTCGAGGCGGCGCTCGGGGCCGACGAGGCGGCAGCGCTCGGCGAGGCGGATGCGGCGGCGCCGCCGCCGGTGCAGGCCGCGGCGATCACGCCGACGGCGGCAATCAATGACAGCAGGTGCGTGCGACGTCCAATCACGGTGTCCTCCTCCGATCGTGCGCCGCGGCGTCCGCGGCTCGACGCGGGCCCCTGGCACCCCGGCTCCCCGCCTCGGCGCAGGGCACACTTGTACCACGGCTGGTTCGGTGCGCAAGGTGGTGTCGATGGCTGAATCCGGTGCGGCGATCGTGTTCCGGAACGGGCGGGTCGTGACGTGCGATCCCGCTCGCCCGCGGGCGTCCGCGGTCGCCGTCCGGGGCGGCCGGATCGCGGCGGTCGGCGAAGAGACGGAGGTGCGGCAGGCCGTCGAGCCCGACGCCGACCTCGTCGACCTGGCCGGCCGGACGGTCGTTCCCGGCTTCATCGATGCCCACAACCACCTCGCCTGCACGGCGGAGACATTCTTCGCGGTCGATGCCCGGCCCGCTTCGGCCGGATCGATCGAGCAGCTCGTCGCCCTCGTCGACCACGCCGCCGAGCGGACGCCGCCGGGCGGCTGGGTTCGCGGCTTCGGGATGGACTGGACGAAGTTCCGCGAGGGCCGCCGGCCGACGCGCTGGGACCTCGACGAAGCGACGCGCGATCACCCCGTGGTCATCCTCCACGTATCCGGCCATTACGCGCTGGTCAACTCGCGGGCACTCGCCGAGCGGGGCGTCACGGACGACGTCGCGGATCCGCCAGGCGGCTCGCTGGAGCGGGACGACGCCGGTCGGCCGACCGGGCTGCTCCTCGACAGCGCGACGAACCTCGTCCTGCAGAGCTCGGTCGACATCGAAGGTCACGGTCCGAACATCCACACCGCGATCGAACGCGAGGCGCTCGTCGCAATGATCGACGAGGCGTCGCGCCGGTATCTCGCCGCCGGCCTGACGACGATCTGCGACCCGCAGGTGACGTCGCGCGAGCTCGGCGCCTACCGGGAGGCGCGGGCGCGCGGCGTGCTGCGGGTCCGGACGGTGGCGATGCCGCTGTCACACCAACTGCCGGAGCTGCTGGCGATCGGCCTGGTCGGCCCGTTCGGCGACGACTGGCTCCGGATCGGCGGGATGAAGTTCTACACGGACGGGGCGATCACCGGCGGGACCGCGGTCTTCAGCCGGCCGATGGGCAGCCACGGCCAGTACCCGGGCACGCTGTACCACGAGCCGGCCGAGCTGGCGTCGCTGCTCCGTGCCGCCGCCACCGCTGGGTGGCAGCTCGGGATCCACACGATGGGCGATCGGGCGATGGGGATCATGCTCGACGGCGTCGAGGCCGCCGTCGCGAGCGCTCCCGCGCGCGATACCAGCGACCGGATCGAGCACTGCACCTGGCCGACGCCGGAGCAGCTCGCCCGGATCGGGCGGCTGGGGATGATCCCGGTGACCCAGCCCGGTTCGATCGCCGAGCTCGGCGACATCTGGCGGGACCACCTCGGCGACCGCGTGGAGCGGGCGACCCCGCTGCGCGAGATGCTGGAGCTGGGAATCCAGCCGGCGATCAGCAGCGACGCGTTCGTCCAGAGCTACCGACCGCTCGACACGATCGCAGCGGCCGTCCGACGGATTACTCCGAGCGGGGTGCGCGTCGGGCCGGACCAGGAGCTGACGGTCGAGGAGGCGCTCACCGCCCACACGATCGACGCGGCACGGGCGGTCGGGATGGACGACCGGATCGGCTCGATCGAGCCGGGCAAGCTGGCCGACCTGACGGTCGTCGACGGCGATCTCCTCGGCGCCCCGCCGGAGTCGATCCGCCACCTGCCGGTCTGGATGACCGTGGTCGGTGGGGCGGTCGCCTACCGCTCCTGAGGGCGACAGCGCCGCCTCGATCTGCGCAAATATTCATCAGCGGACTCTTGGATCAGCCGCGGACGAGCTCAGGCCCCTTCCGCCGCACGGAATGGGCCCCGTACGGCTACCGGCAGGGTGCGGCCGTCGGATCGGGCGCTTCCACGGCTCCGACGGCGTCCAACAGTCCTCTGCTGAATATCTGATCAGGTCACGCCTGCGTCGGTGCCGGGGCCGGTGCGGGACATTGATCAGGCGGCCGGGGGGAACGGTCGGGGGCTCGCCGCCGGCGACGTGGGTGGGGCTTCGCTGCTGGCGCCGCCGAGGAGCAGGAGGCCCGCGGCGAGCACGGTGAGGTGCGATCGCCCGGGCTTGCGCGGTCCCCGCCCGACGGCCGGTCCCCGCCCGAAGGTTCCCTGCCAGACGTCCACCGGGGGAACGTTAGCCTCCATTCGGAGCCGGACGTCGGCCCGACTCCAGCCTGAGTTAGCCTCCGGCGGCTGATCGCTGGCCGAATTGGCGTTCCGAGGCCGTCGAACCCTCGTTCAACGAGCCCCAAGGTTCTGTGGGTGGACGAATGGCACGATTGACGTCGGATGAGGCGCGGTCCGTGCGGCGGCGTGGATGGACCACCGCCCGACAGCGGCCCCGATCGCGGAGTCAGACCCGACGCGCCGGCGTCGCGATCCCGAGCGCCGCCAGGCGGGCGGCCGTGCGCCCGGCGGCTACGACGGCTCTGGCACCGGCCGTGTCGGCCGCGACGTGACGCAGCCACGTTCCGGCGCCGTTCGGGAGGGTGCTCGCGCCGACACGTTCGGCGCCGATCGCCGCGCGCAGGACGGCTGGATCGCTGCCGGCGACGACGACGAACAGGCTCGCGAGGGCGGTGCCGTCGGCCATCATCCCGGGATCGGTCAGCGACTCGTCTCTCGTCATCACCGTCGCGTCGGAGAACAACAGCTGGCCGGACGGGCGCGTGGCGGTCACCGAGCTCCCGAATGCGGTCATCTCGAAGACCTCGCCGCGGGCGATGCGCCCGGCGGCCACGACCTCGCCGAGCAGGATGCCGGCAGCCTCATCGACGACGACGGCGGTCTCGATCGTCGTGTCGGAACCGGCAAACGGGATGTATGGATCGGGGACGTACTCCAGCCATCCCTCCGGGGCGACCTCGAAGCGCGCCTCGATCCGGGCCTGGCCCGCCGGCATGCGGTACAGCCGCGTGGCCGACTGGGTGTCGAGGATCAATCGGGCA
Organism: Chloroflexota bacterium; assembly: GCA_005882635.1. Classification (GTDB taxonomy): domain Bacteria; phylum Chloroflexota; class Limnocylindria; order Limnocylindrales; family CSP1-4; genus CF-46. Next base: position 15,910 of record VBFG01000023.1, on the reverse strand, counting down.
CCGGGTCCGACGTCGACCGAGATCCGCAGCCGATCGCCCTGGAGGACGCCGCCCGATGGGCTCGCGATCATGACCGATGCAACGTCCGGCGCGTCGGGAGTGAGGTACTGGCACCGGAGGACCTGGATCGGCCCGGTGCACCTGAGGTCGACGATCCGGGTCCGACCGGCGACCCGATCGACGACCAGGCGGAGACTGCCCTCGCTCCCGACCGGAGCGGCGATCCCGTCGACGACAGGATCCGGAACCGCGGGGTCAGCGACCGGCGACGGCATGGCGGTGATCGTGAGGAGGATCCGACACGCCAGACACGCCGGAAACGCCGGGACGCGGGCTGCCCTGCGTAAGCCACGCATCGCGAGCGAGCTCGAGGTGGCCGACCAGTCGGTCGAGCCCCACGCCGGCCCGGGCGTCCGTGAACAGGTACGGCGAGCTGCCACGGATCGCGGCGGAGTCGCGATCCATCCGGGCCAGGTCTGCGCCCACGTACGGGGCGAGGTCCGTCTTGTTGATGACGAGCAGGCCGCACAGGATCAGGCCGGGTCCGCGCTTGCGGGGGATCTTGTCGCCGCCGGCGACATCGATGACGTACAGGCTCTCGTCGACGAGCTCCGGGCTGAAGGTCAGCGTCAGGTTGTCGCCGCCGCTCTCGAGGAGGACGTAGTCCGTCTCCGGATAGCGCCCCTCGAGCTCGGCGAGAACGGCCAGGTTCATGGACGGGTCCTCGCGCACCGCCTGGTGGGGGCAGGCGCCTGTCTCGACGCCGACGACGCGCTCACCGTCGAGGATCCCGTCGAGCGCGACCCGGACGTGCATCTCGTCCTCACGCGTGACGATGTCATTCGTGACGACGACCACCGATCGATCGGCCGCCAGGAGGAGCGGAACGATCCGCTCGATGAGGGTGGTCTTCCCGGAGCCGACCGGCCCACCGATGCCGACGCGAAACGGCCGACGACTGCCCATCACGACGCGAACAGCCGGCCGGGGGCCGTCTCGTGACGGGCCATCGCAATATCGAGGCCCGGGGCGAACGGGCGGAACGTGCGGGCGTCCGTGGCCTGAGCAATGTCGACCGCGTGGATGATCGTCTCGCCCGCCTCGCGCAGCAGGCGCTGCTGATCCCCGTGGCCGATCCGACCGAGCCGCACAGCCACCGTCAGGAACGCGAGAGCCGAGGCGTGGCCAGCCGCAAGGGCTGCCTCGTGCTCCGGGATTCCCATGGCCACGGCCGCGATGCCGGTCGCGACCGCGGCGGTTCCCGGCGTGGTCGCCGCCGCGATCGCCTCGCTGAACTGATGGACGATCGCCGAGCCGGTGAGCCGCTCGGCTTCGAGGGCGATCCGCCGCCCGACCCGGCGCGCGCCGACGCGCTCCTCCGCGGCGAGCTTCGTGGCGTCGAGCGAGCGGTCGATCACGACGATGGCCTCGCCGTCGGGCGGATCCCCGGCGGCGGCTCGGTGGGCGGCGACCAGGGCCGCCAGGTCGCCCCGGGCGGATCGACCCAGGAGCATCGACCGCAGGCAACCCGCGACGTCCTCGGCGCCGCGGACGATCCCCTCCTCGACGAGCGTCTCGAGCCCACCGGACAGCGTGTACGCGCCTGACGGGAAGCCGCTGTCCGCCAGCTGCAGCATGGCCAGAACGGCCCGTTCGTCCATCACACCAGGAAATAGAGCTGGGTCATCGGCAGGGTCTCGGCCGGCGGGACCGTCGCCAGCTCGCCATCGAGGCGGACCTCGTACGTCTCCGCGTCGACCGTGATCGCCGGCGTCGCGCTGTTCCGGACCATGTCTGCCTTGCCGACCGTTCGGCATGCCTGGACGGGTTCGACGGGCCGGGCGAGATGCAGTCGCTCGCGGATCCCGGCCGCCGCCGCGGTGGCCGACACGAAGGTCACGGACGTCTCGGCGACGGCGCCGCCGAAGGCGCCGAACATCGGTCGATAGCGGACGGGTTCCGGGCTGGGAATCGACGCATTCGGGTCGCCCATGAGCGCCCATGCGATCAGCCCGCCCTTGACCACCAGCTTCGGCTTCACGCCGAACGAAGCGATCGGCCAGAGGACGATGTCCGCCAGCCGGCCGCTCTGCAGCGAGCCGACGACATGGGCGATCCCGTGGGCGAGCGCCGGATTGATGGTCAGCTTCGCGAGATACCGCAGGATCCGACTGTTGTCGTTGCCGTCGTCGCCATCGAGCGGCCCATGGAAGTGGCGCATCTTGTGGGCCGTCTGGAACAGCCGGATGAACGACTCGCCGATCCGGCCCATCGCCTGCGAATCCGACGAGTACATCGACAGGACGCCCCGGTCGTGGAGGACGTCCTCGGCGGCCATCGTCTCGGCCCGGATGCGGCTCTCCGCGAAGGCAACGTCCTCGGGCACGCCCGGGTTGAGATGGTGGGCGACCATGAGCATGTCGAGGTGCTCGTCGAGCGTGTTCACCGTGTACGGCCGGGTCGGGTTCGTGGAGGATGGCAGGACGTTCGGCAGCGCCGCGATCCGGATGATGTCGGGAGCGTGGCCGCCGCCGGCGCCCTCCGTGTGGAACGTGTGAATCGTCCGGCCATCGATCGCCGCGATCGTGTCCTCGACGAAACCCGCCTCGTTGATCGTGTCGGTGTGGATCGCGAGCTGGATGTCCTCGTCGTCGGCGACGCGGAGCGCGGCGTCGATGACGGCAGGGGTCGTCCCCCAGTCCTCGTGCGCCTTGAGCCCACACGCCCCAGCGTGGACCTGCTCGCGCATCGCGTCCGGGAGGCTCGAGTTGCCCTTCCCGTAGACGCCCCAGTTGACCGGCAGGCCCTCGGCCGCCTGCAGCATCCGCGAGATGTTCCACGGCCCCGGCGTCGTCGTCGTGGCGTTCGTTCCGTCGGCCGGCCCGGTGCCGCCGCCGAGGATCGTCGTGATGCCGTTGCTCAGGGCGCTCCAGACCTGCTGCGGCGAGATCATGTGGACATGGGTGTCGACTCCGCCGGCCGTGGCGATCAGGCCCTCGCCGGAGATCACCTCCGTGCCGCCGGCGATCACCAGGCCGTTCGTGACGCCGTCCATGATGTCGGGATTGCCGGCCTTGCCGAGCCCGACGATGCGGCCGTCGCGGACGCCGATGTCGCACTTGACGACGCCGGCGAGGGCATCGAGCACGACCGCATTGGTGATGACGAGATCGAGCGCGCCGGCGGCGTTCGTCAGACCCGACGACTGGGCCATCCCGTCCCGGATCGTCTTCCCGCCGCCGAACACCGCCTCGTCACCTGGGACGGTCAGGTCTCGCTCGACCTCGCAGACGAGGTTCGTGTCGGCCAGCCTGAAGCGATCCCCCGCCGTTGGACCATAGAGCTCTGCATACCGCCGGCGCTCGATCCGCATCGCCCGTCAGCCGCCGCCCGGCTCGAGCTCGAAGCCCCGTGCGCGCGCCGCCTCCGCGAACGAATCGCGACCGCCGGGTCGGTCGAGGGCGCCGCCGACCAGTCCGTGAGCGCCGGTCATGATGCGTCGGCCGGCGAATGGGACGAGATCGACCTCGCGTGTGTCGCCGGGCTCGAACCGGACGGCGGTGCCGGCCGGGATGTCGAGGCGCTGGCCGTAGGCGGCCAGGCGGTCGAACCGGAGCGCCCGGTTCGCCTCGGCGAAGTGGTAGTGCGACCCGACCTGGATCGGCCGGTCGCCGGTGTTCGCGACGACGATGCGGGTGACCGGCCGACCGTCGTTGAGCTGGATGTCGCCCGCCGGGTGGATGTACCCGCCGATCGGGGCGTCGCCGCTCATCCCCGAGTCACGGGATGGGGTCGTGGCAGGAGACAAGCTTGGTCCCGTCCGGGAAGGTCGCCTCGACGTGGACGACGGTCAGCAGCTCCGGAACCTCGTCCATCACGTCGTCGCGGGTCAGGACGTGGCGCCCCATCGCGCGGACCTCCGAAACGCGCAGCCCGTCGCGAGCGCCCTCGAGCATCGCTTCGGTGATCAGCGCGGTCGCTTCCGGGAGGTTGAGCTTCAGCCCACGCTGACGGCGCCGTCGAGCCAGGTCCGCGGCGACATAGACGAGGAGCTTCTCGGTCTCCCGTGGAGTGAGCTGCATCTGCCGCCCCGCTACTGGAAGTGGCGATTGTACTGGGGCAGCGGGATGGTTTTCCGGGCCCGGCCGACCCCGTCGCCGGCGATGTCAGCGGCGAATCGATCGGCGCAGACGGAGGGCGAGCCCCAGGGTCAGGCACCGATCGGCGTCGTCGACGAATGGTCCGACGGTATCGGCGATCCGCTCGAGCCGGTTCGCGAGCGTGTTGGTGTGGACGTACAGGCTGCGGGCGGCCACCGCGATCTTGCGGGTGGCGAGGAAGACCTCGAGCGTCTCGACGAGGTTCGTCCGATGGCGGGCGTCATAGGCGATGAGCGGCCCGATCGCCGTCTCGACGAAGGTCGCGCGCTCGGCCTCCGGCGTGTTGAAGAGCAACCGATCGAGGTCGAGCTCCTCGAACAGGGACACCGCGCCATGACCGCGACTCCAGCCGGCGACGGCGATCGCGCCGCGTGCCTCGCGGAAGCTTTCGTCCAGCCGGAGCGGATCGCGGACCGGCCGGCCGATGCCGACGTCGACGACGCTCCCGGGCAACCGGCGAGCACCTTCGGCGCGGAGCTCCAGGCCCGCGGCGCGGGCCGCCTCGCGACCGCGACCGGTGACGGGGACCAACGCGGCGACGCCGGCCGTGCGCTCCCAGACGATCGCGCCCGGGCCGAGGGTGAGCCGCGCAGCCTCGTAGAGTCGATGCCGGGCCGTCAGCTCCTCAGGTGATCCGGCAAGCTGGCCGAACGGCCGGCCGTCCAGGGCGTGGAACTCAGCGACGAGCACTGCGCGGGGCGTCGCGAGGTCCCAATCGAAGGCCGCGGATCGCTCCATCAGAGCGTCACGGTCCGTGACGTGGCCCGTGACGAGCTCCTCGAGGCAAACCGCCTGGAACCGCCGGTCCGCTTCGGCGATGGCGCGCGCCTGGACCAGCCGGAGGGCAGCCACCGTGGCGGCATAATCGAGTGCCTCGAGCTCGTCATCGTCGAGATCCACGCTCCGCCCGAGCGCGACGATCGTCCCGTGACGGTCGGCGCCGACGACGATGGATTGGGCGACGGCATCGCGGCCGTCGGCGAGCGTCAGGGCGATGGCATCACCGCTCGGGTCGGGTTCGATCGACGCTGCGGGCATGGCCGCCAGTGCTGCGTCGTCGAAGGCGGCCGAGTGGGCCAGCACGGTGCGCTGGCCGTCGAGGATCGCGACCGCCATCCCGATCAAGTCGGCGAGCGCATCGGCGATCTGGCGGAGCCCGCCGCCGCTCAGGACGATGCTCGTGAAGCGGTCGTGGATCTCGGCAGCGCGCTGGAGCCGGACCGATTGGATGTCGAGGATGACCGCGAGCACCGCGCTGATGATCTCGTTGAACGAGGCCGGCGGCGGAAGCTCGATCAGCGGGAAGTCGAGTCGCTCGGCGGCAACGACCATCGCCTCGGGGATGGAGCCGATGTACCGCGTCGGCTTGATCGCCATGCCGGCCAGGCCGTGCTCAACGAGGCGAGGCACGAGCTCCTCGAGCGCGGCGGGGTCCTCGCGGAGCGGGTAGGCCGTCGTGAGCAGGAGCTCGTCCGGCTTGACCCAGTCGAGGATGTCCGGGACTTCCATCACGTTGACCGAGCGGACGATGCGGTCGACGCCCGTCCGTCCGGCGACGAGCCGCGCCTGCGCGAGCGGCGCGAGTTGGAGGACGTCCGAGACGGGCACCCCGATCCGGGCGCGCCGATCACGAGCGATGGCCGGAGCGGACTCGATCGACGCGTTCACCCGGTGGCTCCCTCATCGAATCCAACAGGTCCTTGCCGCAGGAACTGTGCACTTGCCCTAGTGACTCCGCCATCGTAGCGTCCATACGATGGCTGCGTTCCGACCCGTCACGGAGCGATGACCCTGCTGGACGCTGCCACGGATCTGGCTGCCACGCGCCTGACCCCGGATTTCGAGACGCGTCGCCTGACACTCTTCGGCCGCGTTCGCAGCGTCCACCGCGCCGCCATCTACGTCGACCTCGACGGGCCGCCGGGCGCGCTGGTGATCGCGATCGAATCCGTCGGGGGCGTTCCCGCAGGAATCCTCGTGCGCGGCTCGACGAACCTCGCCGCGCTCGGTGTGCGGGCCGGCATGTCGTTCGAGCCCACGGCAGGCGGGTGGTCCATCCCGTCGGCAGGCATCCGAATCGACGCGGCCGGCGCCGCGACCTGGTCGCCCGCGCTGCCCCTCACCACCCGCCTCGTCACGGGTCCCGACCTGGCGCGCCGGATCGCCGCCGCGCGCGCGATCGCTGCACGGTCCGTCCGATCCGGCGGCCTCTGGCCGTCCGGTGCGGCGCACTCGTCGGAAGAACCGTGGCTCAGCCACGCCCGAGCGCTCATCGACGCGCTGCTCGACGGCCTCGGGAACGACGACGGCGACCGCGCGACCGGAGCGGCGCTCGGGCTCGTCGGGCTCGGAATCGGGCTGACGCCGTCCGGCGACGACTACCTCGTCGGGTTGCTGGCCGGGCTCGAGGCAACGGGACATCCGCTCCACGGCCTTCTCGCTGCCGCAGTCGCCGCGGACGTCCCCGGGCGGACGACGAGCGTCGGTGCCGCCGCCCTGACGCATGCGTCGCTCGGCGCCTATCCGGAACGCCTCCACGAGGTGCTCCTCGCCGTCGCGGGCGAGGCCGCGACGTCAGGCGACCTGGTCCGCGCCGTCGAACGGGCGATGGAGTTCGGCGCGACCTCCGGGAGCGACACGCTCGCCGGCCTCTTCGCGGCGTTGGACCTGCCCGCCGCGGGCCGGAGCGAGAAGGCCGCTGCGTGAAGTCGGTCGTCGGCGGATCGATCCATCGCAACGCCTACCGTGATTCGGTCGAGCTGATGGGAATCGCCGCACAGCTGGAGCAGCTCGAGGGGGTCCAGCGCGCCGGGCTGATCATGGCGACGCCCGCGAACCTCGCGGTCCTGGCAGAGGCGGGTCTGGCCGAGGCTGCCCCACCGGGCGCCGGTCCGAACGACCTCGTCGTCGCCGTTGCGGCCACGGACCGGGCGGCGGCGGACGCGGCCCTGGCCAGGGCGACGGCGCTCCTTGCCGCGGGCAGCGGCGATCCCGAAGGCTCGCGACCGACGCGCTCGGCCGAGACGCTCGGCGAAGCCGTCGGCGAGCTGCCCGATGCCAACCTCGCCCTCATCTCGACCCCCGGGACCTACGCATCGGCCGAGGCGGTCCGCGCGCTCAAGCACGGCCTGAACGTGTTCCTCTTCAGCGACAACGTCCCTCTCGAGGACGAGATCCAGCTGAAGGCGCTCGCGGACGAGAAGGGCCTTCTGGTGATGGGACCGGACTGCGGAACGGCCATCGTCGGCGGCATCCCCCTCGGCTTCGCGAACGCGGTCCGGCGAGGGCCGATCGGACTCGTCGGTGCGTCCGGGACCGGCCTCCAGCAGGTCACCTCATTGGTTCATCGGTTCGGGTCCGGGATCTCGCACGCGATCGGGACCGGCGGTCGCGATCTCGACGAGCGGGTCGGCGGCACGACCATGCTCGCCGCGATTCGGCAGCTCCTCGCAGACCCCGCGACGGCGGTCCTCGTCCTGATCTCCAAGCCGCCGTCGTCGAGCGTCGCCACGCGGATCCTGGAGTCCGTCCGTTCGTCGCCGAAGCCCGTGGTCGTGAACTTCCTCGGCGGCGATCCGGCGGCGGTCATCGACGCGGGGGCGTACCCCGCGTCGACGTTCGAGGCAGCCGCGCGTCTTGCCGTCATGCTCGCGACAGGCGAGGCGTCGCGTTCTGATGCGAGCGACGGGAGTATCGGGGCCGTCGAGCCCGAGATGGCGGACCTCGCGGCCCAGGTCGCCGCGCGCCTGGCACCGAGCCAGACCGCGATCCGCGGGCTGTATTCCGGAGGGTCGCTGGCCGGCGAGGCGAAGATCGTCCTGGGCGCCATCCTCGGCCATGACCGCCACGACCGGATCCTCGACCTCGGGGACGACGAGTTCACCGTCGGACGGCCACACCCGATGATCGACCCGCGCCTCCGCAACGAGCACATCGTTGGCGTGGCGGCCGAGGCCGACGTCGCCGTGCTGCTCCTGGACGTCGTCCTCGGCTACGGATCGCACCCGGACCCGGCGGAGGCGCTGGCGCCGGCGATCGCCGACGCGATGGCGCTCGCGATCGCGTCGGGCCGGCATCTCCTCGTCGTGGCATCGGTGTGCGGCACGGACCAGGACCCGCAGGACCTCCAGCGCCAGGAGCGGATCCTCGCCCAGACCGGCGTCATGCTCGAGACCAGCAACGCTCGGGCTGCGATGCTGGCGGCATCGATCGCCGCTGCGGCGGCGCCGACCGCCCGACCGGCTCGGCTGGTCGGAGCCGCCGAATGATCGCCGGCGGCGGCCTCGTCCACGACGGCGTTCGCGCCGTGAACATCGGCCTCGCCGGGTTCGCCGACCCGATCCGAGCGGCCGGCGCCCCCGTGGTGGCACTGGACTGGCGACCGCCGGCCGCGGGCGATCGAGAGCTCGGGCTCCTCCTCGCCTGGCTCGAGGATGATCCCGGCGATCGCGTGGGCGGCGCGATCGCCGCAGCCAACGGGCGGGCCGTCGAACGAATCCTCGCGGCCCAGCCGGCGCTCGTGGACGTCCGACTCGCGACCGAGGCGATCGACGGGCTCGCCGGCCGGATGCTCCTGCACAGCGGACCGCCGATCGATTGGGACGCGATGTGCGGCCCGGTCCAGGGAGCGGCGATCGGGGCGTGCCTCTTCGAAGGCTGGGCCGAAACGCCGGCCGAGGCGCGGAAGCTCCTGGACGCCGGGAAGATCGCCTTCGAGCCATGCCACGACCACGGCGCCGTCGGCCCGATGGCCGGAGTCGTGTCGCCGTCCATGCCGGTCGCGGTCGTCGAGAACGGTGCCGCCGGCAACCGGTCCTTCGCGACGCTCAACGAAGGGCTCGGCAAGGTCCTCCGGTTCGGGGCGTACGAGGATGCGGTCCTCGAGCGCCTTCGCTGGTTCGTGTCGACGCTGGGACCGGCCCTGTCGACCGTGCTCCGGGCCGGCGGCCCGATCGACCTCAAGGCCATCACGGCGCAGGCGCTCCAGATGGGCGACGAGGGTCACAATCGGAACGTCGCGGCGACGGCGCTCTTCACCAGAACGATCGCGCCGACGGTCGCGACCTCCCTGACGTCCGCCGTCCAGGCCGAGGTCTTCACGTTCCTCCGGGGGAACGACCATTTCTTCCTGAATTTGTCGATGGCCGCCTGCAAGGCAGGCCTGGACGCAGCTGCCGGGATCGACGGGTCGACGGTCGTGACCGCGATGTCGCGAAATGGGGTCGACTTCGGGATCCGCCTGAGCGGGACGGGCTCGACCTGGTTCACGGCGCCGGTCGGCGTCCCGGATGGGCTGTACTTCCCCGGCTACGGCCCGGAGGATGCCAACCCCGACCTGGGCGACAGCGCGATCACCGAGACGTTCGGGATCGGCGGGTTCGCGATGGCAGCCGCTCCCGCGATCGTCCGGTTCGTCGGCGGCACGCCCGCCGACGCGATCGGCTTCACCCGGCTGATGGAACGGATCACGCTGGCGCGCAACTCGGCCTACGGCCTGCCGTCCCTGGGCTTCTCGGGGACGCCGACCGGGATCGACGCGCGGCGCGTCGTCGAGACGGGAGTCGCCCCGGTCATCAACACCGGGATCGCCCATCGACAGGCAGGCGTCGGACAGATCGGGGCGGGCATCGCTCGCGCGCCACTCGCCTGCTTCGAGCTGGCGGTCCGGGCCGTCGCCCGCGGCTACGGCATCGGGGTGGCGGCGTGAGCGCGCGCCTCCGCGGCAGCCGTCGCAACGGCACCGGCCCGAGCCGCGCCGTCGTGGCGATCGGCGGCAACGCGTTGATCCTGGACGGCCAGCAGGGCACGATCGCCGAGCAGTACGACAACGCCATCGAGATGGCGCGCCACATCGCGACGCTGGTCTCGACGGGCTGGGGGATCGTCCTCACCCACGGCAACGGTCCGCAGGTCGGCTTCATCCTTCTCCGCTCCGAGCTCGTCGGCGACTCCGCACCCGTTCCACAGCTGTCGCTCGAGATGTCGTCCGCCGACTCGCAGGGCGGGATCGGCCACATCCTGGCGATGGCGCTCCTCAACGAGCTGTCGGCCCGCGGGTTGCGCGACCGGGTCGCCTACGTGCTGACGCACACGGTGGTCGACCCCGCCGATCCGGCGTTCGAGAACCCGACCAAACCGATCGGCCCCTTCTACACCGAGAGCCAGGCGGCGACGCGGCGGCGACGCAGCCACTGGCAGATGATCGAGGATTCCGGTCGCGGCTATCGCCGGGTCGTCCCGTCGCCGAAGCCGGTCCGGATCGTCGAGTCCGCCCAGATCCGGACGCTGGTCGACGCCGGCCACGTCGTGATCGCGGTCGGCGGCGGCGGGATCCCGGTCGTCGAGACCGCCGGCGGGTACGAGGGCGTCGAGGCCGTCATCGACAAGGACCGCGCCTCGGCTCTCCTCGCCGCCAGCCTCGAGGTCCCGCTCCTCGTCCTGTCGACCGGAGTCGAGCAGGTCGCCTGGCACTTCCGCCAGCCGGATCAGCGCCTGCTGGCCGCGATGACGTCCGGAGAAGCGCTCCGCTATCTGGCCGAGGGCGAATTCCCGAAGGGAAGCATGGGACCGAAGGTCGAGGCCGCGGTGGACTTCCTGGCCCGCGGCGGGCAGGAAGTCCTCATCACGACTCCGGCCGCCCTGGAACGAGCGATCGCGGGCCAGACGGGGACCCGCATCGTCCCGGACCCGATCCCCGCTCCCGTGACGACGTGATGGACCAGAGGAGGACACGCATGGCGACCGTCGACGCAGAGCCGTATGGCTTCGAGTTCGAGCCGGCAACGACCGCGCTGCTGATGATCGACTTCCAGCGCGACTTCGTGTATCCGGGTGGCTTCGGCGAGGCGCTCGGCAACGACACGTCGCCGCTGCTCAAGGCGTTGCCGCCCGCGGAGCGGGTCCTGCGGGCGTGGCGCGACGCCGGGTTGTTCGTCATCCACACCCGGGAAGGCCATCGGCCGGACCTGTCGGACCTGCCGCCGTCGAAGAAGGTCCGCGGCAGGGGCAAGATCACGATCGGGGACGTCGGCCCGATGGGCCGAATCCTCGTCCGCGGCGAGCTCGGCCACGACATCGTCGAGGAGGTCTACCCGATCGACGGCGAGCCGGTTGTCGACAAGCCCGGTAAGGGTGCCTTCTACGCCACGGACCTCGACGCGATCCTGAAGATGAAGGGGATCCGACAGCTCGTCGTCTGCGGCGTCACGACCGAGGTCTGCGTCCACACGAGCGTCCGCGAAGCGAACGACCGTGGCTACGACGCCCTCGTCCTCTCGGACGCGGTCGGCTCGTACTTTCCCGAGTTCCAGCGAGTTGCGCTCGAGATGATCAAGGCCCAGGGCGGGATCTTCGGCTGGGTCAGCGACTCGGAGCGGTTCCTCCGAGCCCTGGCGACCGCAACCGGCAAGCAGCCGGCTGCGGCGGGAGCGGCCGTTGTCTGACTGATCGCGCGGCCCAACGGAACGAGGTGGAGTGGAGGAATCGATGCAGCAGCAATCCAGCGCCTACAAGCCGCGTCTCTGGGTCCCCGGAGACTGGAACGCATTCTTCGGGCTCGGGACGAATGTCCTGTTGAACGTGCTCGTCCTGTCGAGCCTCGTCCTGTTCGTGATCAAGCTCCCGAATGACATCGTCTACGGGCGGATCCTGCCCGCGCTCGGGATCGCCCTGCCGATCGGCAACCTGTACTACGCCTATCTCGCCTACCGGCTCGCTCGCAAGGAAGGCCGCGACGACGTCGCCGCCATGCCGTACGGCCCCAGCGTCCCGCACTACTTCTTCGTGACGTTCGTGATCATGCTGCCGGTCGTCATCAAGACGAACGGCGACGTGCTCAAGGCCTGGGAGGCCGGCCTGGCCTGGGCGTTCTTCATCGGCATCGTCGTCCTGATCGGCGCCTTCATCGGGCCGACGATCCGACGGTACACGCCGCGCGCCGCGATGCTCGGCACGCTCGCGGGCATTTCCGTCGCGTTCATCTCGATGAGCGCGGCGTTCCACATGTGGGATGCCGCCTGGATCGCTCTCGCGACGTTCGCAATCGTCCTGCTCTCATGGACCGCCGGCGTGCGGCTACCGTTCGGGATCCCGGGCGGCCTGGCCGCGATCGTCGTCGGGACCGTCATCGGCTGGCTGTCGTACTTCGTCTTCGGTTGGCACGGCCTCGATCCGAAGGCCGTCGGCGACTCGTTCGCCCAGTTCGGCATCCACCTGCCGCGTCCCGGGACCGAGGTGATCAGTGGGCTAACGGACGTGGCGCCGCTTCTCGCGACGGCGATCCCGCTCGGCGTCTATAACTTCACCGAGGGGATGAACAACGTCGAGAGCGCCTCGGCGGCGGGCGACAACTACAACCTCCGCAACATCCTCCTCGCCGACGGCATCGGCGCCGTCGTCGGCTCGTTCCTCGGCAGCCCGTTCCCGCCGGCCGTGTACATCGGCCATCCTGGCTGGAAGGCCGTCGGCGGCCGGATCGGCTACTCGCTGGCGACCGGCGTGGTCATCGCCCTGATCTGCTTCTTCGGCATCACGGGCTTGTTCCTGGCGGTCGTCCCGCAGGCGGCCCTGTTCCCGATCCTGCTCTTCATCGGCCTCGTCATCGGGTCACAGGCATTCCAGACATCGAAGGCGAAGTACGCGCCGGCGATCGTCCTCGCCCTGATCCCGAACATCGCCCAATGGGCGGGAACCCTCGTCGACGGTGCCCTCAACTCCGCCGGAACGACCGCGGGCACGATCGGGGAGGCCGCGCTCGAGAACAACGGCGTGCTGTACAGCGGGATGGCGATCCTCGGCGCCGGCGCCGTTCTCGCCGGTCTGATGCTCGGCGCGATCGCCGTCTTCGTGATCGACAAGCACTACAGCCGGGCCATCGTCTACTCGGTCATCGCCGCGATCCTTGCCTTCGTCGGGTTGATCCACAACCCGGCCGGGCTGATCTTCCAGTCGAGCGGCAGCGGCTGGACCATCGTCGCCCCGAATCAGGTCTGGATCGGATACCTCCTCGGCGCGGCGGTGATCTGGGCCGTCGCTTACCGCGAGGGACACGCCACCGCAGCGGAGCTCCGCGAGGCGATCATGACGCCGCCGGACGCCGAGCCCTCAGGGGCGCCGGCCTGACGGAACACTCCGACAGCCGGGCGGTCCCCGAGCCGCCCGGCTGTTCCACACAGGAGGGACCGTGGCTGCGGAGCTGCTGTTCGTCAACGGAACCCTGATGCGGGGCCTCGCCCTGCACGCGAACCTCGACGGCGCCGAGTTCATCGAAGAGGCCCGGACCGCGCCGACGTATCGGATCCACTCCATCGGCGACGTCCATCCCGGGATGTACCACGTCGCCGAAGGCGGCGTCTCCGTTCCGGGCGAGATCTACCGCCTCCCGGACGACGTCTGGCGGCGGGTCGAAGCCGGGGAGCCACCTGGCCTGTACCGCGGCCCGGTCAGCCTGTCGGACGGCCGCGTCGTGCCGGGAATCCTGTTCCCGCGCGAGCTCGCCGAGCAGCATCCGGACATCAGCTCGTACGGCGGCTGGCGCGCCTACTGGGCCTCCCGGACCGGAGCGGACGCCACGACGCTCTGAGACGGTCAGCGACGCAGAGGAGGGACTCGGATCGTGCCGAACCTGGACACGGGCAACACGGGCTTCATGCTGCTGTGCTCGAGCCTGGTCATGCTGATGACCCCCGGGCTGGCGTTCTTCTACGGCGGCCTCGTCAGCCGCCGGAACGTGCTCGGGATCATGATCCAGAGCTACGTCTCGATGGGCTGGACGACCGTCCTCTGGTTCGTCGTCGGCTACTCGCTGTGCTTCAGCGGCGGCAAGGGCGGCATCGTCGGCGACCTGAACATGGCGTTCCTCAACGGGGTCACCCTGGCGTCGCCGTCGCCGTTGAACGACACGATCCCGCTGATCGTCTTCATCGCCTACCAGATGATGTTCGCGATCATCACGCCGGCCCTGATCACGGGAGCCTTCGCCAACCGGGTCACCTTCAAGGCGTACATGCTGTTCCTGACCGGCTGGCTCCTCCTCGTCTACTTCCCGTTCGTCCACATGATCTGGGGCGGCGGGTTCCTCGCGGAGCGCGGGGTCCTGGACTTCGCCGGCGGGATCGTCGTCCACGCGATCGCCGGCGTGGCCGCTCTGGCATCCGTGCTGTATGTCGGGCGGCGACGCGGCGAGGATGGCGGCGCGCACAGCATCCCGCTCGTCGCCCTGGGCACCGGCCTGCTGTGGTTCGGCTGGTATGGCTTCAACGCCGGCAGCGAGTTCCGGGTCGACTCGACCACGGCGGTCGCGTTCCTCAACACGGACCTCGCCGCGTCGTTCGCGGCAATGGTCTGGCTGGCGATCGACTGGCAGCGGACTGGCCGGCCGAAGTTCCTCGGTCTCCTGACCGGCGCGGTCGCCGGTCTGGCCACGATCACGCCGGCCGCCGGCTACGTCTCGCCGGTGACGGCCGTGATCATCGGCTGCGCGGCGGGCGCGGTCTGCTACGGGGCGGTCGCCCTCAAGAATCGGCTCCGCCTCGACGACGCCCTCGACGTCTGGGGCGTCCACGGCGTCGGCGGCTCACTCGGGATCATCATGCTCGGACTCTTTGCGACGAAGACGTTCAACCCGGCCGGGGCCGATGGGCTGCTCTCGGGCAACCCCGGCTTCTTCGTCGCCGAGGTCGGCGCCGTCGTCCTCGCGGTGATCTGGGCGTTCGCGTTCACCTGGGGGATGCTCTGGCTCATCGACCGCATCACGAAGGTCCGGGTCGACGAGGCGGGGGAGGCCGCCGGCCTCGACGAGTCGATCCACGGCGAGCAGGCCTACGAGGGGGCGCTCTAGGGATCGGCCTCTATCCCGCGGTCGTCTTGACCAGCTCCTGCTTCTCGTCGCCGCCGGCGACGTCCGCCTCGCGGATCTCGCCGATGCCCTTGACGTAGGCCTTCTCGGTCAGCACGGCCGGCTCGAGAGGGGTCCACTCGGCCGTGATCATCACGTCCCTGTAGGAGCCGGCGGGGACCTTGACGTTGCGCCCGGTCAGCAGCACGACGAACCGATCCTCGGCATGGCCCGCATAGAACTCCTGCAGCCCCGAGTAGCCGATCTCGGGCTTGGCCGGCATGAAGATCCCGGGCACGGCGCCGTCGACCGACGACTCCCACGATCCCTCGGTGCTCGTGACTTTGCCGCCCTCGAGCTCCTGGGTCGCCTCACCGAAGTACCACACGTTGCCGTCGCGATCCTGGGTGTACCAGTCGTCCGTTGTCTCGGCGAGCTCGCCGGCGACCTTCAGCTCGTCGTGGACGACGACGCAGGCGACCCCGGCGACCATCTTCGTATCGCGGGTGACGGTCACGGCGTCAATCGCCTTCTCGCCGTCCTTCACGCCCTGGTAGGTCCAGGACGTGCCGGGGATGAGCGGGAACCAGGCGTTGTCGATCGTGGCGACGAAGTCGGCCGGGTCGATCGACGGGGTTGGGCTCTCGGTCACCGCGCTGGCGGCCGGCGTGGATGGGGCGGGCTCGCTGGCGGCGACCGATGGGGCGGCCGAGCTGGGCGCCGACGCGACGGACGGCGACTGGGCGGCCGGACCCGGCGCAGACGACGGGGGAACGCTGGTCGACCCGCAGCCGGCCAGGGTGAGGACGACCACGGCGGCGAGAAGGGACTTCACGGCAAGCGCCTCGGGTTCGTGAGCGGCACGCGGGCGGCGCCATCATTGTCCGCCCGTCGGCCCGTCCGCGCCTTCCGGCAG